>JAVHPG010000026.1:0-3907 GCA_036170455.1 Elusimicrobiales bacterium
GGCCTTAAGTGTTATTGACCCTGATCTTGGCGTAATAAGTCGTACTCTGAAGCAGAGCGCCTATAGTCGCGGAGGTCCCGCTATTTAATATCGCCCCCGGCGGGTTGTAGTCCGGGGAGCTGGAATAAATTACCAGGTAGTTGTACCCGGGCTGGTTCCCGTTGGCCAGCCAGTTGACCGTGACCGAATCCACGCCGATATTCGTCCAGGCGGCCGTGCCGGGTATGGCCGCGTAAGTGATAGTGGAGCCGGCGGGAGAATAGGCTGTTTCCGCCCCGGTCCAGTTCCTGGCCTTGGCCCTGAAATAATAGGTCGAGCTGGGCTGCAGGCTGCCGAATACGGCCTCCGGGCTGCTGGCCCAGTTTGAAGTTATGAGTCCGTTAGTAAAGAGGTTGTCCGCGGCTATCTGCGCCTGGTACTCCGTGCCGCGCAGAACCGCGGCAAAGATCAGATTAGAGGCGGCGGAGCCGCTAGAGCCGCCGAAAACCTGCAGTCTTGAACCGATTATTTCCCCCGCCGCGAACTGGAGCGGCGCTGTCAAAGGCGCGCCTGACTCCCAGGGGGCGGCGCCCGCGGCAGGCACGGTGGTCAGAAAAACCTGGGCCTGGGCGCTGGAGCCGTTATTACCGCCTATGATATAAAGCCGGTTAGCCGCCGACAAGGCTGTATGCCCGTAGCGCGGGGCCGGAAGCGAAGTGTATGCGGAACAGGCCCCCGGGAAAGCCCCGGCGTCGAGAGCGCAGCTCCAGACCTCGCTGCGGGCGGAAGCCCCGTCTTTGCCGCCGGCGATGATGAACCTCCCCGGCAGCATGGTCATAGAGTGCGCGTAGAGCGGCGCGGGCAGAGTGCCCGCGCTGTTCCAGGTTGCAAGAGTTCCATCGTCGCCCACCTCGGAATAGTAGATTCCCGGCAGGACTCCGGAGCCGCTCTTGTAGCCGCCGGAAACATAGATCCTGGTCCCGGCCAGGGCCGCGGCGTGGAAGTAGGCGCGGTCCGGTAAGGGCTGTTCAGGCTCCCATTTGCCGAGAACACCGGTGGGCGAAATATCGGCGGACCAGACTTCCGACCGGGAGCCGTTGGAAGCGTAGCCGCCAAGTATATACAGCCTGCCGCGCGCTGCCACCGCCTGGTGCCCGTAAAGTCCGGCCGGCATGAAACCGGCAGCTTCCCAGGAGGAGACGCTGCCGTCCGACGAAAGAATTCCGCGGAGCACCGCGCTCGAGAAATAAACCCCGTCGAAACCGCCGGTGAGAAAAACATTCGCGCCATAAACCGCCGAGGCCTGCCCGTAGCGCGCCGCCGGCAGGGCCGGGGCCTGGGGAGCCCAATCCATGGCGGGAACGGGCGGAGGGTTCTCGAACCCGGCAAATGATAGGTCCAGGGTATTGTGCCCGGCGTCAGCCAGAGTGAAAGGCCCGGAAGAGGGCGCCACGGCCAAAGTTACCGCCGTGGTGGCTATAGGGGCTGAATAATCCCCCTCCATGTAATTCGCCATCACGAAATTGTAGTAACTTGTGTTCGGGGAGAGCCCCTCTACCGGCCGGCCGGTTGCGTCGGTGGTAAAGTACACCATATAAGGGTCGGCCATGGCCCAGGTGGAAACATAAACGTCGTAAGTAGTTCCGGCCGGGTTGGACTGCACGAAGGAAAGCGTGTAACTGCTTATGTTCGTACCGGAGTAACCCGGCGCGGCGGTGCCGACCAGGCGGGAATAAAAACCGGATTCAAGGACGACATTATTAGGCAGATCGGAAGGCGAGTCATACGCCGCGCCGGAGAGGCCCCCATCCAGGGAATAGACAGAAGCCGCCATGCTTGAGCTGGCGGCGCTATAGTCCGCCGCGTCGCCGAGCACGGTAATATTCCCCGCTGTTTTTTCAGCCGCCGCCGCCTGTGCGAAGAACAGGCATAAACCCGCGATGGCTGCAATAGTTCGTCTAGTCATTAGCTGTTGTAGACTGTCAAAGCACCAACGTCCCTACCCCCCTTACCCTTTCTTCCTGAACCACTCGCAAAACCAGATATCGGAAAACACCGCGAACCTCTTTTTTTTCCTCTCCGCGGCTTTTTGCGGAATTTCAAGAAGCTTCCGCCGCCTGCGCTATAGCCCTGGCATAATGCGCGGCGAACTGTTCTACGGTGGAGACGTCATACATATCCAGATGAGCGGTTATAACCCCGCGCTCTTTAAGCGCGGCCAGCGCCTTGAACGCCAGCGAAGTCTTGCCATACCGCCTTGGAGAAATAAGAAATACCCTGGCGCCGCTGGCAAGTTCTCCGACAAGCTCTTTAAGCTCGGCGGTCCTGTCGGTAAAATCCCCGCCTGTAGCCACTTGTCCGTAATAAAAAAGGTTAAGCATAGCTAATATCTCCGCCGGCAACCGCTATTTATACTTTAATTCCTGCTTCCCTGCCTGCGCCCGCCAAAAGGTCAAAAATCAAGACCTGACCCCATCCCCTCCCGACAAAAACCATTTATGAAACGGCGTGAATGTAATTTTTCCCTCTTCATGCCGTTGCAAAGACTCCTCATCCCTGGTGAGGACAAGCCCTTCGGCGACTTTTAATTTCCGCATCGCTTTTAACAAAGCGCGGACTTCCCTTTTTCTGGTTTCAGGCTGTGAAACGTCCCAACATACCTGTATCAGTTTCACTTTATTTATCCCGTCTTTAACCACAAAATCCACTTCGTTATTTATCTCGTCTTTCCAGTAAAACACGCTTCGGCCGGCCCCCCCACGCCTGAGAAGTTCAAGAAACACCATGTTTTCCGCGCATCTACCGATATTCCGGCTGAAATGAAGGCCCACGGCATTGGCAAGCCCCGTGTCAACACAGTAAATCTTGCGGGGGCTCTTTTCCGTCTCCCGTATCTTGTAGGAAAACCGTTTAAGAAAAAAGAACAGATAAGCGTCCGAAAAATATTTAGAGAACTTTTCTATTGTGTTAGCCGCTAAATCCGTGTGTCTTTCAAGTCCCCGGAATGAAACAGGCGAACTTACGGCGGTCATATAAAAGGAAGCCAGCCGCATTATATCGGCCTTTTTGCGCACGGAATACCGCCGGACTATATCCTTGTTGATAATGTCGCCGTAATACGCCAGAAGAACCGCGGTTTTTTCCGAGGCAAAAAACGGCTCGGGGAACCCCCCGGATCTTAAAATTTCGTCAAACGCTGTTTCAACGGAAACAGCCGCCCCGCCGGACCCGACATTCTTAAAATCGATAAATTCCTTAAATGAAAGCGGGTAAACGGTTATATCCAAATGCCGCCCGGTCAATGAACTCGCAAGCTCGCGGCCGAGCAGAGACGCGTTTGACCCGGTCACGCAGATATGCGCAAGCCCCAGCTCATGCATTGAGCGCACCCACCTTTCCCAACCGTCAACCCATTGCACTTCATCCAGAAAAATATACGGCTTCCCCATAGTCTCCGGATAAATTTCAGAGCGGTAAGCGTCATATATTTTCTGAAGAATTCCGGCCTCGGAACTTATAACGCGCGGATCCTCAAAATTAACAATCAGCGTGTTTCTGCCGTCAGCTCCGGGACTTATATGTTTTCGCGCCATCTGACGCATCAGCATTGATTTTCCGGTCCGCCGCGCTCCGGTCACTATTATTATCTGGTCCGACGCTCTGAATTTCCCGTAAGCCTCCAGGTAATCCGGCCTGTCAATGCCGGAATTAAGGTTCGGATTGCCCCAAAAATTCCAATCCTTTAAAATATGGACCAAATCAGCTTTGTTCATAATAAGATGCTCATTATTATACAACTATTGCGCATTACTCGCTAATCCTGCTCAATATCCTATTTTTATTACTCAAATCCTCCGCTTTGCAAGCTTGCCGCCGAATCCGCGTCCCTTATACCTTTTGGTATAATTTTCTCCCGCCGCCGCGCTAC
>JAVHPG010000027.1:0-3905 GCA_036170455.1 Elusimicrobiales bacterium
AAAAGTCCCCCCGGTTTTGCCGGAGGGACTTTTAACCAGCTGCCTGCTCCGGTTTATTTGTCTATCTTGTTCTTCTGTTCCAGCTGGCGCTTGAGCTGCTCTCCCATGGAGCCCATCGCGGGTTCTTCGGAAGATTTCGTTTCCTGCTTCTGGTATTTCTGCATCGTGGCATTCGTCTCGTCTTCCTCGCGGCTGATGTCGGCGGGCACCAGGGAGATGCGCTTATTGGCCACGTCCACGGCCTCCACGCGCACTTCGATGTCCTGCCCGGCCTTTAAAACGTCCTCGGGGTGGTTGATCCGCTTGTCGCCGCCCAGGCGGGAGACATGTATAAGCCCGTCGACGCCGTCGCCCAGCGTTATGAAAGCGCCGAAAGGGGCGAGGCGGGACACCCTGCCGGTGTGGTAGGAGCCCGCCGGCCATTTCTGCGCCGCGGTGTCCCAGGGATTGGGCAGGGTGTCTTTGAGGCTCAAAGAGATCCTGCGGTTGTCCCAGTCCAAAGTCTTTATTATCACTTCCACCGGCTGGCCGGCGGCGAGCAGGTCGCTCACTTTCTCGGTGCGGCCCCAGGCCATTTCGGAAACGGGCAGCAGGCCTTCGATGCCGCCGATGTCGACGAAAGCGCCGAACTTCTGGATGGAGGTCACCACGCCGCGGATCTTGTGGCCTTCCTGGAGGGTCGCTTTAAGCTCGACGATCTTCTCCTGCCTTTCCTTCTCCACTATCTCCCGGCGGGAGAGCACCACGTCGCGGCGGTCGCATTCGATGATGAAGAAGATCATGGAGGCGCCGATATAAGCTTCTTTGTTCTCGTCGCGGCGGATGCCCATCTGCGAGTAGGGGCAGAAAGCGCGCATGCCGCCGGAGATGATGATCTCGAAGCCGCCCTTCAGCTCCTTGGAAACTTTGCCTTCCATCGGGATATGGTTCTTGAAGGCGTCCATCAACTGGGCGCGGGCCGCGGGGCCGGTGCCGATCTTGGTGGTGAAGCGCATCTCGCCTTCCTCGGTGTGGAGGAAGTAGGCGCGCACTTTGTCGCCGACCTTGACCTGGACATTGCCTTCGGCGTCCTTCAGTTCATTGATGTCGATGTAGCCCTCGCCCTTGCCGCCCACTTCTATCAGGGCCCATTCGGGGGTAAGATTCACGATGGCGGCCTCCACTTTCTGGCCGGGCTCCATCCTTGTCGGCTCTTTATAGGTCTGCTCGAACATTTTAGCGAAATCTTCTTCGTTTTCCATTACATTCTCCATTGTTGTCTCCAGGGTGTATAAAGCGCGTGTATATGACATTTTACCAAATTACAGGCCCGGGAGGGCGTAAAGAGTGAAATCGCGGTTGGAATAGAGCGGTTTGAAGGCCAGCGGGGCGTCGCTTCTGCGGACTACGTAGGCGGCGCCGTATTTGCTCCCGAGGGCAAGGAAGCCGCTCCGCGGGATGCGGGAATAGCCCTGGTCCGGGCCGCCGGGAGCGGGGCTCGCGGCGCGCAGGTCGGCCAGCCTTTGCTCCCAGTCCTTTTCGAAGCCGGGGGCCCAGTGCATCGCGCCGCCGTCCAGCCATTCGGTCACCGGGGAGCGCAGCGAAAAGACCCTGAAGCCGTAGGTGTCCGGCGGAACCAGGAAAACCGCCGGGACGGGCGTATTGTCCCTCGCCCATTTTTGAAGCGCGATCCAGGAGGCGGTTTCCTCGCCGTAATTGCTCCAGGTCCGGGAGGCCAGGCGGTAATTTATAAGCGGCAGGTACGGGATCAGCACGGCGGCCAGGGCCAGCAGCGCGGCGCGGCCGGGGCTGATGGCGCTTTTATAGGATTTTCCGGCCAGGGCCGCGAGCCCGAAGAAGAGAAGCGCGACCGTGTATTTTTTATGCTCCGGCGAAACGCCGGGCAGGAAGAAGAGTTCTTTGGCGCAGAAAGCGGCGCCGGCGGCGGCCGCCGCCCTGAAGAGCCAGGCCGGGCCGAAGCGCCAGGCCAGAAGCAGCGCCAGGGCGAAGAGCGTGTAAACAGCCGGGGCGGTTTCCGTGAAAGAAAGAAGGAGGAGCGCGCCCAGCGCCCAGCCGCCGGGCTCTTCTTTTTCGTAAAGTCCGCGCAGGAGATCGGCGGCGAAGATCAGCCCGAAGAGGCAGAAGAAAGCGTCGCTGCGGAAAAACTGGAGATTCACCAGCTGCGGCAGGGGCAGCAGCTCGCCGAAGACGAAAGCGGCCGCCCATAAAAAGTAAAAAGCGCGGAGGAAAGCCGACAGATTCCGCTTTTCCGCGGAGCTTCCCAGCCCGCCGTAGATCGCCAGCAGATTGAGCGGCAGGAAAACGGCTATCCTGAACCACTTCGCGGCGCTCCAGCCCGAGGGGAAATAGTGGCCCGGGTACCAGCTCTTCAGGATAGCGGAATAGTGCGGGCCGGGCCCGCCGAACTGGTTGTGCAGCGTGCTCAGCCAGCCCAGCCAGGCCAGGGCTATGGCTCCGAGCGCCGCCCAGCCGCGCCGCATGGCCGCGGCGTCGGGCGCGCCGCGCAGGGCGGAGGCGTAGAGGGCCGTGAGGAAAAGGGCCAGCAGGCCGTTGATGAAGAGCATCCCGCCGAGCGCCGCGAAGGCCGGCACGTATTTCTTTCTCAGGAACAGCAGGAGCGAGAGCGTCCCCGCCAGGCCGGCGAGAGAGCTTTGAAAAAGAGAGGTTTTCAGAAGAGGGTCCTCTCCCATCAGGGTCAGGACATTGGTCTGCGCGCTTACGGCCGCGAGCAGGACGGCGGCGAAGGCGGTCTTCCTGCTCCCCGTCAGGGTTTCGGCCAGCTCGAAGACCAGCGCAAGGAAAAAAAAGCGCGCGGCCAGGTAGGCGGCCAGGTGCAGCGTCTCCAGCGGCGCGAAGCGGCCCAGGAAGGCGGCCGCCGCCGGGTAAAGCGAGGGGAAGGAGGAGAAAGATTTCAGGAAAATGTCGCCGGGATAAAGCGCGGGGTCCGCCAGGCGGTGTATGTAGGGCAGGATCTGGGCCAGGTTCGGGTCCACCCCGAAATCATAGCCGAACAGGAGAATTGAAAGTCCCGTCATCAGCGCGGCCCAGGGGTATTTATATTTCACCGGCTATATCTTATAAAAAAAGCGTGGCCGCCGCTTTTTTATATTTTGTATCATAGAAGAATACTTTTCCGGCGGCAGGACAAATATGGACAGCACCAAGAAATCGCGCTTCATCCTCGGCATAGCCGGCGGCTCCGGTTCCGGCAAGACCACGCTGGCCGGCAAGCTTATCGACCAGTGCGGGAAGATCGGCATCAACGGCCAGCTTTTTTCCCTGGATAATTATTACCAGCCGCTCGACCATCTCGATTTCGAAGACAGGAAGACCTACAACTTCGACCACCCGGACGCGATAGACTCCGTCCTGGCCGTAAAACATCTGCACGACCTTTGCGCCGGCAAGGTCATCCAGCAGCCGGTCTACGATTTCAAGCAGCACACCCGCGAAAAAGAAACGGTCCCGTGCAAGCCCACCCAGCTGATAGTGGTGGAGGGGCTTTACACTCTCTATTTTCCGAAGCTGCTTGCGCTGTGCGATTACAAGATCTTCGTTTCTACCGGCATGGTTACCGCCGTGCTGCGGCGCGTGCAGCGCGATATCAGCGAGCGCGGCCGCGACATAGAGGGCATCAAGCACCAGATCCTTTCCACCGTGCTGCCGATGTACGAGAACTTCGTGAAGCCCACGCAAAAGAACGCCCATTTCTCGATAAACTGGGAGGGCGAAGAGATCCCCGGCAAAGCCACCGAAGGCCTGGTCCGCATGATGCGCGACCATTTCCGCTGAGCCTCTGGTGAGGCTTCGCCTCGACAAAAAGAAACCCGGGGCTGTCCCCGGGTTTCTTTTGTCCGCGCCGGCCTTTATTTGCGCCAGACTCCGTCTGACCAGGTCACGAATTC
>JAVHPG010000028.1:0-18370 GCA_036170455.1 Elusimicrobiales bacterium
CGGCGACGGCGCCCGCCGTCGCCGAGGCGCTTCTGCAGGCGGCGCTGATAAACTTTTCGAGCGCCGGCCCGGCCACTCCCAGGACCATGCCCGGGCTGGTACAGTACTGTCCCACCCCGGTATTCAGCGAACGGACGAAGCCTTCCGCTATCTCTTCCGCGCGCCCGGCCGCGGCCTCCGGCAGGATGAAGACGGGATTTACGCTCCCCATCTCGGCGTAAACCGGGATGGGCTCCGGCCTGGCCGCGGCGGCGTCGAAGAGCGCGCGGCCGCCCCGGAGAGACCCCGTGAAGGCGACGGCCGAGGTCAAAGGATGCTTTACCAGGGCGAGCCCGGCTTCGTAGCCGGAGGATTGGAGCATCGAGAACATTCCCGGGGGCAGGCCGGCCCAGGCTATCGCTTCGGAAATGACGCGGGCGACCAGCTCGCAGGTTCCGGGGTGCGCCGGGTGTCCCTTCGCCACCACGGGGCAGCGCGCGGCGAAGGCGGCCACGGTATCGGTGCCGGCCACGGAAATAGCCAGCGGGAAATTGCTCGCGCCGAAAACAGCAACGGGTCCGATTCCCATGAAAACGGTGCGAATGTCGGGCTTAGGGAGCGGCAGCCGTCCGGGCATGGAATGGTCTATCCGCGCCTGCGCCCAGGAGCCGTCCAGCGCGAGGGCGGCGAAAGCCCTGGCCTGCCCTGCGGTGCGGGTGAGCTCCGAGCCGAGCCTCGCCAGCGGGAGCGCGGTTTCCTGGTGCGCCCGCGCGATAATGCCCTCCCCCGCGGTTTCAAGACCGCACGCGATGCGCTCCAGCAGCGCGGCTATCTTTTTTGCCGGCGCCGTTTGCAAAGCGTCGAAAGCCTTATCCGCGAGTTCCAGCGCCAGGCCGGCTTCTTTTGCGCCGGCCTCACAGAACCAGGTCTCGAGCGGCATGCACGTAGCGGGGGTTATGGCGCGGAACTTGCGTACCCAGGAGCCGCGATATTTTCCGCCGATAAGATGTTTGCCTGTAAGGGTCTTTTCAGCTGCTCTCATTCTTTCCCTCAATCCCTGCAGCCCCAGCCTGTCAGGATCTCGCGGGCCTTATCCGCCATGGCGGGCAAAGCCTGGACGGCCTCCGCCGTAAGGGTCTCTCTGAATACGGTGGGGTCGCCTACTTCCATACATATTACCTGAAGTTCGGAGGGAAAAGCCATACCCAGCCGCTCCGCCAGTTCAAGTATCTGGGGCAGGCCGGCGGAATGCTGCGAGGGAGCCACGCAGCGGCGGAAGTCCTCCCTGTCCCATTGCAGTATCGTTCCTGGCGGGCATTTGCCGGTAGCGGCCGCGTCGAGGATAAGCGCCATGCCGTAAGGCTCGAGATAATCCAGGAGCGGCAGGCCAGCTTCCCCCGTATCGATCACGTCCACGCTCTGCGGGAATTCGGCGCGCAAAAGCCTGGCCGCGTGAAAGGCTATCCCGTCGTCGCCCAGGATATCGTTGCCCAGGGCGAGGACCAGCGCGGGGCGCGGCTTCCTCATGGCTATGCGGCGCATCGTCCCCTCCGCCCTCGGCCGGGCGGAGGCACTGGGGCGCGCGGGTTCAGCGGCGGAGTTCACGGATCAGTCCTCCGTCGAGGGAGCGCAGGCTTACCACTAGCGGCATCTCGCCGGGCAGGGTGTGCGTGGCGCAGCCGAAGCAGGGGTCATAGGCGCGGAAAGCCATCTCTACCATGTTCAGCAGGCTGTCGCTCACTTTGCCTTCCTTGATGAGGTTCCTCGCCGCCTTATCCACGCTCATGGCTATGCGGGCGGAATTGTTCGTGGTAGCGACCACCAGGTTCACCTTGCGTATAAGTCCCTTCTCGTCCGTTTCGTACTGGTGGATCAGCGTGCCGCGCGGGGCTTCCACCACGCCGACGCCTATCTTCGGGGTCTTTGTCGGGATGGTGCGGAAGTCGGGGCTTATTATCTCCGGGTCGTTCACCAGTTCCACCATGCGCTCGGCGGCCTGCACCATCTCTACCACGCGGGCCCAGTGGTTGGCCAGGGTGTGATGGACCGGCTTTCCCCCCAGCACTTTAAAATACTCCTCGTAAGCCTTCTGCGCTTCCGGCGTAGCCATTCCATCGGCCGCGTTAAGGCGCGCCATCGGCGCAACGGCGTACACGCCGCTGGAACTGCCTTCTTCGAAACCTTTCCAGCCCACTTTTTTCAGGAAAGGGAACTTGATATAGCTCCAGGGCTCAACGTGTTCCGAAATATTCTCCAGGTACTGCTGCGGGGTGAACCTGGACTGCTCCCTGCCCTCCGGTGTTACCACGCGGATATCCCCGTCGTAGAAGTTCACTTTGTTGTTCTTGTCGACAAGGCCCATATAGTGGGTCTTGTGAGTGAAGGCGTCCGAGGTGATGAGCTTTACATAGGCGTCGTTCTTGAGGACTATGTCGTGAAAGACCTGCAGCGTGAACTTCGCGAACTCCAGGCCGTCCTTGGCTATCTCCTTGAACTTCGGCAGTTCGGAGGCGGAGATCCCTTTCGCCACGCCGCCGGGCAGGCCCATCACCGGGTGTATAACCTTGCCGCCCGCGTAATTTATAATCTCGCGGATGCGCCGGCGCATCGAGATCACTCTTTTGCCCACGTCGAGTCCCACCTTCCCGATAACACCGACCACGTTGCGCAGTTCCTTCGGCGCGTCGGGGCCCACTATGAAGTCCGGTCCTCCCAGAATGTAAACGTGCAGCGCGTGGTCTTCCAGCATGAACGCGTTGTAGACCAGCTCGCGTATTTTACGGCCGGCCGGGTGGCATTCCACTCCGTAAAGGTCGTCCAGCGCTTTGGCCGCGGCCATGTGGTGCGCCGTAGGGCAGACGCCGCAGATGCGGGAGGTAAGCTGCGGCATGTCCTCCGAAGGTCGCCCCTGGCAGAACACTTCGAAGCCGCGCAGCTCGGGGATCTGCAGGTAGGCCCTGTCGACGTTCCCCCGCTCGTTAAGGAAGATCTCTATCTTGCCGTGGCCTTCCAGCCGCGTGATAGGGTCGATGGTGACGTTTCGCCGGGCGGAGTTGGCCTGCTGATGCGCCTGGTTCCAGACTTTTTGAGCTGTTGTGTCCATGATTAATACTCCCTTAATTTAGTTTGCGCTGCAGCAGGCCTTTGGAAAGGCCGTAGCGGTAGAAAGTCCCTATAGGGTCGGGAATGCCGTCCAGAACGGCGTCTATGCCGGCTTCGTCCTTGGGGGCTATATTCGAGAAGACCGAGGAAACGAACTTGGCTCCCTGGTCCTTTACCCGCGACGTCGGACCGAAGCACCCTGTGCAGGGCATATTTCCGCCGGGACAGAGCGCTTCGCAGCCACCGCGGGTGGCGGGGCCCATGCAGACCAGGCCCTGGGCCAGCAGGCACTTCTCCGGGTCTATCTGCACCTGGTGCGGCCTCTTGAACCCGGTCAGCGCGAGGTCAGCGGGTTTGGAGTCCTTGCGCTTGCATTCCTCGCAAAGCGCGATATCGGGGGAAAGCACCGTGCCCTTGGGCGGGAGCTTGCCTGTAAGCAGGGCCTGCACGGCGGCCATTATAAGCTTCGGCGTGGGAGGGCAGCCCGGCAGGTAGTATTCGACATCTATCACCTGGTCCAGCGAGCGCACCATCTCGTGCAGCGACGGGAGGGTAAGCGTGCGGCCCTCGTCCTTGCTCTCGGCCAGCGGGCGGGTCTTGCCGGGGTTGTCCAGGCCGGGGCAATCTTCGTAAACATACTTCAAGATCCCCTCCCTGGTGAACTGGTTGGCAAGCGCCGGGATGCCCCCGGAATTGGCGCAGGCGCCGAAGGAGATGACCACCTGGCTCTTCCTCCTCAACATGCGCACCCATTCCTCCTGCTCGGTGGTCCTCACCGCGCCGTTTATGAAGGTTGCGACGATAGACTTATCGGGCCGCGCTTCGATGTCGGATTTCTTGAAATCCATGGCGACGGGCCAGAGGACGATGTCCACCGCCTCAACTACCTTGAGTATATCCTCGGCCAGGTCGACAACGGCCTCTTCGCAGCCGCCGCAGGAGGCGCACCAGTAGAAAGCAACAGCGGGTTTATCAGACATGGACTGTCTCCTTGTTTTTCGGAGCGCCCTGGTTCACATGCGCTTCGAGCTCTTCGATCTCTTTGTCCCATTCTTTCGATTTGCCGGGCAGGTCGAGCGGTCCCAGCGCGCGGACTTTTTCGGTCATCTCGTTGATCACCGACCTTACCTTGTCCCCCTCCGCGCCGGAGATCCACTCCAGGCGAAAGCGCCCGTCGTAAATGCCCATCGCCTTCAGCATCCTCTCGAGCATCCGCATCCGGCGCAGCGTCTTGTAGTTGCCCTCGGCGTAATGGCAGTCGCCGGGGTGGCAGCCGCCCAGCAGCACGCCGTCGGCGCCGCGCGCGAATGCGTCCAGCACGAACTGCGGGTCCACGCGGCCCGAGCACATCACGCGTATTACGCGCACGTTGGGGGCGTATTTAAGCCGGGAGACGCCCGCCAGGTCCGCGGCGGTGTAGGTGCACCAGTTGCAGAAGAACGCGACTATTCTTGGTTCGAATTTTTCGGTCATTTCGCAAGTACCCCCTCTATTTCGCTGAAGATCTCGTCGTCCTCGAACAGGTTCTGCCGGATCGAGCCCGACGGGCAGGCCGCCGCGCAGACCCCGCAGCCCTTGCAGAGAACTTCGTTTATGATCGCCTTCTTCTTGGCCTCGTCGAAGGTGATGGCCGAATAAGGGCAGAGCGGGATGCACGTCTTGCAGCCGGAGCACTCGTCCTCTATCACGTGCGAGGTGTTGGGCTCAAGCTCCACGAAGCCGGCGTCTATCAGGGCCAGCGCCTCCGCCGCGGCGGCGCCCGCCTGCGCCACCGTGTCGGGAATATCGCGCGGAGCCTGACAGGCCCCGGCTATATAGATCCCGTCGGTGAAGGTGTTTACCGGCGCCAACTTCGGATGCCTCTCCTGGAAGAAGCCCTCCGTGCCGCAGCCTATGTTGAACCGGCGGCGCACTTCCTGAGCGTCGGCCTGCGGCTCAAGCCCGGTGGAAAGGACCACCATATCGACGGGGATTCGGCGCACGAAGCCGGCCAGGGTGTCTTCCACCCGCATGACCAGGCGGCCCTCTTCCTCCGGAGTCATGGCCCAATCCGTAACGTCGGATACCCGGCCCCGGATAAAGTGCACGCCCTCGCTGAGCAGCTTGTCGTAGAATTCCTCGTAGCCCTTGCCCGGCGTGCGCATATCGATGTAGAAGTTATAGACTTCCGCGTCGGAATGTTCCTTGATGAGGTGCGCGAGCTTCAGCGAATACATGCAGCAGACGCGGGAGCACCATTTATTGCTCTTCGCGTCGCGCGAGCCCACGCAGTGCACAATGCCCACCGCCTTCGGCTTCTTCCCGTCGCGCAGCACCACCTCGCCCGAGGTGGGGCCCGAGGCGTTCACCAGGCGCTCTATCTCCAGCGCGGTGTAGACGCCCGGGTAGCGGCCGTAGCCGTACTGGTGGTCGCGCTTCGCGTCGTAAGCTTTGAAGCCGGTGGCCAGCACTATGGCGCCCACCTGTATCTCCTCGAACTTCTCCTTCTGTTCGAAGTCGAAAGCTTTGCGGTCGCAGACTTCGGCGCAGGATTTCTTGCATTTCCCGGTCTTGAGCTGGATGCAGGTCTTCGGGTCCAGCAGGACCACTTTGGGAGTGGCCTGCGGGAAGTCCATGTAGACCGGCTTGCGCTTGCCGAGCCCCTGGTTGAACTTGTCGGGGAATTTGGCCTCTTTAAAGACGCAGGCGTCTATGCATTCCATGCAGCCCACGCAGAGGTCCTCGTTCACATAGCGCGGCTTGCGCTTCACCTTCACCTTGTAGTTGCCCACATAACCCTCGACCTTCTCGACTTCGGAGTAGGTCCAGAGCTTTATATTCGGATGCGACTTGACGGCGGACATCTTCGGCGTCAGGATGCAGGCCGCGCAGTCCAGCGTGGGGAAGGTCTTGTCGAACAGCGCCATATGGCCGCCGATGGTCGCTTCGCGCTCCACCAGCGTCACTTTTTTGCCCGCGTTAGCCAGGGTCAGCGCCGCGTGGATGCCGGCTATGCCGCCGCCCACGACGAGAACGTTCGGGTCCACGGGCACGCGCTTCTTCTCCAGCGATTGATGATGCCGCACGCGCGCTACGGCCGCGCGGGCCAGGTCCATCGCTTTCTGCGTGGCGGCTCCTTTGTCGGTGTGCACCCAGGAGGCGTGCTCCCTGATATTCACCATCTGGAAGAAGAAAGGGTTCAGGCCGCCTTTTGCCGCCGCTTTGCGGAAAGTTTCCTCGTGCAGGTTGGGCGAGCAGGCCGCCACCACGAGGCGCTCCAGCTTGTGCTCCTTGATATCCTGCGCTATCATCTCCTGGCCGGGGTCGGAGCACATATATTTGTACTCGCGCGATACCGCTACGCCGGGAAGGCCGGAAACGTATTTTGAGACTTCCACCACGTCTATCGTGCCGGCTATGTTGCTGCCGCAGTGGCAGATATAGAACCCGACGCGGGGCAGATTGTCCTGTTTCTTTTTATTGTCTGTCATATTACCTCCCCGCCAGGACGGCCTCGGCGGAAATGATCCCGCGCTTTATCCCCAGTTCTTTCGCGCTCAGGCCCATTGCGAGGCCGAGCACCTGAGTGAAGTAAAGCACTGGCATATCTATTCTTTCGTATTTGGCGGCTATCTGGTCCTGGTAGCCGTCCAGGTTGAACTGGCAGAGCGGGCAGGGGGTGACTATAGCCTGGGCCCCGCGCTTTTTGGCTTCCTTCAGCATTATATAGGCGAGGCGCAGCCCGGCCTCCGGAACGGTGCCGGTAAGGCTGCCGCCGCAGCAGCGGGTCTTGAGCGGCCAGGAAACGCATTCCGCCCCGGCGGCCGCTATCAGCTTGTCCATGGTGACCGGCTCGTCCTGATCGTCGAAAGTGGCGTAAGGCCGTACGACCTGGCAGCCGTAGTAGGCCGCGAATTTCATCCCGCTCAGGGGCGCCTTCACGTGCTTCTTTATCTTTTCCAGGCCCACATCGTTCACCAGCACGTCCAGTGGATGGCGCACTTTCGCCGTGCCTTTATATTCCAGGCCGGCGGACTTCAGCGCCACGGTTACTTTGCGGTTCAGCTCGGAGTGCTCCTTAAGGCCGTTCACGGTCTTGTTCAGGACGAGGTAGCAGGCGCTGCAGGGCGCTATCACGTCGCCGGCGTTCCGCTCGGCTATGGCCAGGTTGCGGCCCGCCAGCGCGTAGGACTTGGTCTCGTCCACGGACATATAGGCCGTCGCGCCGCAGCAGTTCCAGTCCTCCAGCTCATTGACCTCTACGCCGAGGGCGCGCGAGACGGCCAGGAAAGATTCTTCGTAGGCCTTGCCCATCCCTTTAAGCGAACAGCCGGGAAAATATTGGTATTTCATTTCACTGCCTCCTTCTTCTCTTCGGCGTCGATAGAGTCCAGGACCTTGCGCAGTTCGCCTTTGCGCTTTATCGAATCCGGCATGAGCGAGAGGCGGCCGGTGCGCATGAGGTTGAAGCCCAGCCCCGTCATGCTGAGGAACTTGAACCAGTTGGTGCGGAGGAACAGGTCCGTGACGAGCAGCGTTTCGTTGATGCGGCCGAACATGAAGATCATCCGGCTGAATTCGCGGGCCAGAACGGGGATGGGGAAGCGGCGCGGGAACACCCCCTCCTCTATGGCCTTGCGCTTGAGCATGTACATGATGTCCGTGACCTTGATCTCTTTCGGGCATTCCGAACGGCAGGCGTAGCAGCTGGCGCAGAGCCAGATGGTGAAGGAGCTCAGGACTTCGTTCTTGAAGCCTTCGCGGGCCAGGTTGATAAGCCGGCGCGGCGTATAGTCCATATATAAGGAGAGCGGGCAGGTGGCGCTGCAGATGCCGCATTGGATGCAGTGGCGCAGGTTCTCCCCGCCGGTCTGGCTGGTGACCCAGGTAGCGAACTCTTTGTCGCAATCGCTTTCGTATTTTACTTTCTGTTCTAGTGGCATAAACATTCCTCCTGAAGAACTACTGGTAGGATATCATGCGGGTATCGGACGCGGCTAATAAAATATTATTATGCAGCTATTAGTTATCCTAATAGCGCTCCGGATTCTCCTATGAGGAGGAGCGGAGGGGTTTTGCTGATCAGGTAACAGCGCCCGCGCCCTGACAAAGTCCGGCGCGGGCGCTGTCCCGGTCCGCTCGGCTGTCAGCCGCCGCGGCCCGGCTGCCAAACAGGAGAGGTTTATTCTTTTACCGCTTCAACGGAGAGCTCTACCTTTACGTCATTGCTTACTACGAGGCCGCCGTTGTCCATGAGGTTGCTCCAGTTTATCCCGTAATCCTTGCGGTTCAGCGACAGGCCGGCTTCAATGCCGATGCGCATTTTCTTCCAGGGATCGGTGGCTTTCTCCATGGTGAAAGGTATGCTTATTTCCTTCGAAACTCCGTGCATGGTGAAGGTCCCGGCCGCGGTATAGCCCGCCTTGGTTTTTTTCACCTGCTTGCTCTTGAAGGTCAGAGTCGGGAATTTCTCGACATCGAAAAAATCCGCCGTCTTCAGGTGGGCGTCGCGCTTCTCATTATCGGTGCTGATGCTGTCCGCCTTGATCTCTATTTCCACGGAGCAGTTGGCGAGGTTCTTCTCGTCGGCCATGATGAACCCGGAGAAAACGTTGAATTTCCCCTTCACCTTGCTGATGCCGAGATGCTTTACTGAAAAGCCGATATTGGAATGCGCGGCGTCTATAACGTACTTATCGGCGCTGTAGGCCCCCCCGGCCGAGAAGAGCCCGGCGGCGGCGGCAAGAAGAACGGTTTTAAATGCTGATTTCATGATTTCCCCCTTATTACGGCTACGGTCCGGTATACTCCGCAACCTACGGTTATCATATGACTGTAGGCGGGAACTGTCAAGATGCCTCTGTCTCCGAATACGGAAGGCGCTGCGGTTTTCGGCGATCCGTTGCCCGTTCAAATAGGGTAATACGTCTTTTTAGTATAATTAATCGACACGAAGATAAGGCTGCGCGGCAACCTGCGCGCGAATTTAAGGACTGCTTTTTATGGACAACAAAGCCATTATAAAGGAAGTTGATTCTATCGTAGCGAAGCACGGGGACAAAAAAGGCTCGCTTATCCCCCTCCTGCAGTGCATACAGAACCATTTAGGCTACCTGCCGAAACCGGCTGTCGAGCGCCTGGCCGAGAAGCTCGGAGTCGCCCCCGCCGAGATAATAGCCGTTTACTCTTTCTACGCCCAATTCAGGACCACCCCGGTCGGCAAACAGCACATCAAGGTCTGCCACGGCACCGCCTGCCACGTCTCCGGCGCCGACAAAGTCAGCTACGCCCTCAAAGAGGACCTCGGTATCGGCCATGGCCAGACCACCGGGGACGGCGAATTTTCCGTAGAGGACGTGGCCTGCCTGGGCTGCTGCAGCCTGGCCCCCGTAGTGATGATCCAGGACGAGACCTACGGCGGGATAAACTCCGACAAGATCAAGCGCATAGTTAAAGACAGGCGCGCGGCCGTGGCCGGGCCGCAGGGCCCGGATAAAACCGGCGAAAGCGCGAAAAAGATATCCGGGGGACTGAAGCCCGCGCCCGGCATAACGCTGCTCCGCCTGGGAATGGGCTCGTGCGGCGTAGCCGCGGGGGCCAGGAAAACCCTGGCCGCCCTCACTGCCCTGGTAAAGGAGAAAGGCCTGGAACTGGAAGTAATGTCCACCGGCTGCAACGGGATGTGCCACGAGGAGCCCCTGCTGGAAGTGGTCCAGTCGGGGAATTCTTATTTTTACGCGAAAGTAACCCCGGAAGCCGCGGGCCGTATCATCGAGGAGCATGTCCTCAAAGGCACCCCCCCTGCCGAGAACCTGATAATTTCCCCTGACAAACCCGTCCATAAGCATCCCTATTACGCCAAGCAGCAGCGCATAGTGCTGAGGAATTGCGGCGTTATCGACCCCGACTCCATAGAGGCCTACGAGAAAGCCGGCGGCTACGGCGCCCTGCGCAGGGCGCTGACCGCCCTGCAGCCGGAGCAGGTGGTTTCCGAAATTTCAGCTTCGGGCCTGCGCGGCCGCGGCGGCGCCGGCTTCCCCACCGGGACCAAGTGGAAATACGCTTCGGCCGTGAAGGACGCCGAGAAGTACGTGGTCTGCAACGGCGACGAGGGCGACCCCGGCGCTTTCATGGACAGGAGCGTGCTTGAAAGCGACCCCCACGCCGTCCTCGAAGGCCTGATGCTTTCGGCTTACGCCGTAGGCGCGAGAAAAGGCGTTTTCTATGTCCGCGCCGAATACCCGCTGGCCGTCCGCCGCATTACCCGCGCTATCGGGCAGGCGAAAGCTAAAGGCCTGCTCGGAGACAATATCCTGGGCACCGGCTTTTCTTTTTCCGCCTACATCAAAGAAGGCGCCGGGGCTTTCGTCTGCGGCGAGGAAACGGCCCTGATAGCTTCAGTAGAGGGCAAGCGCGGTATGCCCCGCATAAGGCCGCCTTATCCTGTTCAGAGCGGCATCTTCGGCCATTCCACTACTATCAATAATGTCGAGACCCTGGCCTGCGTGCCCTGGATACTCGCCAACGGCGCCGCCGCCTTCAATAAATTCGGCACCCAGAAAAGCAAGGGCACCAAGGTTTTCGCTCTTGCCGGCAAAATAGTCCGCGGCGGCCTGGTGGAAGTCCCGATGGGCCTGACGCTGCGCGAAGTCATCTACGACGTCGGCGGCGGGATCCCCTACGGGCGCAAGTTCAAGGCGGTGCAGATGGGCGGCCCCTCCGGCGGCTGCATCCCCGAAAGCCTGCTCGATACCCCTATCGATTATGATTCCCTTAACGCCACCGGGGCCATCATGGGGTCCGGCGGCATGGTGGTCATGGACGACAGCACCTGCATGGTGGACGTCGCGCGCTTCTTCCTTAAATTTACACAGAACGAATCCTGCGGCAAATGCACTTTCTGCCGCGTCGGAACCAAAAGGATGCTCGAGATACTCGAACGCATCTGCGCCGGAAAAGGCAAGCCCACGGATATGGACACCCTGCGCGAGCTCGGCGAGAGCATAAAGAAATCCTCTCTCTGCGGCCTGGGCCAGACCGCGCCCAACCCCGTGCTCACCACGATGCGCTATTTCGAAGAGGAGTATAAAACGCATATCCTGCACAAAAGCTGCCCCGCCGGGGTCTGCAAGTCCCTGATCTCCTACAGGATAAACGCGAAGTGTGCCGGCTGTACGCTCTGCGCGAAGCGCTGCCCCGTTTCGGCGATAAGCGGCAGCCCTAAAAAACTGCACACGATAGACTCGTCCAAATGCACCCGCTGCGGCATTTGCAGGGACGTCTGTCGCTTCAAGGCGGTAGACATCATACCCGGCCCCGCCGCCGAAGGGAGGCCGGCATGAACAAGATAACCATAACTCTGGACGGAACCCAGGTAAAAGTCGCGCCCGGAACCACCATTCTCGACGCGGCCAGGTCGCAGGGCATCGAGATCCCGACCCTCTGCTACGACCCGCGCCTCCCGCCGTACGCCTCCTGCTTCATCTGCATAGTGGAAGTGGAAGGCCGCCGCGGCATGATCCCCGCCTGCGCCACGCGCGCTGAGGAAGGGATGGTGGTCCGCACGAGCACGGACAATATCCGCAAGCTCCGTAAGCTCGGCCTCGAGCTGCTCCTCTCCAACCACCATGGAGACTGCATCGCGCCCTGCAATATGGTCTGCCCGGCGGGCATCGACATCCGCGCCTATCTCTCGGAGGCGATCCGCGGCAACTTCTCGGATTCGCTGCGAATAATAAAAGAGAGAAACCCCTTCCCCTCAGTGTGCGGCCGCATCTGCCCGCATCCCTGCGAGGACAACTGCCGCCGCAAGCTGGTGGATGAAGCTGTTTCTATAAACCAGGTCAAACGCTTCGTTTCCGACCGGGACAGGTGTTCCGTGGACGCCTGGAAGCCCGAAGTGGCTCCTTCCAACGGCAAGAAAATAGCCGTGATAGGCGGCGGCCCCGGCGGCATGAGCGCCGCGCATTATCTGGCCGTGCTCGGCTATTCCGTCACCGTTTTTGAAGCCATGGAAAAAGCGGGCGGCATGCTCCGCTACGGCGTGCCTGACTACCGCCTTCCGCCGGTGGTTATAGACGCCGAGATAGAGCAGATACGGGCCCTGGGCGTGGAGCTCCGCACCAGCATGGCCTGGGGAAAAGATTTTCACCTTGCGGACCTCCGCAAGAAGGGTTACGCCGCTACAGTGGTGGCCATCGGCGCCTGGACCGGCCAGGCCATGGGCGTGGAAGGAGAGGACCGCGACGGGGTCTGGTCCGGCGTCGCCATGCTTGAAAGGGCAAATAAGGGCGAGAAGCTCAAACTCGGAAAAAGGGTAGTCGTAGTGGGCGGCGGCAATACCGCGATAGACTGCGCCCGCACCGCGCTCCGCCAGGACGCCGAAGAAGTTTCCATCGTCTACCGCCGCAGCCGCGCCGAGATGCCGGCCAACCCGGAGGAGATCCACGAGGCCGACGAAGAAGGTGTAAAGCTGCTCTTTCTTACAGCTCCGGTCAGCTTCTCCGGCTCCGGGAAAGTCATAAATATGCACTGCGTAAAGATGCGGCTCGGCGCGCCCGACGCAAGCGGCCGGCGCCGCCCGGAGCCGGTGCCCGGCTCAGGGCATGTCATCGCCGCGGACTCGGTGATCGCCGCTATCGGCCAGAAAGTGCGGTGGGGAGGCTTCGACGGAGACGGCCTTACGCTCACGAAATGGGGCACGCCCGAAGCCGATCCTAAAACGCTGCGCTCGACCAATAATCCCGAAGTTTTCGTCTGCGGCGACTGCTTCACCGGCCCGGCTACCGCCATCGAGGCGATCGCCGGCGGCCGCAGGGCGGCTCTGTCCATCCACGCCCAGCTGAGCGGCCTCCCGCAGGACCTCTCCCCCCACGCTTTCAATATACGCAAAGGGGCGCTTAAGGACCTGTCTCCGGCTGAATATGCCCATCACCCCAAAAAGCCCAGGACGAAAACCCCGCAGCTTGACGCTTTCAGCCGCGCGCGCACCTGCAGCGAAGTTTCCAAGACCCTGGCCGAGAACGAAGCGGTGGAGGAAGCCCGGCGCTGCCTCCTCTGCGGCTGCCAGGAAGTGGACACCTGCCAGCTCCGCCGCTACGCCGGGCAGTATGGCGCGAAGGGCGAGCTCTATGCCGGGCAAAAAACGCTCGGCGTCAAGATGTCCAAGCATCCTTTTATAGACCGCGACCACCAGAAGTGCATCCTCTGCGGCCGTTGCGTCCGGGTCTGCACGGAGCTGCAGGGCTCGGGCGCTATCGGCCTGGCCGGGCGCGGCTTCGTGACCGAAGTTTCTTCGGCCTGGACCTCAAAGCTGAACGAATACGCCTGCAAATCCTGCGGCCAGTGCGTGGCCGCCTGCCCCGCCGGGGCTCTGTCGGCCAGGTTCCAGGGGACGACAGTCCCGGCCTGGCGCGCCTCCGTGCAAAGCGCCCTCTGCCCTTATTGCGGCGCCGGCTGCGTACTCGATTTCTCCGTCGCCGACGGGAAGATCCAGCGGCTCAATAACAAGATAGCCGGCAAGCCCGGCAACTCGATGGTCTGCTCGCGGGCCTTCAGCGGCTTCGACCTGCTTGAAACCGACCGCCGGCTCAAAGCGCCCATGATAAAAGAAAAGGGCTCCTGGCGCAAGGCAAAATGGGATGAAGCTATGAAAGCCGCGGCTGAAGGCCTGAAGAAGGCTTCCGGCAAGCCTGCCGCCGTGCTCGGTTCCCCCCGCCTTACCAACGAGGCGCTCTACCTGCTTCAGAAAATAGGCCGCGCCGCCCTGGACACGAACAACATCGGCGGCCCCGGCATCGGCGGAGAGCTGGCTACCGTCGCGCGCGCTTTCGGCTTTAACGCCTCTACCGCCGCGCTCGAGGACCTCGGCAAAGCGGATTTCATCCTGTCCGCTCTTCCCGACCTGGAAACCTTTTACCCGTCGATCGCCGCCGTCACCCGCGAAGCCGCGATCAGGGGCGCGAAGGTTCACCTGGACCCCGGCGGCAGCGCGGTTTACGGGCGCTGGATGAAATCGGCCGCTGACGGCTGCGGCGACTCAAAGCCGGAAGGTTTTAAGGAACTCTGCTCCTCGCTAAAGAAGCAGAAGAGCGGGAAACCTCCCGCCGCCCCGGACCGCGCTTTAGCTGAACTCCTGGCCGCAAAACATCCGGTAATAATAGCGGATGCCTCGCTTATCGCCGGCGCCGAGCTGGCCGCGCTCTGCGATCTTCTGATCCTCATCGGCAAGCCCGGCGGCCTGCTTCTGCTGCGCGCCGGCTCGAACTCGCAGGGAGCGATAGACCAGGGACTGGACGGAAGCTGGCTGCCCGGCCACCTCGCCGTCTCGAGCAAGGACGCCCGCGCGGCGTTGGAAAAGCTCTGGGCGCACAAACTCCCTTCATGGGAAGGCTTGAGCGGCTCCGGAATTATAGAGGCGGCCCGCGCCGGGGGAATCAAGTCACTCCTCTCCTGGGGAGACACCGGCCTGGAGGGCCTGGACCTGAAAGGCGCTTTCGCCGTCTCCGGCGAGTGGATCCTTCCTTCGGGACAGCATCCCGCCTCGGTGGTTTTACCCGCCGCGCTTTTCTCGGAAGACGCTGGTTCCTTCACCTCCTTCGACAGGAAAGTCAGGCAGGCGCCCGGCTGGAGGCCGCAGGGCGCGCCTCAGCCGAACTGGGTCGTTCTTTCTGACCTCGCGAAACACCTGGGCCTCAACAGGCATGAGACCGTTTCCGGACTGCGCCATGAAATAGGCGCTGCCAACGCGCTTTATCACAGGCTCGGCTGGGAAAAGTGGGAGGGCGGCCTTCATTCCTCCGCCTGGAAAGGGGAACTCTCCCCGGTATTGCTGGACCCGGCAAAAGAGGACGCGCTTCCCGCCGACCGGCTGCCGGGCTATCTGGACGGCGGGGATCTGCCGGAGAAGTTCATACAGGCGCGTCTCCGGGTAGTGGCTTTCCAGGCCGCGCTCAAAAAGACGGATTAAGGTAAGACCGCAACCGCATGCAAAAGAAAAGAAGCGACCAGCTGAAATCCTTTGCGGTATCCCTGCTCCTGTCCATCCTGGTCTTCCCGCAGCCGGCTGCCGCAATTACGCCCGTAAAGAATCTCCAGCGTTTAGCCTTAAGACAGGCCGCCGTAAAAGCCCGGGCCTGGAAAAGCGACTACTGGCTCAAGCTGCTTTATTACAAAAAGAGGCTGTTCGGCCGCGAGCGCAGCTTTTCAGAAAACCCGCAATTCTTTCTCGCTAAATGGGGGAATATCAGTCCCAGGCTGGAGCTGGAAGCGGCTCTGGACGGGCTTTTCTTCGAAGGAGAACCCGGCGGGAGCCCCGAATGCCGCTTTCCCGAACGCTACAGCTGGCTGCGGGAAAAGTTCAATATTCCCGCCTCTTCTTTCCCTCCTCCCGAATGTAAAGATTTCGAGGACTGGAAAACCGGGCTCGACCCGGAATCGGTAAGCCTGATCTTCGCCGCCGGCTCGCTCGACAGTCCCTCCGCTTTTTACGGGAACACCTTCCTGCGCCTCCGCAAACGCGGCGTCCCCGACGGCCTCCAGGACAAGGCCGCCGGCTACTCTAAGGCGGCGGACGCGGAGCGCGGCTTTTTTTTCGCTCTTAAGAGCGCCGCCGGCGCCTACGCGGCTCAGTTCTCTGTCCTGACCTACGAGGAGAAGCTGCAACAGTACCGGGATATTAAAAACCGCGACCTCTGGGAATTCCCCCTCGGGCTCACCCAGGACGAGACAGCCCGCCTGCTGCGGCACGCGTGGGAGCTTCGCAGTTCTTCCTTTTCCTATTATTTATTTACCCGCAACTGCGCCTGGCGGCTTATGCCGCTGCTGGACATAGTCAAGCCGGAACTCAAGCTCTCCGGGCGTTTCTCTTCCTGGGTTCTCCCGCAGGATACGGTGAAAGCGGCCCTCCCGGGTTCTCCCGCCCCCGCCTGGAGGCCTTCCTTATGGAAGACGGCGGACTGGAAAAGAAGCCAGCTGACGGACGGAGAAAAGGCCTCCGTCCTGAGGCTCTCGCGCGGATATCAGCCAGCGGAATTGAGCCGGCTCGAAGCCGGGGACCCTATCCGCAAGACGGCGGTCCTGGAGACGGCGGCCGACTATCTCAACTGGAGCTATTACTCGGGGCGCATGGGAAAGCCTGAGTTCGAGAGCCGGAGCGTCCCGCTCCTTGCCGTCCTCGCCCCCTTGAACGGGCAGTCCGTTTTTGCCGGCGGGCCGCCGCGCCCGCCGAGCGTACTGGAAGCCCATGAAAGCCTGCGGCTCGGCGCCGGCCTGGTTTCATTAAGGAACGGGCCGGCCTACGAACTGCAGGCCCGCTTCGCCCTGCAGGACCTTCTGGACTCGCCAGAAGGCAACCTTCCCGACGCCGCGCTCGAGTCAGGCTCCTTCCGCCTGCGGTATGAAAAGCGCTACAACAGGTTCTATATGAAAGAGGCCAGCCTCGCGCGCATAGTAAGTCTTACGCCCTGGGACGACTGGACGCGCCGGCCGTCGTGGGAACTCTCGGCCGGCCTGGAGCAGGCCGGCGAGACCGGCCGGCAGAGCGGCCGGGCGGCGATCTGGGCTATGAGCGCGGGTTCAGGGCTCGCCTTGGAATGGCGCGGCCCGGTGCGGCAGCTCTGGTACGCCATGGTACAGGCCGACAGCGGCTTCGGGCCGGCGCTCAAAGCGAACTGGCGCGCCGGCGCCGGGCTCAAAGCCGGGCTGCTCGCCGAAAAGGGGCCGGTACGCGCCCTGTTCGAGGCCCGCTATACCGGCTACGCCATAGGGGACACGCGTCCTCTCTGGGCCGGCTCGCTCGCGGCCTCGCTGCGCCTCGGCGCGAACAGGTCGGCGCGGCTGGAATACTCCTGGCGCGGTAAGGCGAAAGAGGCCGGTCTGTATTTTCACCAGTTTCTTTTCGCTCCCTAGCTGACGCCCCATTGATAGCGGCCGCAGTATTTCATAGTATTATCCCATGCTTGAAACCATCCCCCCCCAGTATGTCTGGATAATCGTAGGCTTGGCTATAATGAGCTTGGAGCTCTTCCTGCCCGGCTTTATACTCTGCTTCTTCGGTCTCGGCGCCGTGATCACCGGCCTGCTGAAGATCTTCATCCCCATGGGCGTCAACGCCCAGCTGGTGGTGTTCGCCGCCCTCTCCATAGTGCTTCTGGTCTCCTTCCGGCGCTACGCCCAGGGTTATTTCACGGGGCGGGTCTCCAACCCGGCCCCGGCGGGCCGGGCCATGGAAACCCATACCGGCGAGTCCGCGATCGTCACCGAGGACATAATTCCCGATTCCCCGCGCGGCAAGGTGGAGTTCCATGGAACCTCCTGGAACGCCGACGCCGACGTGGAAATAAAGACGGGCGCCAAAGTCACCATCGTGGAGCGCCACGACCTCACTCTCAAAGTAAAACCTTAACCCGGACTAGGAGAAAAACATGGAACCGACAGCCGTTTTCCCGCTCGCGACCGTAGTTATCGGCGCCTTTATCTTGTTTATCATCGTCGTCCTGGCCAATACCGCCAGGATAGTCCCCCAGAAGACCGTCTTCATAATAGAGCGGCTCGGTAAGTATTACACCACGCTCGAGGCCGGTTTCCACATCCTTATCCCGTTCGTGGACAAGGTGGCCTACAGGCACAGCATGAAAGAAATGGTGATGGACGTGCCGCCGCAGGTCTGTATCACCAAGGATAATATTTCCGTAGAGGTCGACGGCATACTTTACATCCAGATCGTAGACCCGTCCAAAGCCTCCTACGGCGTGACCAACTACGAGTTCGCCACCACCCAGCTGGCGCAGACCACGATGCGCAGCGAGATCGGCAAGATCGAGCTTGACCGCACCTTCGAGGAGCGCGAGAAGATCAATATGGAGATCGTGGCGGCCGTGGACAAGGCCTCCAGCCCGTGGGGCATCAAGGTGACGCGCCACGAGATCAAGAACATCACGCCCCCCGAGAGCATCAAGGGCGCGATGGAGAAGCAGATGCGCGCCGAGCGCGAGAAGCGCGCCATTATCGCCGAGTCAGAGGGCGAGAAGCAGGCCAAGATCAACCGCGCCGAGGGCGACAAGCAGCAGGCTATCGCGCTCTCCGAGGGCGAGAAGATGAAGCGCATCAACGAGGCCGAAGGCCGCGGCCAGGAGATCGAGCGCATCGCCTTCGCGACGGCGAAGGGTATCCGCGAAATCGCCAACGCCATCAGCGAGAAGGGCGGCTCTGACGCCGTGAACCTGCGCATCGCCGAGCAGTACCTGCAGGAGTTCGGCAAGCTGGCGCAGCGCAACAACACTATGATCATCCCGTCCAACCTCGGCGACGT
>JAVHPG010000029.1:0-7692 GCA_036170455.1 Elusimicrobiales bacterium
ATGTCGGAGATCATCAGGGCCGCGGAGGCCGAGTTGATGGACACCACGTCGGCGTCGTTGATGCCGTCGTAGGACATCACCATGTTGACCACCTGCGTCTCGGTGTTGAAGTAATCCGGGAACAGGGGGCGCACGGCGCGGTCCGTCAGGCGGGAGGCGAGCACTTCTTTCTCGCGGGCTTTGCCCTCGCGCTTGAAGAAGCCGCCGGGGATCTTGCCGGCCGCGTAGGTGCGCTCTTTGTAGTCGCAGCTGAGGGGCACGAACTGGGGCGGTGTGTCCTTGGGCTTGTTGGCCTGCACCGCGGTGGAGAGCACCATGGTGTCACCGATGCGGATGATCACGGCGCCGCCGGACTGTTTGGCGAGGGCGCCGGTTTCGAATGAAATGGACTTATCCCCCACCTGTTCTTCCAGGCGGAGCGGTTTAGGGTAGTTTGTCATTTGTTATTTCCTTAAGCCCAGGGCTTTGATGACCTTCTTGTATTCTTCCCTGTTATTGGCTTCAAGGTAGCTAAGAAGGCGCTTGCGCTGCGAGACCAGCTTGGTGAGACCGAGCTGTGAGGCGTGGTCCTTGGGGTTGGTGGTATGGTGCTTGGCAAGATACTGGATGCGCTCGGTGACGAGCGCTACCTGCACGGAGGCTGAGCCGGTATCGTTGGGTTTTGCGGAGAATTTCTCCGTTATTTCTCTGATTTTGTTCTTGGTTGTAGACATGTTTTTCTCTCTTTGTAGTGGTTTTATCCGTTTGCCTATTATATTAATAACCTCTATGGCTAGTCAATGCTTCAAGTCTTCCGCCAAAACCCGGAGTCTGCCGGGAAGCCCGGGCCCCGTCCGGGGCAGCCCGGCGAACAGCCCTAATGCGGGGTAAATTTGTTATTATTCATGACATGGAGACTACCCCGTACCCTGGCCGCAGCACAGAGAGAACAAGATGGTTCCGCCTCGCGGGAATTCTCGCGGCGGCCTCGCTTCTTGCCCTGGGGCTGTTCCTTCTCCGGGACGATCTGGGGCCCGGCTCCGGGGAAGAAGAGCTCCGCGTTTCATCCGGAACTTTCACCGGCCCGCTTGACGGGGTCTTTAAAGCCGAGGGGCTCAGCGATGCGGAAAGGGCGCGCGTCTCCAGGCTGCTTTCACCGAAGATCAACCTGCGCCGCCTGCGCCTGGAGGATTCTTACAGCATAGTTTTCTCTACCTGGGGCGCTATGAACTCGCTCGTCGTGACGAAGGACCTGAATACCTATCTCATTTCCCTTTCCACCGGCGGGGAGTTCTCGCTCCTGGTGCGGCCTGTGCAGATAGAATTCTCTACTTCCTCGGCTTCCGGAGCTATAACTTCGTCCCTCTGGGAATCCATGACCGCGGGCGGAGTCCCCCCCGCAGTGATCCTGGATTATACCGACGTGTTCTCCTGGTCGGTGGACTTCCTGACCGAGGTCAGGGAGGGCGACCGCTGGGCGCTTTCCTGGAGCTACAAAAAAGATCCGGCCGGCAGGGTGATCTCTCCCAAGATCATCGCGGCCGCTTACGAGGGGCCGGAAACGGGCCGCAAAACAGCCGCGGCCTGGCAGGGCTCCTATTACGACGAAAAAGGCGAGTCGCTCAGGAGCATGTTCCTGCGGGCCCCGCTGCATTACCGGCGAATTTCCTCCTACTTTACCAACCGCCGCTTCCACCCGGTGCTTAAGATCTTCAGGCCGCACCAGGGCATAGATTACGCCGCCCCTTCCGGCACGCCCGTTTCCGCGGTGGCCGACGGCACGGTCTCCTTCTCCGGCTGGAAGGGCGCCAACGGGAGGCTGGTCGTCCTGCGCCACGGGGCCGGCTATGAGTCTACGTACGGGCACCTTTCGCGGATAGCCAGGAGCGCCGGCGGCGGGCGCCGCGTCAGCCAGGGGGACGTCATCGGTTATGTCGGGTCTTCGGGACTCTCAAGCGGGCCGCACCTGGATTTCCGCGTGAAGCTGAAAGGCACGCCGCTGAATTTTCTTAAAATAAAATACCGCTCGAGCGGGGGCGTGAGCGGCAAGGCGAGGGAAGCTGTGGCGGCGGCTATCAGGCTGCTGGGCTCGCCGGCGCCCGTGAAAAACCAGCGGACGCTAACCCGCTAGGCCGAGGAACTTCAGCAGGTCAACGGCCATCGGGATCATCTCCACCGCGATAAGCACGATTATTATTATCTCCAGCCAGTGGCTCCGGCGGGTGTTCACCTCGCCGTGCAGTATCTGGCTGATCTGCGCGAGCGTCTCCATCTTGCGCGAGATGCTTTTGCGCCAGTCGTCGAAATGGAACTCCGCGGCGGAAGCCCGGAACGCGACGGCCAGGTAGGGGTCGCCTACCGTCTTGAGCGAGTTCTCGACGCGCCCGAGGAACTCGGAGAACTCCATGTATTTGCGGCTGGAGTCCTCCGCGATATCGGCGTATAGATTTCTGAAAATATTCGCCACGCTTTCCCGCTTCTTGTCCATAGCGTCGTAAAGCTCTTCCAGTTTCCTCCCCAGCATCTCGTCGTAATAGCGGAACTCCAGCAGGTGGGTGAGGGAAAACTCGATGACGTCGGCGATATCCCGCTGGCCGTCCGGTTCTATCAGCAGGGCGGAGTTCCAGTCTATTATAGCCAGGTCGGAGCTGGAGTACTGTATCGCGCTCTCTATAAGGAAGGCGCTGTGCTCGTCCACCAGGTGTTCCTTCTCCTCGGCCAGGATCAGCGCGGCCACATCCACCTTCTTGATGAATTCCCTGGGGTTCTCGATCCCGTCGGCCTTCTCTATGATATAGGTTATGTAATCCTCGTGGATCTCCCATTCCGCCGGGTCGATGACGGCCTGCATGATGCGCTTTTTCAGGGCGTCCTTGCGCGAAACCGCCAGGAGCTCTATCTCGCCTGAGGCCTCGAGTTCGGCGGCCGTCCTGACAAGCTTTTCCCACTCCGTGCCGGGCGGGATGGCCAGCTCCAGCGTGACGGAGATGACGCCGTAGTTCCAAACCCTGGCGAAGACCCGCACCGGGACCTTGCCCGAAGGCAGGTCAAGTATTTCTTCTCCGAGGTCGGCTTTGAGCGGTGAGTCCTTTATGATGATGGCTTTGCGCGTATCGGTGGCGAACCTGAGCCGCGGCCCCTTGGCGTCGGAGCTCAGCAGCTGCTCGGCGCGGACGAGCGAGATCTCGCCGGCGATGTCGAAGACCCGGTGGACCAGTATGCTGCCTTTCTGTATTGCCGTTGACATTTTGTAGTTCCGGCCGCACCGCTCCCCGGCGGGGCCTTTTGGGGCCTGCCTTTTATTTTTTTGCCAGGACTGTTTCCACCGCTTTTATGATGGCGGGGTCGAACGAAGGGTCGTAGCCCTCCCAGACGTCGTAGATCTCATGTTCTTTGTTGAGCAGGTAGATGTAGGGCACGCCCTGCGTGCGGTAGTTGCGGGAGATAGCGCCGCCCTTGTAAGCGATGGGGAAGGTTACGCCCAGGTCGGCGGCAAAATTGAGTCCGGGCTGGGCGCTGTCCTGGATCAGGACGCCGATGACTCCGAGCCCTTTCGCGGAGTAGGAGGTATAGACCTTCTGTATGAAAGGAGCGGCCTTGCGGCAGTAGGGGCAGGTTTCGGTAAAGAACATAACGATAGCCGGCCTCCCGGCGTAGGCGGCCAGGTCGATCTCTCCACCGGCGGCGTTGGGGAGCTTGAAATAGGTGTCTTTTTTCACGTAGGACGCGTTGGCCTGGGCGGGCTGGGCCGCGTCCGCAGGCTGTTTTTCAGGCTGCTCAAGCGGCAGCTCTTTTTTCCCGCAGGCGGCCAGTACGAAGAAAACGGCTGTCAGCGCCAGGGTAGTTCTTTTCATGGTGTTCTCCTTAAATCAGCGGCCAGTATTTTCAGGTCCTTCTTATTTTATTACTTTTCGCAGCTCGTCCAAAATAAAATTAGCCGCGCACTCCCTTATGAAGGGGCGCGTGCCGCGGAACTGCCTTCTGAAAACGGCGGTGCCCCGCGGCCCTGCCAGCCCGAAAAAAACCAGCCCCGCCGGCTTTTCTTCCGTGCCCCCTCCCGGCCCGGCTATGCCGGTAACCGAAAAGGCGTAGTCGCTGCCGAAAACTTTCCTGGCTCCGGCGGCCATCTCCCGCGCGCATTCCCCGGAGACCGCGCCGGCTTTCTTGAGCGTGGCTGCCCTGACGCCGAGTATTTTTATCTTGGCGGCGTTGGAATAAGTTATCGCCCCGCCGAGGAAATACCCGGAACTGCCGGGGATATCCGTGACAAGCTTTGCCGCCAGGCCGCCGGTGCAGGATTCGGCCGCGGCCAGGCTTCTCCCCCGCGCTTTAAGCTTCGCGCCTGCGGCGCCCGCGAGAGTATCCTCCCCTTCCCCGTAAAGCTTAGCGCCCAGCGCTTTGCGGCAGGCGGCCCCCGCCCTGCCTATAAGCCCGCGGCTGTCGTCGCCCGACAGTATGAACTCCACCGTGCCTGGCCCGGCCAGGATGGTAAAGGCGGCGAGAGGGAAGCGCCGCATGACGGGGCGCAGAAGTTTCTCGGCCTGCGGCTCCCAGAGCCCGGCTATTTTCAGCTTCAGCTGGGCGACCGGGGGGCGCCCTTTGAAGAACGCCCTTATTTCCTCGTCGAGGAAGTTACGGAACATAGGCTCCCATTCCTTCCGGGGCCCCGGCAGCAGGACCAGCATTTTCCGGCCCCGGGTCAGGACCTGGCCGAAAGCGGTTCCATTGCTGTTCTCCAGGGGCTTGGCGCCCTCCACCAGTAGGCACTGGTCCTTGATATTAGGCGGCAGGGTTTTAAGCTTGTAGTTGAAGGCGAGGATCTGCTCGCAGCTTTTTGAATGGAACAGGCGGCGGCCAAGCATGGCGGCCGCGGCCTGGCGGGTCAGGTCGTCAAAGGTGGGGCCGAGCCCGCCGCAGGCTATGACCAGGTCCGCCCGCTTCAGCGCGCCTGCGAGGCAGTCCTTGATCTCCGGGAGGCCGTCCCCGCAGGACTGCTCTCGTTTTATGGCAAACCCCAGCGGCGCCAGGAGCTCGTGGAAAAGGGGCACGTAAAGGTTAAGCTTTCCGGCCAGAAGTTCAGAGCCGGTGCAGACAATTTCGGCTTTCCCGGTTTTCATGCTAAAAGATTAGCATAAACATGAGTTAATTGACACGTGGGGGCGGATTTGGTAGTTTTGAACTTCGGGGGCCATTTCGAGGCGGCTATACGGAGAACAAATATGATCAATGACACACTTTCGAAGATAGAGGCGGCGATCGCCAGGGTGGAGTCCGGCAATTCGCCGGAAAAAGCCGAGCTGGTGGCGCTTCTCAGGAAGCTCAAGTCCGAGCTTTCCTCGCTGCCGGTTTCAAGGATCGAAGACATCCGCAGCGTAGGGCTCTTTACGGAAGCCGCCGCGCACGAGGCTACGCGCAAAGACTCCAGCCTGCAGCTCAGGAACCTTTCTATATCCGGCATCTCCTACGCCGTGAAAGGCTTCGAGGTTTCCCATCCCGAGCTGGTCTCGGTGGCGAACGAGATCTGCCTGATCCTTGCAAGGATGGGAATCTAGGCCGCGAGCCCCGGCGCGGTTTCAAGGTATAGAATTGATGAACGAACATGAATTTTACGCCATATTCGCCTTTGCCTTCATGGTTCTGGGGCTTTCCGGTTTCGCCCGTGCCGCCGAGCCGCCTAAAGCGAAGAAGGTCCCGCACGCTCTGGAAAAGCACGGACAGGTCAGGAACGACGAGTACTACTGGCTCAAGGACCGGCAGAACCCGGAGGTGAAGGCTTACCTCAAAGCCGAGAACGACTACGCCGCGGCGGCGATGCGGCACACGGAAAAGCTCCAGACTAAAATTTTCACGGAAATGAAGCGCCGGATAAAAGAGGATGACTCCACCGTGCCCTTCAAATACGGCGGCTACTATTATTATAAGACCTATAAAAAGGGCCTGGAATACCCGGTCTACGCCCGGAAAAAAGCTTCAGCCGAAGCCCCCGAGGAAGTTCTGCTCGACGTCAACCGGATCGCGAAGGGCAAAGCTTACTGTCATGTCGGCTTTCCGGCTATCCGCCCCGACCACAATGCGATCGCCTTCGCCGTGGATACCGGAGGCCGGCGTTTCTACGACGTCTATTTCAAGGACCTGGCCACCGGGAAACTTTACGGGGACAAGATCTCCGCCACTTCGGGAAACATGGCCTGGGCCAACGATAACCGAACGCTTTTTTACGTCAAGCAGAACCCGGAAACGCTGCGCTGGGAGCGGGTCCTCGCGCACGAGCTCGGGCGCTTCAGGGACCTCGAGGTTTACTTCGAGGCCGACGAGACCTTCGAGGTCAGCCTGTCAAAGTCCACCACGGACAAATATATCTTCCTCCGCTCCGGCTCCACGCTGTCGACCGAGTACCGCCTTATTGACGCGGGAAAGCCCTCGGCGGCCCCGGCGGTTTTCCAGGCCAGGCAGCCAGGGCTAGAGTACGACATCGCGGACGGCGGGGACAGGTTCTATGTCCTGAACAACGATAAAGCGCGCAACTTCAAAGTTTCCGTCTGCCCGTCCTCCGCCACTCCCCGGTCTTCCTGGACCGACCTGGTCCCGCACCGCGAGGATACGCTGGTGGAAAACCTGGAGGTCTTTGAGAATTGGCTTGTGATGAAGGAGCGCTTTAACGCGCAGGGCGGCTTTCATATCATCAACCGCTCCAATGCCGCGGAAACCAGGGTAAGCTTTAACGAGCCGGCTTACATGACGGACCTCGGCGATAATTACGAATATAAAACGGACACGCTGCGCATTACCTACGAATCCCTGACCACCCCGGACTCCGTCTACGACGCGGACCTCAGGACGGGGGAAAAGCGGCTGCTGAAGCGCCAGGAAGTCCTGGGCGGCTTCAAGCCGGAGGATTACCAGGCGGGCCGCCTGTGGTTCACCGCGCGGGACGGTGAAAAAGTCCCCGTATCAGTAGTCTATAAAAAAGGGATCTCCCTGCAGAGCGGAAAAAACCCGGTCCATATCTATTCCTACGGCTCCTACGGCTACAGCTCGGACCCGTATTTCAGCTCGGGCCGGCTTTCCCTTCTCGACCGGGGCTTTATCTGCGCCATCCCCCATATAAGGGGCGGCTCGGAACTGGGCCGGCGCTGGTACGAGGACGGGCGGCAGCTGAAGAAGAAAAACACTTTCTACGACTTTATAGACGCCACCCGCTACCTCATTGAGCTCGGCTACACTTCCCCCGCCCATATCTACGCTGAGGGCGGTTCGGCCGGGGGGCTGCTCATGGGGGCCGTTTCCAATCTGGCCCCCGAGCTTTATAAAGGTATTATAGCTGCCGTGCCTTTTGTGGACGTGGTTACCACGATGCTGGATCCGGACATCCCCCTTACGACCTCCGAGTATGACGAGTGGGGCGACACCGATGTAAAGGAATATTACGATTACCTGGTCTCTTACTCTCCTTATGACAATGTGGAGAAAAAGGACTATCCGAACCTGCTCATAGAGACAGGGCTTAACGACTCCCAGGTGCAGTACTGGGAGCCGGCCAAGTGGGCGGCCAGGCTGCGGGACAGGAAAACGGACAAAAATCTCCTGCTCCTTAAAACCGATATGGACACAGGCCACGGGGGCAAGTCAGGCCGTTTCGAATCCCTTAAACTTGCCGCTTTCGAGTACGCTTTCATGCTGGACCTGGAGAGCATTAAGGATTAAGCCCCTTAT
>JAVHPG010000029.1:7792-18367 GCA_036170455.1 Elusimicrobiales bacterium
TTTCGAGTACGCTTTCATGCTGGACCTGGAGAGCATTAAGGATTAAGCCCCTTATTGCCCCGCCGCCCGTTCATTTAGTAGTATAAGTGAAAGCCCCCCCAAGGGGTTTTTTATACCCCGCACCCGCGGGCCGATAGTCAAACATGCGTTTGTGCCGTATCAAAGCGCTCTGCGCATCGGACGGCCAAATAGTCTACAGGAGCCAAAACATATGCCAAAGACTGCCGTTAAATCAAAAGTCAAAGCGTCCGCCTCTAAAATTTCCAAAAAAGTAATCTATTTCTTCGGCGGCGGCAAGGCCGAAGGCAAAGCCTCGATGAAGAACCTGCTGGGCGGCAAGGGCGCGAACCTCGCCGAGATGGCCGGCCATCCCGACCTGCGCCTGCCCGTTCCCCCGGGCTTCACGCTGACCACCGAAATTTGCACCTATTACTGGGCCAACAAGCGCTCCTACCCCAAGGGTCTCACCCAGGACGTCGAGAAGAACCTCCGGCGCGTGGAAGAGATCGCCGCCAAGAAGTTCGGCGACGCCAACAATCCTCTGCTCGTCTCCGTGCGCTCCGGAGCCCGCTCCTCCATGCCGGGCATGATGGAGACCATTCTTAACGTCGGACTTACCACCGAGACCATACCGGGCCTGATCAAGCTCACCAACAACCCCCGCTTCGTTTACGATTCCTACCGCCGCCTGATCATGATGTACTCCGACGTGGTCATGGAAAAGGCCGCCGGCATCGAACCCGCCGACGACCAGGGCATCCGCAAGCAGCTCGAGCGCATCATGCACGACATGAAGACCAGGAAGGGCGCCAAGTCAGACACCGACCTTACCGCCGAGGACCTGAAGGAACTGGGCGTCCTGTTCCGGGCCAAGGTGAAAGAAGTGCTGGGCAAAGAATTCCCCGACAACCACATGGACCAGCTGTGGGGCTCCATCGGCGCCGTGTTCGCCTCCTGGATGGGCAAGCGCGCCGTCGCCTACCGGCGCATAGAAGGCATTCCCGGAGATTGGGGCACCGCCGTCAGCGTGCAGACCATGGTGTTCGGCAACATGGGAGACAACTCCTCCACCGGCGTGGGCTTCACCCGCAACCCCGGCACCGGCGAGAACGCCTTTTTCGGCGAGTTCCTTGAGAACGCCCAGGGCGAGGACGTGGTGGCCGGTATCCGCACCCCTCACCCCATCAATGAAAGCAGCCGCAACGACCAGTCCAAGAACCTTAAGTCCCTGGAACAGCTCATGCCCGCGGCCTATAAAGAGCTGGCCTCCATCCGCGCCAGGCTTGAGAAGCACTACCACGACATGCTCGACATCGAGTTCACCATCGAGAACGGCCGCCTGTGGATGCTGCAGTGCCGCGTCGGCAAGCGCAACGGCCTCGCCGCCGTGCGCATGGCCCTCGACATGCATAAGGAGAGGCTCGCCGCCAAGGAAGACGCCGTGATGCGCGTCACCCCCGACCAGCTCGACGAACTGCTGCACCCCATCCTGGACCCCAAGGTGGAGCTCGCGACCAAGCCCCTGGGCAAAGGCCTGCCCGCCGGCCCCGGCGGCGCCGTCGGTATGATAGTTTTCACGGCCGAAGAAGCCGTCAAGCGGAAGAAGGAAGGCAAGCAGGTCATCCTCGTCCGCGAAGAGACCAACCCCGAGGACGTCGAAGGCATGAGGGCGGCTGAAGCCATCCTCACCGCCCGCGGCGGCATGACCTCCCATGCGGCCCTCGTGGCCCGCGGCTGGGGCAAATGCTGCGTAGTGGGCTGCGCCGACGTCAAGATCGACCTGAAAGCCAGGACGCTCCATCTCGGCGGCGCGGTTCTCAAGGAAGGCGACTGGATCTCCCTGAACGGCTCCCGCGGCTTCATCTACTCCGGCAAGATGGGCCTGGTAGAGCCCGGCGAAGCCACCATGGCCATGCTCCAGGAATTCCTGAAGTTCTGCAACTCGATCCGCGCGCTGAAGGTCTGGACCAACGCAGACACTCCCTCCGACGCCGCCCAGGCCCGCATGTACGGCGCCGAGGGCATAGGCCTGTTCCGCATCGAGCATATGTTCTACGGCAAAGGCTCGGACGCGGCCCTGTTCCAGCTGCGCAAGATGATCATGTCGAAGAACCTCGAGGAGCGCAAAGCCGCGCTCAACGACCTGTTCCCCCACATGAAGGCCGACCTGAAGGCCACCTTCAAAGTAATGGAAGGCCTGCACGTGACCGTGCGCCTGATGGACCCCCCCCTGCACGAATTCGTGCCGCACCAGAAAGAAAAGCTGGAAGAGCTGGGCAAGGCGCTCGGCATCTCGTTCGAGGAACTTGAGGCCCGCGCCACCGGGCTGCGCGAATCCAACCCCATGATGGGGCACCGCGGCGTGCGCCTCGGCATCACCTACCCCGAGATCACCGAGATGCAGGCCCGCGCGATATTCGAAGCCGCCGCCGAACTCCAGAAAGAGGGAGTCAAAGTGTTCCCCGATATCATGATCCCCGTGGTCTCCCTCGAGAACGAGGTGAAGCACCAGTCCGAGATCATCCACCGCGTATACGCCGAAGTTATGAAGCAGAAAGGCGTGAAGGTGAAGTACATGGTCGGCACGATGATAGAGATCCCCCGCGCCTGCCTGCTGGCCGGAAAGCTCGCCGAGACCATGGAGTTCTTCTCGTTCGGGACCAACGACCTGACCCAGATGACCTTCGGCTATTCCCGCGACGACTCGGGTCCTTTCCTGAACGACTACGTGAAGAAAGGCATCATCCCCGTGGACCCTTTCCAGACCATCGACCAGGACGGCGTGGGCGAGCTGATAAAGATCACCGTCGAGCGCGGCCGCAAGACCCGCAAGGACCTTAAGATCGGCATCTGCGGAGAGCAGGGCGGAGAGCCGGCCTCGGTGGAATTCTGCCACAAAGCGGGCCTGACCTACGTGTCCTGCTCCCCGTTCCGCGTGCCGATAGCCATTCTGTCCGCGGCCCAGTCGCAGATAAGGCACCCGAGAAGGAATAAATAGCGGCCGTTTGAAGAGCCTAGCTCCCCATACGGCACCTACAGAGTAATGCGCCAAAGGAAATACAAGTACTTCCCGATGGTCATTTCCGCCCCCTCAGGGGGTGGAAAGACTGTTGTGCGTTCCGCGCTGATGAAACTGGATAAAAGGTTCGCCTTCAGCGTTACCTGCACTACCCGGCCGAGGCGCCCGGGCGAAGCGGACGGGAAGGACTACTACTTCGTGACCGCGGCGCAGTTCGCGAAACTTAGGAAACAAGGCAAACTGCTGGAGTGGGCGCTGGTGCACGGCAACTATTACGGCACCCCGGTAAAGTCGGTCCTGGACGTCCTGGGAAAGGGCCGCATCCCGCTGATGACGATAGACGTGAAGGGCGCGCGCTCGGTCAAAAAAATATTCCCGGAGGCGGTAACGGTGTTCCTGCTGCCGCCTGACCTGAAGACGCTGGTGCAGCGGCTGCGCGGCCGGGGCGAGGCCCCCGAGAACGTCTCCATAAGGCTTGAGACCGCGCGCGACGAGATCAAGGTCGCCTCCAGTTTCGACTACCTGGTGATAAACGATAAACTGCCCGAGGCGGTGCGCGAAGTGGCCGCGATAGCGGACCTGGAGAAGCGCAAGACCGGCCGCAACCTGGAGACGGTAAAGGCCTTCGGCAAACAGCTTTCAAAGAAAAGGGTTTTTTAATCACGGAGGACGCAATGACTACTCAAGCTAAAGTGCAGAAAGAAGCCGACCTGGAAAAACTTATCTCGGACTACGGCCCGTCCAAGTACCTGGACATCGTGCGCGCCATGCAGTGGGCCCGCCACCTGCGCCGCCAGGAGGAGTTCCGCAACATCCCCATGGCCGAGCTGATAGACCGCGCCCTTTTCGACGTCGTAAGCGGCAAGGTCAAGGTTCCCGAGATCGAGGAATCCGTCAAGGCCGACCAGCTCATGGAGGAAAAGCTAGTCTCCAAGCGCTCCGACGAGCCCCGCAAGCCCCGCGCCGAGAAGCCGGCCAAAGACGCCGCTTAAACCTATGAGGCGGGAGCTGGCTGAAGCGGCAAAGGACCTGGCCGCCTATATCAGGGAGCTGGATGAAAATCTGGCCGAACCCGCATGCGCCGGCGCCGCCGCAGTTAAACCTCTCACCCCCCCGCTCTACGCGGCCGTCCCGGCCGAAGAGCCGGAGCGGCGCGCCGCGGAGCAGGAAACGCCGGACATGGAAGCCCTCGCCGGGAAAGTCGGGAGCTGCAGGAAATGCGGGCTTGGCCACGCCAGGCTCAACGCCGTTTTCGGAGTCGGCACTTACAAGGCTAAAGTGGTCTTTATCGGCGAAGGCCCGGGCTTCCAGGAAGACCACCAGGGCGAGCCTTTCGTAGGCCGCTCCGGGCAGCTGCTGGATAAGATCCTCGAAGCCGTCCTGGGCCTGAAGCGCTCCGACGTCTATATCGCCAATATCGTGAAGTGCCATCCGATGAAGAACCCGGAGAACCCGGAGTCCCACGGCAACGACAGGCCCCCTACTTCAGAGGAAATGTCGGCCTGCCGGCCCTATCTCGACGAGCAGCTGCGGTTCATAAAGCCGGCCTGCATAGTCACACTCGGTTCCGTGCCCACCAAGGTGCTGCTGAACATCGACAAGGGGATCTCCGCCGTGCGCGGGCACTGGTACGATTATCCCGTCGAGCTGTTCGGCCCGGGCCATCCCATAAAAGTTCTCCCCACCTACCATCCCGCGGCGCTGCTGCGCAATCCCAACCTGAAGCGCGACACCTGGGAAGATATGAAGATGCTGAAGTCATTTCTTGAAACTGGTAAAATAGCGGATTAGGATCTATGCGGTAAGGCTTAAACTGCTTACCGCCGGAGCCTTGCGGCTTGATTATGCTGGCAGAAATTTCATTCCCGATACCGCTGCGGCGGACCTTTTATTATCATCTCCCCGAGGAGATGGAGCTGAAGGCCGCGCCGGGCTTGCGCGTGCTGGCCCCGCTGAGCAAGCGCGAGGCCGTGGGGATGATAATCCGCGTCCTGCCGGAGAAAGACGCCGACCTGACCAGGTTCAAAGAGCTCAAGACCATAACCAGGCTGCTCGAAGAGGACCCTCTCTTCCCTGAAGACGCGCTCGCGCTGTCGAAGTGGATGTCCGGGCGCTGGGGCTCCCCCTCCGGCCTTTGCCTCGGCGCTTTTTACTCCCACGCCCCGAAAGACCTGCCCGCTCAGGAGCCGCTCCCGCCGCCCGGCCTTGCCGTCCGGCCCGAGGAGCCGCCCGAGCTTGAAAAATTAACCGAAACCCTCTCGGCCGGAAAACCGGGAGCTTATCTCCTGCGGCTTGCGCCGCTGGAGCGCCGCGAACTTGTCTATCCGCCGGTCTTCGCCTCCGCCCTCGGCGGCGGCGCGCAGGGGCTGCTGCTCGTCCCGGACCTCACTTTCATCCCCGCCCTGGCGGCCGCGCTGGAACCTGTTTTCCCTGGCCGGGTCGGGATCTGGCATGCGAGGCTGACCCCTAAAAAGCGCGCCGAAGCCTGGGCCGGCGCTTTCAGCGGGAAGTTCAAGGTGGTTATCGCTACCCGCTCGGGAGTATTCCTCCCTTTTAAAGAGCTGCGCCTCGGGCTTCTCGACGGGGAGCATGAGGAGGTTTACCGCCAGGAGGAAGCCGAGCCGTTCTACCACGCGCGCGAGGTGCTTCTTAAGCGCATCAAAGCGCTGGGCGGACAGGCGGTGCTTGCAAGCCCCTGCCCCTCCATAGAGACCTGGGGCGGCGCCGCTTCGGGCGAACTTATGCGGTTCGATGCTGTCCCCACCGAAGTGCACGAAGGCCCCGCTCCAGGAGTGAGGGTGCTGGACATGGCCGGCTACCCGGGCGATATCCTTGCCCGCCCGCTGGCCGACAGCCTGCGGCGCGTAGTCGCCGCCGGAGGCCAGGCGCTCATTATCGCGGGGCGCAAGGGTTACGCCTCCCGCCTTTTTTGCGCCAACTGCGGCTGGATGAAGCGCTGCCGGGCCTGCGGCCCCGGCATGACCCTTTTAAAGACGGCGGACGGGGTCCAGCAGCTGGTCTGCCGGCGCTGCGGCAAGAAGGAGCCGAAACCCGTAACCTGCCCGAAATGCGCCGGGAAGGTTTTCCGCGACTACGGGGCCGGGACGCAGAAGACCCAGGAAGCAATTTCGAAGCTGCTGCCCGCCGCTAAAATAGCCCGCTTCGACGGGGACGTGCTGCGCGGCTCACTTAAGACCATGCGGGCGGAGCTGGAAAGTTTTTCGAAAGGAGAGGCCGACGTACTGGTCGGGACCCGCATCGCCCTGCGCGAACTGGGCGCGCCCCGGCTCGAGCTGGCGGCGTTCATCGACGCGGACTCCGACCTCTCAAGCGCGGATTTCCGCGCCTCTGAAAAAGCCTTCCGCTCCTTTTACGGGGCCTGGCGGCTCTTGGGCGCCAAAGGCGAACTCTTCATCCAGACGAGGGAGGCCGAGCACTACGTCTTCTCGCGGCTGGCCGAGATGGACTACCCCTCTTTCGCCGATGGAGAGCTGGCGGCCCGCAGGGATTTCCTCTACCCGCCGTTCTGCCATATCGTGAAGGCCAGGTTCGCCTCCTTCGACCGCGGCGCGCTGGACGCCGCCGCGGCCGATTTCCTCAAGGCGCTGTCTTTCCTGGGAGGCCCCGGGGATGAAAGCGAGGTCCTCGGGCCGGTCACGACGCCGGGCGAAGAGAAGCGCAGGTTTCACAGCGAGTACTACCTGGTCAAGGCCTCCTCGGAGAAAGCCGCCATGCTCTGCCTGGAAAAAGGGCTGACGCTTCCGCAGAGGCCCGGTGTCAAATATTTCATAGAGGCGGACCCCCACGGGTTTCATTAGCGCGCGCGCGCCCGAAAATAATACAATTACTGTTATGAATACAGATGTGAATTTGGACGCGATACTGCGCGGCACGGTCGACCTGATCAGCCGGGAGGAACTGGCCAAGAAGCTTTCGTCCGGCAAGAAGCTGCGCGTCAAGTTCGGAGCGGATCCCACCAGCCGCGACCTGCATCTCGGCCACAGCGTAGTTCTTTCTAAGCTGCGCCAGTTCCAGGACCTCGGCCATACGGTAGTGTTGATAATAGGCGATTTTACGGCGCAGGTAGGCGACCCCTCCGGCCGCGATTCTACCCGCCCCGTCCTGGACCATGAGACCGTAGCCAACAATTCCAAAACCTACACGGAGCAGGCCTTCAAAGTGCTCGACCCGGGAAAAACGGAAATACGCTTCAACAGCGAATGGCTCAAGCCGTTCTTCGCCAGCCCGGCCGCCGGCGTTTCGGGTTTCATCAACGCGGCCAAGGGCGTCACCATTTCCCGGCTGCTCGAGCGCGAGGATTTCAAGAACCGCATGGCTGCCGGAACCCCGGTAAGCCTGCTGGAGATACTCTACCCCGTCATGCAGGGCTATGATTCGGTGGCCGTGAAAGCCGACATCGAGATGGGCGGCCAGGACCAGCTCTTCAACCTGCTGATGGGCAGGGACCTGCAGAAGCTTCACGGCCAGGACCCGCAGGCCGTGCTGACCATGCCGCTCCTGATCGGCACCGACGGCGAGAAGAAGATGTCCAAATCCTACGGCAATTACGTCGCGCTCAACGACCTGCCCAACGAGATGTTCGGCAAGATGATGTCGGTCTCCGACTCCCTGATGTATTCCTATTACGAGCTGCTTACCATGGAGGACCTCGCGGCGGTGAAGGCGGAGCATCCCATGGAAGCCAAGAAAAAGCTGGCCGGCCTCCTAACGGCCCGTTATCACGGCGGCGAGCAGGCCCAGGCGGCCAGGGCTCATTTCGAGCAGGTTTTTTCCCGCAAGGAACTCCCGGAGGATATGGAGATCTTCCGCGCGGAGAAGCCCGGCAAGCTTTCCTACCTGATGGTGGCCGCCGGCCTGGCCAAGGGCATGAACGAGGCGCGCCGCCTGATAGACCAGGGCGCGGTGCGCCTGGACGGGGAGAAGGTTTCCGGAGATATCGTGTTCGAGCCCAAAGACTGCGTGCTGCAGGTGGGCCGGCGCCAGTTCCGCAAAATAGAGAAGTGAATTTAAAGGGGACGCATTTAATGCCGATAAAGCCAATGTTGAAGACAGCCCTGCTCTGCGCGCTCATCGCCGCCGGTGCCGCCGCCTATGCGCAGGATGAAGAGATGAGCCAGCAGGCTTACCAGCAGATGATGGTGCAGCAGGCGATGAAATCGGGGAATTACGGCCAGAGCCAGTCCCAGTCCTGGGACGCCAGGCTGAAGGTCGTTGCCGGCACGGTGATGGTAAAAACGGTCGCCGGCGACGAGTGGTCGAAGATAACCGGCGAGATGCCGCTGGATGCGAACGACGTGGTCAAGACCTCGGCGGACGGGATCGCCGAGCTTTATCTCGACGACAAGGGCTCCATCACCCTCGGGCGCAACACCGAGCTGGAGATAACCGAACTGGTGCAGGAAGACGCCATTTTCACGCTTAGCGTCGGATCGCTGGTGGCGAAGGTAAAACATTTCCTTAACGAGAAGTACAAGATGCAGGTGCGCACTCCCTCGGCGGTCTGCGCGGTGCGGGGAACGGAATTCGCGGTCGAGTATTCCCAGATGGGAAAAGAATCCTCCGTGGCCGTTTTCGACGAGGGGCGCGTGGCGGTGACCCAGGCCGACGACTCGGGAAAGGAGCAGCAGGAATACCTCCTCGAGAAGAACACCGAAATCCACTTCGATCCCGCGCATAAGCGTTTTCGCGCTATCCCGCTTTCCCGGATGGGCAGGTACCGCGGTTCGATCGTGACGATGCGCACCAGGCTCGCTTCCCTCAAAGGCTGGCGGCCGCGGTCCCTTACCAGGCGGGCCGATCTCCGGAACCAGGCGCTCAAGCGCAAAGTTATCCGGAAGCAGCTGAAAGAGAGGGGCGCCAACCCCAAGGCCAAGCGCGGGGCGAAAGCCAGGGCCGCGGCCGCAAAGCGGGCCAAGGCCCGCCAGGCCGCCGCGGAAGCAGGGGAGTAGAGTGCGCCTCTTTGTCGCCTCCTCCTTCGAGCCGGGCTTTGTGAAGAACCTCGAGGTTATCGCGGGCCATGCGCGGGAACTTTCGCGCGCCGGAGCGGTTAAATGGATAGCCCCCGGGAATTTCCATATAACTTACGTTTTCCTCGGCGAACAGGACAGCTCCGCGGCGGCTGCCGCGGCGAGGGGCATAGCGCACGGGCTGGACGGTATCGAAGCTTTCAGGATCTCTTCCGGCGGCCTCGGTTTTTTCCCCTCTTCCGGGCGCCCTTCCGTTCTCTGGGCGGGGATAGACGAGGGCGCCGCCGAACTGAGGCGCGTGGCCGCGAAACTGGCCGGGGGGCTGGCGGCCGAGGGGCTGGTCTTCGAAAATAGCTTCGAGCCCCATGTGACCATAGGCCGGGTAAAAGGCGCCCTGCCGGACGACTTTCTGGGCCGCGCCGCGGATTTCGCCAGGTCAAATAAATCGGCAACCGCGCTTTCTTCCGTGGAACTTGTTGAAAGCGTGCTCACGCCCGGCGGCCCGGAGTACAGGCAGGTTTATTCGAAGCGGCTTTCAGGCTGCGGTTCCTTATGAACAAACTTATAAAACCGGCGGCTATTTTAGTGTCGTGCCTGGTCATGCTGTCGCTTTATTTTTTCTGGCCCGGCCGGCCGGTAAAGGTGTCGATACCCGAGGGCGCAGGGGCTGGGAAGGCCGCCGCGGAGCTTAAGCGCGAAGGCGTAATAATAAGCTCGACCTGGTTCAGGGTACTGGTTAAGGTCACCGGCACCGGCAAGCGCCTGATGCCAGGCGAATACGCGCTCCGGGAGCGCATGTCGGCGGAGGAAGCGCTCTGGAAGCTTACCCACAGCACCTATGTAAGCACGATCCGCGTCGTTATCCCCGAGGGCTGGCGCATGGAGCAGATCGCCGAGCGGCTCGAGGCGAACGGCGTAACGCCGGCGGCGCAGTTCCTCGAACTGGCACGCGCGCAGAATCTTGAAGGTTATCTTTTCCCCTCCACCTACCACCTTAAAAAAAATATGCTGCCACAGGAAGTTGTTAATTTGCTAAAATCTGAATTCGACCGGCAGATAGTTCCGCTGTTCTCTAAAGGTTTTTCGCAGGGCCTGGATGGGCGCAAAACGCTGATCATCGCCTCGATAGTAGAGCGCGAGGCTGTGGACGACAGCGAGCGCCCCCTTATAGCGGCGGTTTACATAAACCGCTACCGCAAAGGGATGCCGCTTGAAGCTGACCCGACCACCCAGTACGCGCTGGGCTATTGGAAGAAGGCGCTTACGTACAAGGACCTGAAGTTCAAGTCCCCCTACAATACGTATGTCGTAGGCGGCCTGCCCCCCGGCCCTATCTGCAACCCGGGCTTCAATTCCATAGCCGCAACGCTGTCCCCGGCCAACCTGGACGCGCTGTATTTCGTGGCGGACAGGAAAGGGAAGCACATTTTTAACTCGAATTTCGAGGATCACAAGAGAGCCAAGCGCAGAGTAGAGCAGGCGGCAAAAGACCAGCAGTAGGTCAAAACAGCTTTGGGCGTGTAGCTCAGTTGGGAGAGCGCCTCGTTCGCAACGAGGAGGTCGCAGGTT
>JAVHPG010000030.1:0-3811 GCA_036170455.1 Elusimicrobiales bacterium
TCAGGTCGTTCATGGCCGCGTCCACTACGATAAAATTCTTATGCCCGCCGCGCTTCCGGTAAATAACGCGGGTAAGGAGCGCGCCGGCGGGGGCGCAGACGGAACGGCCCGGCTCGAGGATGACTTTAAGCCCGGTGCCGGCGAAAACCCCGGCGACGGCGCGGGCCAGCGGGGCGGGATCGGACATCTCTGCGCCTTCTTTTACGCCCCAGCCGCCGCCCACGTCGGCGTATTTCAGGTTTATCCCGCGCGAAGCAAGCTTGAGGATGAAGGCGGCCAGCCGGCGGGCGGCCAGGGCGTAAGGGGCCGCCGAGTGCACCTGGGAGCCGATGTGGAACTGCGCCGCCACGGGCCGCAGGTGCTCCGACCCGGCCGCGTAAAGACAGATCTTCTGCGCCTCCTCGAAAGTGACGCCGAACTTGCTCCCGAGCTTGCCGGTGGTGATATATTTATGGGTATGCGGGTCGACGTCCGGGTTGATCCGCAGGGAAAGCGGCGCCCTGACCTTAAGCCTGGCGGCCGCGCGCTCTATCTCCTGCACCTCCTCGAAGGATTCGGCGTTGATGAAGAGTATGCCGGCCTTCAGGGCGTATTCAAGCTCGGCCGATGTTTTGCCGACGCCGGAGAGAATGATCTTTTCCGGCCTGAAGCCGGCCTTCAGCGCGCGGTACAGCTCCCCGCCGCTGACCACGTCCGCGCCCCACCCCTCGCGGGCGGCCAGGCCGCACAGCGCGGCGCTGGAATTGGCCTTCATGGCGTAGCAGAAGAGCGGGTCCAGGGACCTGAAAGCTTTTTTATAGGCGGAGATCTGCTTGAGAAAGACGGCGGCGGAATAGACGTACGCCGGGGTTCCGGCGCTTTGCGCTATTTTCTCCAGGAGAGAAGGTTTGAAGTATTTGGAAAGCATACGCGGCTTCCAGCGGGATAAAAAATGCTGGGGGTTCTCCCCCCCCGCGAAAAAAAGTCTGCTCGGGGGGGGACTTGAACCCCCACGCCGTTAGGCACACGCCCCTCAAACGTGCGTGTCTACCAGTTCCACCACCCGAGCATAAATCCTGTTCTGCGCGCCGCCGCGGCTGACTCCCGCCGTAAGGCCGCCGAAACCATCTTAAAAGAGCGTAGTATAGTTTACCAAAATTTAAAGCAGAATGCTAAAATATAGCTGTGATTTATTTCCTGGACCTCCTCATCGCCGCTTTCCTTATCGTACTGAACGCCGTCTTCGTAGTGGTCGAATTCGCCCTGGTAAAAGTGCGTTTTACCCGCCTGGAGGAGCTGGCCGCCAAGGGCCTGAAGTCGGCGAAGCTGGCTAAAAAACAGGTGCAGCATATCGACGCCTACCTTTCCTCCATCCAGTTGGGCATCACCATGGCCAGCCTCGGCCTGGGTTGGGTAGGCGAGCCGGCCCTTGCCGCGCTCCTGAGCCCGCTTTTCCACTGGCTTGCCCTCCCCCTCTCTCCGGCCGCGCTTCACTCGGTCTCGTTCGTGATGGCTTTCGGCATAATTACAGGCGCGCACGTCATAATCGGCGAGCAGGCGCCCAAATACCTGGCGATACTGATGCCGGAGAAGGTAATCCTGGTCTCGGCGATCCCGCTCGAGATCTTCTACAAGATCACTTATTTACCCATGCTGGTGATAAACAGGAGCGCGAATTTTTTCCTCGGTCTGTTCCACGTGAAGCCGGGCGAAAGCGAGGCCCTGCACTCCGACGAGGAACTGCGCATGATCCTGGGCCAGTCGCAGGAGCACGGGAAGCTTTCCCTGGGCCGCCTGATGATGTTCGAGCACCTGTTCGATTTCGGCAAGACCAGGGTCAAGGAAGTAATGACCCCCCGCGGCGCGATAGGCTTCATAAGCCTGGAGGCCCCCCCCGGGGAGGCGCTCAAGCTTATCAAGGGAAGGCGCTTCTCCCGCTATCCGCTGGTGGCGGCCGACGGGACTACGGCCGGCTACGTGCATTTCAAGGACCTTTACGGCTGCCTGCTGAACGGCTGCGCCCCGGCCGGCCCCGACTTCAACGCCCTGAAAAGGCCGATCACCGACATCCCGGAGGAGGTCTCGGTGGAGCGCGCCCTGCGCGATTTCCAGCAGAAGCGCATACAGCTCGCGATGGTTAAGAACGCGAAGGGAGAGACCACGGGCCTCCTGACGATGGAAGACATCGTAGAGGAACTCACAGGGGAAATACGCGACGAATTCGACCAGCCCCCGAAGCTCCTTCTGAGCAGCCTGCTCCTGCAGGAAGCCTGCCGGCTGGACCTGGCTCAAACAGGCAGGTTCGAGGCCATAGAGGAAGTCCTGGCCGCGCTGCACGCCGCCTCCCCCACTTTTGACAAGGACGAGGCCCTTAAAGCCATCATCAAGAGGGAAACCAACTTCTCCACCGCCCTGGGCCACCAGTCGGCCTTCCCCCACGCCCGCCTGGCCTCCCTCCCGAGGCCGCTGCTCGCTATCGGGAAAAGCAGGGACGGCATTTATTTCCCCTCCCCGGACAGCCAGCCCGTAAAACTGATCTTCCTTATTCTCACGCCTTTCAACGAGCCCATTCTCCAACTCAATACTCTCTCGCAACTTTCCGGCCTCATCTCCAACGTAACGCTGCGCAAGCGCCTGCTCTCCGCGAAAACCCCGGAGAACCTGCTGGATATCATCAACACCTTCGAAAACAAAGTCATGAAATAAGAGAAGAGACGGGAGTCGAAAAAAAGAAAGAAGCCCCGCGCACTGCGCGGGGCTCTTCTTTTGTACAAAGGATTCAGGTAAGTTCCGGTTCTGCGACTCCCGCTGGACTCCCGATTATTTCTTCTCGGGGGCCGGGACGGCTTTGACGGGGGCCGCGGCAGGCGCGGGAACCGCTTTGGCGGGCGCTGCGGCGGGAGCGGGGGTTCCGGGCTGGGCCGCCGCCGGGGCCGCGGCGGGGGCCGCCTGCTGCTGCAGCGGGTATTCCTGCACCACGGAGCGGAAGCGGTTATTGGCGCCGAAGATGGTAAGGAGCAGGGAGGTCACGGCGAAGAGCGCCGCGCAGCCCGCCGTGAACTTCTTGATGAAAGAAGTCCCGCTGGCCGCGTTGAAGAGGGAATCCCCGCCGCCGCCGAACATCGACAGGGCCGAGCCCTTGCTGGTCTGGAAGACCACGATCGAAACGATTATCACCAACGCGAGTATCACGTGAACGGTTACGATAAATGAGTACATTAATTATTCTCCTCCGGATATATTAAAACACCGCGACCGCAAAACGACTATTTCTGCGACAGCGCTACCAGCCCGGGCAGCTGCTTTCCCTCTATGAACTCGAGGCTGGCGCCGCCGCCGGTAGAGCAGTGAGAAATATTTTCAGGCTTTACCTTCGCCGTCCTGAGCACGGACAGCGTGTCCCCGCCGCCGAGTATCGTGGTGGCGCCGTGCCTCGTGGCCTGGGCCATGGCATTGGCCACGGTGATGCTCCCGCTCGCGAAAGCGGGTGTCTCGAAGATGCCGACGGGGCCGTTCCAGAAGATGGTCTTGGCCGCCTTGATCTTGTCGGCGAACAGCAGCTCGGTGCGGGGGCCGATATCGACGCCCGTCCAGCCGTCCGGCACCGCCATGGCCTGGGTAACGTCCACTTTCGCGTCGGGCTTTATGTCCTGCACCACGCGGTGGTCCGCGGGGAGGAGCATCTCGACGTTATTGCGGTGCGCCTTCAGGATTATATTCTTCGCGTCCTCCACCTTGTCCGCCTCGAGCAGGGAATTGCCGATATTGGTGTTCTGCGCGGCCAGGAAAGTGTAGGCCATGCCGCCGCCGATTATCAGGGTGTCCACTTTCT
>JAVHPG010000031.1:0-18021 GCA_036170455.1 Elusimicrobiales bacterium
AAGAGCCCACGAATCCCGTTTATAAGGGCCGCAGGCTCAAATATATTCTAGCACAAATATTTTAACTGTCAAGACCTAAATTAATTCAGCCGGCTATTTTTCCGGGTCCTTCTCCTGAAGTTCGGACCAGCGGGTGAAGAGATCTTCCACTTTGGCCAGGGCCGCGTCCAGCTTTTTCTGGCGCGCCGCAAGCTCGCCGGAGTCGGTGGCGATGGCGGGGTCCTCCAGGGACTGCCTCGCCTTGTCCGCCTGCCTCTCCGCGGTCTGCATCTCGGATTCGAGCTTTCGTATCGCGGCCTTGAATTCCCGGCTTTCTTTGGCCGAAGGGCCTGGCGCCGTCCTGGCCGCAGGCTCCTCCTCCGCCGTTTCCCTTTGCTGCCCGGCGACCCAGTTCTCCCACTGAGAGAGGTCCGAGAAAAATCCGGTGTTGCCGCGGCCGTCCAGCGCCAGGAGGCGGCGGCTCACGCGCTCCAGGAGGTAGCGGTCGTGGGTGACCAGGACCAGCGCGCCCGGGAATTCCTGCATGCTGTTCTCGAGCACCTCGAGGGACTGGAGGTCCAGGTCATTGGTGGGCTCGTCGAGCAGCAGCACGTCGGCGGGCTGCAGCATGAAACCGGCGATCAGGACGCGTGCCTGCTCTCCGCCGGAAAGCGTCCGCAGCGGCATATTCATCTGTTCCTGGCGGAAGAGGAAGCGCGAAGCCCATTTATTCACGTGGATATTGGAGCCTTTATAGCTTACGAATTCGCCGTTGCCGCACAAAGCGCGCTTAAGCGTGAGGTCCAGGTCCAGTTGGGCGCGGTGCTGGTCGAAAGCGGCTACGCGCAGCCCGTCGGCCCGCTTAAGCGTCCCCGCGTCCGGCGCCAGCTGGCCGGCCAGCATTTTAAGCAGGGTGGTCTTGCCGCTGCCGTTGCCTCCCAGCAGGCCTAATTTTTCGCCCGGCCCGAGCGTCAGGTCAAGCGGGCCGAAGAGCTTGCGCCCGCCCAGGCTTTTCTCTATCTTCACGGCGCGGATAAGGCGGTTCGCCTGCCTGTCGCCGGCGGTGAAGTCTATATTTACGGCGCGGCCCTGGGCGTTATGGTACTCCAGTTCCGAAAGGCCGTTTATCAGTTCCCCCGCCCTCTCTATGTGGGCCTTCTGCTTCGTCATGCGGGCCCTGGCGCCCCTGCGCAGCCAGGCTATTTCCGTCCGCACGATATTGCGCAGGGAGCCTTCCAGCGAGGCCTGCGCCTCGAAGAAAGCTTCCCGGTTCTCGAGGAACTTGCTGTAATTCCCGGCGCTGCTGAAGTGGCCTTCGGGATAGCGCTTGTTAAGCTCGATCACGCGGTTGGTGACGCGCTCCAGGAAAGCGCGGTCGTGGGTGACCACGAGGAAGGAAAATTTAAGTTCCCGGATGAAGCGCTCCAGCCAGAGCACGCCTTCTATATCCAGGTGGTTGGTGGGCTCGTCGAGGAGCAGCAGGTCCGGCTCTCTGGCGCACTGCGCCAGGATGGCGAGGCGCTTGCGCCACCCGCCTGAAAGGACGTTCACCTGCTGCGCCGGGTCGCCGAACCCGGAGGCGGCGATGCCGTCGTCGGCGCGCCTTTCGGCCTCGTGCACTTCCAGTCCCAGGCCGTCCAGGGCTTTGATGATCTCGTCGCGGACGGTCCAGCCCTGAGGCGCTTCTTCGAAGCGGTCCTGCTGGGCCAGGTAGCCGAGCCGGAGGCCTCGCCGGGGCGTAAGCGCCCCGGAGTCGGGGGGTTCCTGGCCTGCCAGGATTTTGAGAAGCGTGGATTTTCCGGCCCCGTTCGGGCCGATGAGCCCGGTGCGCTCTCCGTCGGAAAGGCCGAAAGAGAGCCCCTCGAACAGGGGCCGGGAACCGAAACTTTTAGAGATGTTCTGACAGCTTAGAAGTATGGCCATTGGGGTAGTATTCTTCAGCGGTTTTCGCCGTGTTTGCGTTTGGCGCCGGAGTTTTTCGGCGCTTCAGCGGGGCGCTTGTTTTCGGCCCTGCGCTTCAGCCTGTCCAGCTTTTCCATTTTGGCTTTAAGGAGCGCCGCTTCCTCGCGGATCTTGAGGTAGTTGCCGTAGTGCGCGCGGTCCAGTTTCCCTGACTCGAGGGCCCCGCGCACGGCGCAGGCCGGCTCGTTCGAATGGGCGCAGTTGTCGAAGCGGCACTGCCCGGACAGGGCCTGTATGTCCTCGAAAGTCTCGTCTACCGTCCTTTCCCCTGCCCAGAGCTCCAGCCCGCGCATGCCCGGGGTGTCTATCAGCAGCGCCCCGGCGCCGGGCAGGACGAACATCCGGCGGCCGGTGGTAGTGTGCCGGCCTTTCGAGTCGGTCTCACGCACGGCGGCGGTGCGCTGGAGGCTGCGCCCGAGCAGGTTGTTTATGATAGTGGATTTGCCGGCCCCCGAGGAGCCGGCGAACACTATGGTCCGGGCCTGGCCTATGTAGGCGGCCAGGGCCTCGTAGCCCTTGACGTTTACTGAGTCCAGCGCCAGGACCTGCGCGGCGAAGCCAAGGGAATTTATTTCGGCTATCTTAAAGGCGGCGTCCTCCGCCAGGTCCGCTTTGTTGAGGATGATGACGGCTTGGGCGCCGCCGGCCGAGGCCGCCGCCAGGTAGCGCTCTATGCGCTGCAAATTGTAAGTGGTGTCCAGGCCGATCACTATAAAGACAGTGTCAATGTTCGCGGCAATGACCTGCTCGTCCCCGCCGCCGGGGTCCTTGCGGGAGAGGCGCGTCCGCCTCGGCAGGAGGGCCTGGATGGTCTGGCGCCGCGCCGCCGGGGCGAAGGCCAGGGCAGCCCAGTCCCCGACCGCCGGGAAATCCGCCTTGGAGGCGGCGGCTTTCCTGAAGTTGCCGGAGACCTCGGCGGTGAATTCGCCGCGGGCGCAGACCAGGTCGCAAGCCATGCGGTGTTCGGCGATGACCCTTGCCGGGATAAGGCCGCGGAGGGCTAAAGGTTTGAAACTTTCCTCCAGCTCGGGAGTCCAGCCGAGCTGCGCGAGCGTCGGCGCTTTGTGCGGCGCCGTCATAGTGCGGGCCTGTTCGCTTCGGTATATTTGACTATCTGGTTCATCATGCGCACGGCTTCGGCGGGGTATTTCCCGGCGGCCGTTTCGGCGGAGAGCATCACGTAGTCGGTGCCGTCCAGCACGGCGTTGGCTACGTCTGAGACCTCGGCGCGGGTCGGGATGGGGCTGGCCGTCATGGACTCCAGCATCTGGGTGGCGGTGATGACCGGCTTTTTTAGTTTATTGCAGATCTTTATGATGCGCTTCTGCAGCAGGGGGACTTCCCAGGGCGGTAACATCACGCCCATATCGCCGCGCGCGACCATGAGGCCGTCGGCGGCCCCGGCGATCTCTTCAAGGTTCTTTACGGCCTCGCGGGCCTCTATCTTGGCGATTATCCTGCAGGAGGGCAGGCGGGGCTTGACCAGGGCGGCGACGGCCAGCACTTCGGCTTTCGAACGCACGAAGGACTGGGCGATGAAGTCCACCTTTTGCGCCACGCCGAATTCCAGGTCTTTCCTGTCTTCTTCGGAGAGCAGCGGGAAATCCAGGCGGGCCAGGGGGATGTTCACGCCTTTGCGCTCTTTCAGCAGGCCGCCGGCCTTCACCTCGCAGGAAAAGGAGTCCCGGCCGGCCGACTTCACTTCAAGCGCGATATTGCCGTCGTCGATATAGATGAAGTGTCCCTTTTTTATTACTTTCAGTGAGCCGCGGTAGTCGAACGGTATTTCCCCCGCCTTCCCGCAGCTGTCAGCCTGCACAAGGGTCACCAGCTGTTTCTTTGCGAGAGTTAACGGGCTTTTGAGGCGGCCGATGCGGATGCGGTTCCCTTTCAGGTCCTGCAGTATGAGGATATGCCTACGCAATTTCCGGTTGAGCCCGCGCACCAGGGCGACCCTGGCGGCGTGCTCTTCCGGGGTCCCGTGGGAAAAGTTGAGGCGCACGGCGTCCAGCCCGGCCAGGTAAAGTTTGCGCAGCATCGCCGGGCTCGAGCTCGAGGGGCCGAGCGTGGCGAGTATTTTGGTCCTTGGGCTGCGTGGGGAGCTGAGCATGCGCGATTGCCTTTTAACGGGGGAAGTCTTGCCGGAAGACCTGCATAGCATTGTACAAAAACAGGAGAAAAACGGGTATAAATAAACAACCGCCTTTAACTGGGGCCCGACTGGAGCTCCACAAAAAGACGGCTGTCCGCTGCCTGTAAGACCGTTAGCTGACTTTGCAGCGGCGGCGCTTCGAGATCAGGTATTCGCCGTTGCGCTTGTGCATGCGGGCCACCAGCTGGTGCGTGCCCGGCTGGAGATTGCTCCAGTCGAACCACCAGTAGCCGACGGCGTCCCGGCAGGGCTGCCACGGCTGGTCGTTGACGGAAATGTCGACGCCGGTGCAGTCGCTGGCGCCTATGCGCACCGAATACTGCCGGGAGGTGATGGTCTCCAGGTTCTTTGGGTGGTCCACTACGACGTACTCGTTGGTATCGACGATCTTCGTCTTCGTGGCGGTGTTCGTGGTTTTCGCGTTCTTTTTTACGGTTAACTTAAGCATTGTGCTCTCCTCCGCTTCTGCGGCAGCCGGGCTTTCCCCGGGCTTGCCTATCCTGGCTATGCGCTCGCTTAAGTAGGCGAGCGATCTGTCCAGGGGATGTTTCAGGTGCAGTCTTAAAACGCGCCTGTTCTTTGCGTCCAGGGCTTCAAAATCGCCCAGGGCTTGCGCCGTTTCAAGCTGCCAGAAAGTATATTTCTCCCCCGGTATCAATATATCTTTTTTGGCCTGGCTGGTCAAGATGATGAAGAAGGCTTTGTCGGGGCCGCCTTTGTGGAGCTGGCCGGAAGAATGAAGGTAGCGCGGCCCGTAGGCCAGCGTGCAGGCCGACGAAGTGTAGCGGGTGAGGCTTTCCCTGAGCCTGATAAGCTCCGCTTCCACCTTGGGACTGTTGGGCAGGTAGGCCAGCAGGCCTATATACTCCTTCTCTCCCAGCGCCGAGAAAACGGACCAGAATACGTCGTCGTAGCTGGCGATGGCCTTGTCCGCCCGCTTAAGCGCGCGCGAGGCGTAGACGGCCACGCGGTCGGCCGAGAAGTCCGGCTTGGGCGCGGGCCTTTTCCCCTTCTCTGCGTATTTGGCCAGGACCTGCATCGTGAGCAGCTTGGCTTCCTGCACATTCGGCTGGTCGAAAGGGTTTATCTCCAGCAGGGCGCCGGCGGCGGCCGTGGCCGCCTCCCAGCGGAAGAATTCCGCGCCCAGGTCGTAGGGGTCTTTTACCGTGATGGTATAGACCGGGTGCCCGGCCTTTTTAAGGGCGGCCAGGCCGGCTTCCTCGACGGCGCTCGAGAAGCCTTCAAGTTTTACCTGCACGAAGAAGCGGTCGGCCTGGTACTTGTCCGGCTCCATCAGCGGCTCGAGGCAGACCGGGATTATCCCCTTCCCCTCTTTGCCGGTGCTTTCGGCCACCAGCTGCTCCACCCAGAGACCGAAATATTTCAGCTTCTCCGGCAGGATCAGCGTAAGCTTGTCGCGCCCCTGCAGGGCCAGCGAGCCCATCAGGGCGCCGAGCAGCGCACCGGGGTTCTTTTCTATCAGCGGCTCCTTGCACAGGCCGGCCGCGCTTATAGCGCGCTCGAGAAGCTTCCTGATGTCGGCGCCGCAGAGGGCCGCCGGGACCATGCCGAAGCAGGACAGCGCGGAGAAGCGCCCGCCTATATCGGAAGGGTTGATGAACACCTTGCGGAATTTCTTTTCTCCGGCGAGCTTTTCCAGCCCGGTGCCGGAGTCGGTGACGGCCATGAAGTTGTTCCCGGGGTTCTTGATCCCGGCTTTCTTCACCAGGCTCCAGAAATACTTGAAATGGCTGGACGGCTCTATGGTCCCGCCGGATTTGCTGGCGAAGATGAAGAGCGTGCGCTTAAGGTCTATCTGCCCGGCCACCGACTCGATCCAGGCGGGGTCGGTGGTGTCCAGGACGAGCAGGCGCGGGAACTTGGGGTTCTGGAAAACGCCGCGGATGACTTCCGGGGCCAGGCTCGAGCCGCCCATTCCCAGCAGCACGGCGTGGGTGAAGCCGGCCGCGCGGATCTCCGCCGCGAAATTCTCTATCTCGTTGACCCTCGCGAGCATTTTAAAGGGGATGTCCACCCAGCCGAGAGCGCCGGAGATCTGCTTCTTGGCGGCCTCGTCCTTCTTCCAGAGCTCCGGGTCTTTTTTCCAGAGGCGGGCGGCGAAGTTCATCGCGGCCAGTTTGCTTACGGCGGCTGAGGCGTCTATCCCGGCGAGTTCTTCCTGCATATTTTCCTCCGGCCCTGCGGCTATCTCTTTCTGGATGCGGGCCAGAAGCCCGTCGTGCGAGCGCGCGAATTTCTCGATGCCGTCCTTCTCCAGGTCCTCGAGGACCGCGCCGAAATTCAGCCCGAGCTTTTTCAGCTCCGCGAAATATGCCTCGGCGGCGGCGAAGCGCGGTCCGAGCGGGCCGCTGTTGAGCCTGCCGCCGGAGAAGTAGGCTTCGAGGGCCTCCTCGGGGGCGGTGTTCACGGAGCCGTCGAGCGCGAGTTCCTCCATGTACAGGGACGGGCGGTAGGCCGGGTCTTTGACGCTGGTGGACGCCCAGAGTATCCGCTGCGGCGGTATGCCGGAGGCCCTGAAGCCCGGGCAGTAAAAAAGGTCCCGGTAAAGCCTGTAGGCCAGCAGGGAGTTCTCGACGGCCGCGCGGCCCGCCAGCTTCTGCGCGGGTCCGGGCGGCAGGGCTTTAAGCAGCTTGTCCACGGCGGTGTCTATGCGGCTTACGAAGAAGCTCGCTACGGAGGCGATCCCTTCCACGGGCAGGGAGTGCTTCAGCCTCCAGGACATGGCGTGGGTGTAGGCCTGGGTAACCGCGCTGTAGCGGTTGACGGTAAAGATAAGGGTGAAGTTGACGCTGACGCCTTTTTTGAGCAGGTTTTCACCGGCCGCCAGGCCTTGCTTCGTGGCCGGAACTTTTATCATCAGGTTCCTGCGCCCTATCCGCCCGGCCAGGCGCAGGCCCTCCGATTCCGTGCGGGCCGCGTCGAAGGCCAGCTTCGGGGACACTTCCATGCTGACGAAACCGTCCAGCCCGCCGGAGGCGTCGTAGACCGGGCGCAGCAGGTCGGCGGCGCGCTGGATGTCCTCGACGGCGAGGACCTCGAAGATCTCTTCGGCGGAAGCGCCGCCGGCGGCCAGCTTTTTTATCGGCGCCGCGTAATAGTCCCCCGCCAGGGCCTTTTCAAAAATAGAGGGGTTGGAGGTGAGGCCGGTCACGGCCCTCTCCCTTACCAGCCTGGAGAGGCCGCCTGAAAACAGGAGCTGGCGGCTGAGGTTGTCCAGCCAGAGGCTCTGGCCGGTCTTCCTTATCTCCTCCGGGGTCAGCATCAAAATCCTTTTTCCAGCTCGTCTATCTTTTTGAGGCGGCGCATGTGGCGCTCCTCGCCGGAGAATTTTGCGGCCGTGAAAGCGGCGGTTACCTCGAAGGCCAGGGCCTCTCCTATTATCCGCGAGCCCATGCAGAGCACGTTCATGTCGTCGTGCTCGACGCCCTGGTGGGCGGAGTAAGTGTCGTGGCAGAGGCCGGCGCGGATGCCCTCCAGCTTATTGGCGGCTATGCAGGCGCCAACCCCGGAGCCGCAGACTATTATGGCTTTCTCAGCGCGCCCGGCCAGCACTTCCCTGGAGGCCTTGGCCGCGAAATCCGGGTAGTCCACCGCTTTCTCGGCTGAGTCGGTACCCAGGTCGGAGACTTCGTAGCCGGCTTTTTTCAGGAAAGGGATAAGAGCCGCTTTTAAAGGGAACCCGGCGTGGTCGCTCGCGATAGCTATTTTCATATAGTTTAAAGCCTCTCTATTTCGGTTTTCAGCGCCCAGCCTTTTATGCCTTCCTTCTGCAGGCCGATCTCGTAGTAGGCTTCGTCGCCCGTGTCGAGTATCCTGACGAGGCGGCCTTCCGGGGCGGAGGCGTAGGTCTTGAATTTTTCCCCGGGCCCGCTCAGCATCCTCGTCCCCCCGGCCTTTACCACTACGCCGGAGGAACTGAAAGGCGACGACTGCCTGGCGCCCAGCCAGACCGCGGTGAAAACGAGGAGACCGGCCGCCGCGAGCGAGACGCGGCCGGCGGCCGCCCCGCCCTTCCCGCTGTCGAGCAGGAAGGCCGCCGCGCCGGCCAGGCAGGCCAGCCAGAAAAGCAGTATGGCCAGGGCCTTGAGCTCCGTTTCCGAAACCAGGTAGTAGACATAATGGAGCGCCGCGGGCGCGCCTTCCGGCACCAGGGACTGCCCGGTCTGGCGCATTGCGAAGTCGAGGTTGACCCTGATGTCCTGCGAGCGCGGGTCCAGCATGAAAGCCCTGGCGTAATTGAACACGGCGGGGCCGATGCGGTTCAGGCGGTAGAGAGTGTTGCCCGCATTGTACCAGGCCCATTGGTTGGCCGGCTCCCTGGCTATTATCCGCTTATAGCCTTCAAGGGCCTCCTCGTACTGGCCGTTGCGGTACAGGTCGTTGAATTCCGCCAGCTCGCCCCGGTCGTAAGCCCCCGCGGTCGCCGGCAGCGCTAAAATTAAAGCCAGGAAAATTTTCTTCATCTCAGTTCTTTCTCCAGCAGCTCCAGCAGAAGCGAGTATTTCTTCGCCAGGTCGGAGGCCCCTTCCGAGCCCGCCGCCTCCGGGGAGAAATGGCGCAGCTCGAGGGCGGTCCAGAGCTCAGAGATCTCGTCGAGGGAGCGTCCGGTGGCGGCCGGGAAGCGGCTCTTTACCAGCCCCGCCGCTTTCCTTATGGTAAGGGCGCTCACTTTCACCCCGCACTTATCTGAGAGGTAGTTCATGAAAGAGTCGTAAAGCACGGAGACGGCGTCGTTGGCCTTGCCGGCCTTTATCAGGGCCTCGGCTTCTTCTATGTCGCGGGAGGCTTCGCTGCGGGCCTTGCGGAACCTGAAGAGGAGCGGGTTGGCCAGCTTGAAGCGGTTCATCCTGGCCAGCCAGAAGCAGAGGAGCAGCAACACGACCGGGACCGAGTGCGTCCAGTAAGGCAGGGCCAGGACAGAGGCGGCGAGGAAGGGCAGCGCGTCGGAGCCGGGCTTCTCGCTGACGTAGCGGATGTCCGAGCCGGACGCCGTGACCGGCGCGCCGCCGCTGCCGGTGTTGAAATTGACGCTCTTGGCTGCCTGGCCGCCCTTTTCAACCTGCAGGGTTACGTGGTTGGTCTGGAGCTCGCGGTAGGAGCCGGAGCGCGGCTCGAAGAAGGAGAACTTTATCGGCGGGACGGTCTTCTTCCCCTCGTTGCGGGGGACCAGGATATAGGTGAAGGTTTTCTTCCCGCTGATCAGGTCCCCCTCCTTTTTCACGTCCAGGGAGCTCATGGTGTCGAAAACTTTGAAGTCCGGGAGGTCGGGGAACCTGGGGGCGGAGACGGCCTTAAGATTGCCGCTGCCGTTGATGGTTATGGAAAAATTAACCGCCTCTCCGGCGCGGGCTTCGGGGCGGTCCGTCACCGCGGCGATGGTATAATTGCCCACGGCGCCGCTGAAGTCCGCCGGGGCGCCGGCGGGCAGCGGTTTTATGTCTATCGACAGGGGCTCGGTGGAAAATTCCCTGCTCTGTCCCTGCTGCCCGCTGATGGCCATGAATTTCTGGAAGAAGTTAGGGTCGAAGGGGTCTATCGCCTCCTCGGAGGGGACCTGGGCGATGACGGTGGCGGACCTTATCTCGGCGGAACCGGGGTTAAGGGCGAAAAGGGCGGCCTTGATCTCGCTGTAGGCGTAGCGCACGCCGTTGATGTCCGTTTCGCCGTTGCGCACCGGCGGCAGGTCCTCCGAGATCAGGTTCTTGAAAGCCGGCGGGACGTACTGCGGGTTGGAACTGAGCGGGACCGAGGTGTAGAATTTTATGCTGATATTTATCTGCTCGCCGGGGTAGGCCGTCTTTTTATCGGTTTCGGCCCTGAGGAAGATCTGCTCGCCCCTGCCGGCCGCCTTGCTCTGGGCCTGCCGCTGCTGCCTGGAGGGCTGCTGCGGGCGCTGCCGGGCCGAGGGCTGCCTGGCCTTGGTAACGGTGACCTGCATCTCGCTGGTCGCCGCGTTCTCCCTGCCGTTGGAGACCGTGATGGAAGGGATGGTCTGCAGGCCCAGGAAGCGGGGCGAGAGTATGTAGGTGAAAGAGACCGAGGTGGTGATCTTCCCGTTGATTATGGAAATGCTCTGGCTGCGCCCGGAGGAATAGACGTTGAAGCTCTGCATGTTCGGGAGCTTCGGCTCCGGCACGCTGGCCGAGTCCCCGGAGACGGTGACGGTAAGATAGAGGTTCCCGCTGATCTCCACCGAGTCGCGGTCCGTAGAGGCAGTGACGGAAAGCAGGGCCGACGCCGGGGCGGCGAGCAGGAGCGCCAGGGCGCAGGCGGTAAAAGCGGCGGCGAATTTTCTCACCAGTCCTCCAGCCGGTCCTGCGGCGGCGGCTTGCCTTTCTGCATGGCGGCCTGCTTCATGGCTTCGGGGTCCCGGGCCGCGGCTTTTTCTTTTTCTTTCATCATCTCGAGTATCTGGCGGCTCCGCTCTTTGGCTTCCGCCTTTTTCTTTTCCTGCTCTTTCTGTTTCTCTTTCTCCTGGTTTTCTTTATCCCCTCCGGACTTGTCCTCTTTCTTGTCCTGGTCGCCCTGCTTCTTTTTATCCTGGTCTTTTTTGTCGTCCTTCTTCTTGTCGTCGGGGTTGGGGCAGGAGTTCTTCTTTTGCTGCTCCAGGGCCTTCTGCAGGTTGAACTTGGCGTTCTCGTCCTTAGGGTCTAAAGAGAGGGCTTTGCGGTAGCCGGCTATGGCCCCGGCCACGTCCCCGCTTTTGAAAAGCGCGTTGCCGCGGTTGTAATGCGCTTTGGCGGCCACCTTCGGCGAAGCCGCCGCCTGGTCGAAGAATTCCCCCGCCTTGGCGTAATCTTCCTGGCGGTAATAGGCGTCGCCGATATTGAAATTAAGGCGCTTGTCGGCCGGGGCCTTCTGCATCGCGCGGGAATAGTATTCCACCGCGGCCTGCCAATCCTTCTTTTTATAGGCGGAGCCGCCTTTGCGGGCGTCGGCGCCCGGGCCGGCGGCCTGCAGGGTCGAGGCGGCTGCCAGAAGCAGGAGCGCGGCCGCGCCGCGCTTAAAGCGGGGCAGCCTGGCTGACAGCTTTTTAAAGTCCGGCGGCGTAAATCTGAACCCTTTCTCCATCACCATCAATTCTATCAAAAGCAGGAGCAGCGCCATAGCCAGCGGCCACTGGTAGCGGTTCTTGAAACTGGAGCGGCCTTTGCCCCGGCTCTTTTCCAGGTCCAGGGCGCCCACGGCAGAGCGCACGGCCTCGGCGGCCGAATCCGGGTCCGTGTAGCGCAGGTAGGCCGCCCCGGTCCGGCTGGCTATTTTCATCAGCGCGGCCTCGTCCATCCTGCTTACAACGGTCTTGCCGGACTTGTCCTTTTTGTACTCGAGGGTGTTGCCGATGGAGTCCGTCATGGGGACTAGGTCGCCGTCCGGGCTGCCTATGCCGATGGTGAAGATCTTTAGGTTCTGCTCTTTGGCCGTTTTAAGGGAGGTGTCCAGAGCGGAGGAATGGTCCTCGCCGTCCGTTATAAGGACCATTACCTTCTGCCCCCCGTAGCGCGAGAGCATGCCGAGCACGGTCTCTACGGCCTCGGAAAAATCGGTGCCCTGCGCGGGGAGCATGCCAGGCTTGAGGCCCGAGGCGAAATAGCTGATAGCGTCCTGGTCGGTGGTGAGCGGGCATTGGATATAGGCCTCGCCGGCGAAAGCCACCACGCCGATGCGGTAGTCAGCGAATTTCTGGGCTATGGCCCCGAGCAGGAGGCGGGCGTTGGAAAGCCTGTCCGGCTTCAGGTCCCGGGCGCCCATGGAAAGCGAGGTGTCCACCGCTATCACCACATTCCCTTTCAGGTCGGTGACCGGGGAAAGCTCTACGCCCCACTGCGGCCCCGCGGCGGCCAGCGCGAGCAGGCCGAGGGCGGTAAAATAAAGCAGGCCGCGCAGGCGCCTGCGGGCCGCCTCCGGCCCGGAGGCGAGCTTGTCGAAAGCGGGGCCCAGCAGGCCGCGCGCCGCTTCGAGCCGGCGCTCCTCCGCCCTGAAGCGGAAGAATACCAGCGCGGCGAAAGCCGCGGCCAGCCAGGCGAGGGTTAAAGGATATCTGAAAAGTTCCATTAAGGCACCGTCCTGAAATAGGTGCGCTCAAGAACGAACAGCAGCGCCAGCAGGGCCAGGGCCGGCGCGAGAAAATAAAGGTAGAGGTCCGCGTAGTTGGTGTAGGTCTTCGCCTCGAACCTGGTTTTTTCCAGGGAGTCGATCTTGCCGTAGATCTTTTCCAGGTCCTGGGCGCTCTTGGCGCGGTAAAATTCACCGTTGGTCAGGCCGGAGATCTCCCGCAGCGTCGGTTCATCCAGGTCCTCGTCGATGTAGATCACGGGCTGCGTCGGGTCTCCCGTAGAGATCTGGGCCCTGCCTTTTCCCGCCGTGCCGATGGTATAGATCTTTATGTCGTAGGCGGCGGCGGTCTTGGCCGCCAGGGAGAGGTCCGTCACCAGCCCTACGTTGGAGCGCCCGTCGGTCAGCAGCACGATAACTTTGCTTTTGGCCTTGCTCTCTTTCAGGTGGTTGACCGCGGTGACTATAGCGTCGCCTATCGCCGTGCCGTCGGCCCTGGTCATGTTCAGGTAGGCGGCCTCCAGCATCTCCAGCACCGACTGGTAATCCAGCGTGAGCGGGCAGGTGAGCAGGGCCGTGCCGCCGAAAACCGTGACGCCGATGCGGTCGTTCTTCCGCTTTTTCACGAAGTCCGCGGCGGCTTTCTTGGCGGCCTCCAGGCGGTTGGGAGAAAAATCCTCTGCGGCCATGCTGTAGGAGGTGTCCAGCGCAAGCATTATATCTATGCCCTCGGCGGGCGGAACTTCCCCGCGGCTGGCTTTCTGCGGGCGGGCCAGCGCGAAAATGAGCAGCGTTATCGCCAGCACCCTGCCCCAGAAAGGAACTACCGCGAACAGGCGCGTCCGCGCCGTCCTGAGCGCCGGGAGCGCCGCGGGCACGCCGGCGGAATTGAGGCGCCTGGCCGACTGCGACCGCGCGATGCCCGCCAGGATCCCGAGCAGGGGCATGAGCAGGAGGACCCACGGATGCTTGAAGAGGTTCACGGCTTGCCCCCTCCCTGTTTCTGAGCGGCGGCTGCGGCGGCGGCGGCTGCAAGCGTCCTCGCGTTCTCGGCCGCGCGGTTGAAGTCCATCAGCAGCTCTTCGAGGGCGCGGGAGTCGTCCGCGGCGTCGGCGGGTTTGAGGCGGGCGAATTTTACCAGGTCCGACTTCTGCAGCAGCTCCCTGGCCCTGAGCGCGGTCTTTATGTCCGCGCCGGTTTTCTTAAGCTCGCGGCCCAGTACAGGGGTGGTCATCTGGGCGGCGTCTATCGAGAACTCCTCGGCCAGGTAGAGGCGGAGCACGGAGGTGAGGCCAGTATAAAATTCTTTCAGCTTGCCGGTGGCGGCCAGCGGGGACTTCTCAAGGCCGTCCAGGCGGTCGCGGGCCCGTTGGTAGGGGGAGCGGGCGTCCAGCCAGGCCAGGCCCGGGGCCCCCGCCGCCGTCCGCCCGCGGCGGCGGTAGAAATAAACCGCAGCGGCCGCGGCCAGCGCGAGCGCAAGCAGCCAGAGCCAGGGGATGTAGCGGAAAGGCGGGTAGATGTCGCGGATGCCCTCTCCCTCCTTGGTTTTAAAAAGCGGCAGCACCTCCACGGTGAAAGATGAGCTGAACACCTCCGCTTCCGCTGGCGCGCCGGCCCCGGCTATGCGCCAGGAGAGGGCCGGGAAGGTGCTTATCCCGAGGGCGAAAGCTTTAGCCTCGACCTCGAAGGTCTCTGTCTTGCGGCCGTCTTTTTTTGTTTCTCCCGCCCGGGTAAAGGAGACCAGTTCGAACCCCGCGCCCTCCGGAGTGGAAGTATCCGGCTTCAGGGAATAGGTCTCCGGCAGCGAAGCCTCGACCTTGAATTTAAAAGAGTCGGCCAGCTTTATTTTCCCCGCCGGCGGGGTCACCGTCAGCGACACGGCTTCCTGCGCCGCGGCCGGCGCGGCGGCGAGGAGGGCTGCCAGGAGCAGGATGGTAGTTCGCCTCATATGAGTTTGAAGTTCTTTTTGCGCTGGCGGAAGAATTTCACCACGGGGCCGTGCACGGGCAGGGCCGGGTCCACGTCTATCCAGTCCGAGCCGGTCGAGCGCAGGACCGTCTCCATGGCCGCCCGGCGGGCGGCGGCCGCGGCGGCGTAGGCCGCCCGGTAGCCGGGGCTGGAAAGGTCGGCGGTGAAATGTTCCCCCCCTTCGAGCTGCTCGGTGACCAGCAGGGCGCGCGCCTCGGGGAGCGCGCGCTCGAAGCGGTCCGTGATCACCACGGGGATCAGATCGTGGCGGCGGGCGGTCAGGCGCGCCTCCCTGGTGTAGTCCGGCGCGTTAAAGTCGGAGATCAGGATTATGATGCCGCGCCGCTTCATCACCCTGTTCGCCATTTTGAGCGCCATCGCAATGTCGGTGCCGCGGCTTTTGGGCGCGTAAGCCAGGAGCTCGCGGATTATGCGCAGGCTGTGGTTCTTGCCTTTCCGGGGCGGGATGTAGAGCTCCGTCTTGTCGCTGAAGAGCAACAGGCCGCTCTTGTCGCTGTTCTTTAGCGCCGAGAAAGCGAACATGGCCGCCAGCTCGGCGGCGGCCTCGCTCTTGGGTTTCGCCGAAGAGCCGAAGGACTGCGACGCGGAGATGTCGCAGAGGATCATCAGCGTCAGCTCGCGCTCCTCGATGAACTGCTTCACGAAAGGCTTGGAGTTGCGGGCGGTCACGTTCCAGTCGATGGAGCGGATGTCGTCGCCGGGCACGTATTCCCTGACCTCCGAGAATTCCACGCCGCGGCCCTTGAACACGCTCTGGTACTGGCCGGCGAAGGTCTCGCTGACCAGGCGCCCGGTCTTGATCTCGATCTGCCGGACCTTCTTTAATATTTCCGCTGTGTTCATAGAAAGGGTCCGGGTCGTCCGTTGTTTTGCCCCGCGCACCCTGGAAGATGGAAACCCTTGCGTCGGTTTCCCCCCGCCGGGCGGGGCCCCCCCTTCCGCAAAGGGTGCGCGGGGCAAAACCCCGGCCAACCCTCCAGTGGAAATAAAAGTGGAAACATATCGCGAATCCCTGTCAGGCCTCTTTCTTACGGAACCTCGACGGCTTCGAAGATGCTCTTTATTATGTCCTCGGAACCGATGTTTTCGGCTTCGGCCTCGTAGGTAAGGAGCACGCGGTGGCGCATCACGTCGAAGCCCACGGCCTTGATGTCCTCGGGCGTGACGTAGCCCCGGCCGTTTATGAACGCGTAGGCCTTGGCGGCCTGTATCATGAAGATGGTGGCGCGCGGGCTGGCGCCGTAGTTTATCCAGGGCTTGATCTTCTCTAGGCCGTGCTTCTCCGGCTCGCGGGTGGCTATCACGAGGTCCAGGACGTAATTCTTGATCTTGTCGTCTACGTAGATCAGGTCGGCGGTCTGGCGCGCTTTCAGCACCTGCTCGATGCTTACCGCTTTGCCGGCGGCCGGCAAAGTCTGGCGGGCCATCAGCTCCAGGACGCGGGCTTCTTCCGCCTTGGTGGGGTAGGTGATGTTTATCTTAAGCATGAAGCGGTCCACCTGCGCTTCCGGCAGCGGGTAGGTGCCTTCCTGCTCTATAGGGTTCTGGGTAGCCAGCACCATGAACAGGTCGGGCAGCTTGTAGGTGGAGTCCGAGATGGTGACCTGGCGCTCCTGCATGCCTTCCAGGAGCGCGCTCTGCACCTTGGCCGGGGCGCGGTTTATCTCGTCGGCGAGCAGGATATTGGCGAAGATGGGACCCTTGCGCACCGAGAAAGTGCCTTCCTTCGGGTTGAAGATCAGCGTGCCGGTGATGTCGGCGGGCAGGAGGTCCGGGGTGAACTGTATGCGCTGGAAGGTGGACGAGATCGCCTGGGCCAGCGTTTTTATGGTCAGCGTCTTGGCCAGGCCGGGTACGCCTTCCACCAGCACGTGGCCGTTGGCTATAAGCCCGACAAGGAGGCCGTTTATCAGGTCCTCCTGGCCGACTACCACCTTGGCCAGTTCCTTGCGCAGGTCCTGGATGAAAAGTGCGTCCTGCTGAATTTTCTGGTTCAGTTTAGAGATTTCCGAGTCCATAGGTTGGTCCTTGTTTTCTCCGGTTTTTCCGGGCGGTCCGGGGCGACCGACCGGGGTCTGAAAATTTTAAAAAAAAACGGAATTTTTTGTCAAGCGGGCCGCCGGTTACTCTATCCGGAAGAGGGGTTTGGAATCAAGCTCGCGCAGCTGCTGCTCTTTGTTCGCCTCAATGTCCAGGCGGATGCGGTTTACGGCCTCGAGGGCCTTGAGCCTTACTTCCTCGTCGTAATCCTGCAGCGCGGGCTTCAGGGCCGGGATGGCTTCCTTGTTTGAAAAAGTGCCGATGGCCGTGATGGCGGCCAGGCGGGTTTCCTTGTCGTAGTCCTTGAGCCCCTCGGTGAGCAGGGCCAGGCTGAGCTTGGTTTTGTCCTTGGAAAGCATGGTGATGAGGCTTTTTTTCACGAAGAGCTCGGTCTCGTTCTCGAACATGGCTTTTACCACGCCGGGGGCGCTCTCGTCCTGCAGCTGCCAGAGGAGCTCGGCCGCGGCGAAACGCACTTTTTCGTTGGAGTCCTGCGTAAGGCCGCGCAGGGTCTTGAGGGTCTCCATGGAGAACTTTATGAGGTAGACTTTCTCCGGCTTTACGGGCAGGGTCGGGTCAGGGAGGGAGGTGATCTCGTCCTTTTTCGCCAGCTGCAGCATCTCTTTCTTCTTTGCCTCGTTCTTGTTCTGGTTCACGAGGTAGAAGATGCCGGCGAGAAAAATAAGAACCATCAAAATCCATTTCATAGTGCGATCCTTTTAAAGCTGAGCAGCAGCTTTCCCCCGCGCATTCCCGCGCGCGCTATTCCGGGTCGTTCATCTTTTTCCAGCCCTTGCCGGCATCCGCCTGCGCTAGCAGGGCGGGAAGACAGGGACGCGATTATTCTGCACATAAGTATAGATATTAAAACAATTTTGCGAGGGGTATTCAAATACTTAGCGAAGTTGATATAATTGTAAGACAGAACGCTTCCAGATAAATCGCGGACAGATGGGGTTAATAATGGAAAACAACGATTTTAAGCTGAGGCCGCTGCCGGAAATACCCGGGCAGGAAGACGACTCTTTCCGCGGCGAGGAGGGCCCGGTCCCGGCCGGGTTCAACGAGCGCTTCGTGGCTTATGTCGTGGACGCCCTTCCTTTCGTGCTGGCCGCTTCTATCACGTTCAAACTGGCCGTCAAGGCCGGTCTTTTACCTTATACCACGGGCAATGAGTGGCTTTGGAAGTTACTCTGGATTGGGCTTTATATCGTTTATGAAACTATTTTTTCCAGCGGCGGCCGGGCCACGCTGGGCAAGTACCTGCTGAACATCCGGGTCAAGGCCAGGGACGGGGGCGCTCTCCCGCTGCCCAAGGCCTTTGTCAGGGCCGCGGCTTATTTTCTGAGCTCCGCCACTTTTAATTTGGGCTACCTGATGGCGCTGTGGACCAGGGACAAGAGGGCGCTGCACGATTTCGCCGCGGGAAGCCGCGTCGTAAGCATCAGGGAGCGCAGCGACTGGGGCAACGGCATCGTGCTGGCTTTCTCCTGGGGGATGATGGTCATCCTGGCCGGGACCTGGCTGAATAATACGGTGCTCAAAGTTACGCCCGCCGAGAAAAAGCAGGTAGTGGCGGCGCACCGCACTATCGCCAAGCTGGCTACCCTGGAGGAAATCTACATGAAGCGGGAAGGCCATTATACGAACGACCTGCGCAAGCTGGCGGACCTCACCGGCAATGTTAACGCCGTCAGGTCCGAGCTTTTTTATGCCCTCGAGCCCGACACCCTGATAATCTCCTCGAACGGCCGCAGGTTCCTGATAACGGCCAAGGCCAGGAACTGGAGAAAGTCCGAGGTCCGCATCCAGTCCAGGGTGGACGC
>JAVHPG010000032.1:0-3800 GCA_036170455.1 Elusimicrobiales bacterium
CGGCCAATTTTTTCAACTGCCCGGGAACCTGGTAGTACTCGTGCATCGAGTTCTCGCCGTAGATACTTTTGGATGCGGAAAAGGAAGGGGCGGGAACTGCCAGCGGCTGGATGTTTTCAGAACCCTTAAGCTGCATGTAGGCGGTGTTTTCAGCGAAAGCGAAACCGGTCGCCATCAGTACGGGGCCGAGCGCGATAAGGGAAATAAGTTTCTTATTTTTCATATCAATACTGTATATGATGAAAGGCCTTGCTGACAGGGCTGTTCTGCCCTGCCGCATATGGGCCAAAGGGCCCAGCCCGCCTCCGAACAGCGGCATCCCTCGCTGAACCTTTTGGGAACTCCCCTTAGTCATTAGCGTCCCGCATGCCCCCTTTAAGCGCTACTGATATTCTCCAGTCTAAGTGTGAGAGAGCGCCAGGAGGGCGTACACCAGTATTCTCGGGCCCGCATTGACCAATAAAGCCGAGAAGAGGAAAAAAGCCATGATCTTAGGGGTGGTTGGGGCCCCGGCCGGCAGGGCCGGCAGGCGGGCGGCGTCGACCGCTACCCCGAGAGCAATCAACCGGCCAAGAAATATCGGCACCATGATCTGCCAGGGCGGACCGCCATAAGAGACGGCCGGGACCTGCAGGCCCAGCAGCGGGAGAAGTCTTCCCCAGAATAGGCCGCATAAGACCGGCAAGACAAAAGCGCAAGCCAGCAGGCCCCACGCCCGCCGCCAGCGGCTTTTGTAGGCCTGCCCCGTTCCGGGCGCGATAAAAGTGACCACGAACAAAAGAAAATTCATAATTTCAGCTCCCGCGCCCGGAGGTAAAGGGCATTACTTGGCGGCGGGCTTCCAGAAACCGCAGGCTATGGGCCTGTGGACCATCTCTCCAGGCATCTTATGGCTATAGCATTTCCCTTCCGGGCCGAGGTTGGCGCACTCGTCGCACTTCACACTGGTCTTGCCCGTCAGAAAACCGAGGATGATGCAGATATACCGCATAATGAACTCCCCCCTCTGTCGCTCATTTATTTTCCAGCAGTTCCTCCAGGATCTCCGCCGCGTCTTGCACGTAGCGGGGACAGAGCTTTTTAAAGACGCCGGCGGCGGCGGCCTTGTCGTGGCCCCCGGGCGTGCTCCTGTCGAAACCCACCAGGTCATTGCACCTGTGGTGTTTGTGTTTCCGCTTGAACCTCTCAAGGAATTCTTTCACCTTGGCGTCGGCGGCTATGCGCCTGGCGGCGTCGTCTTTGTCCGTCCTGCCGTGTTTCAGGCCCAGGACTACTATGGAGGCCGATACGGCCCCGCAAACGTCCCCGGTGCTGCCCAGCCCGCCGCCGAAAGCGCAGCCGATCTTCATAGCCAGGTCGGGAGCGAGGCCGAACCGCTCCCCGTATTCAGCAAGTATAGCCTCCGAACAACGGCACCCCTCGCTGAACCTTTTAGAAGCTCCCCTTGCTGACGAGGAAGTTTTATTTTTCTTAATTTTCATAGATATAACCTCTTCTATCACGGATATTCTACTAAATGGACCAGCCGGAGATTAAACCCGCCGGGCCGCCCGCGGCAAAGCGATATAGGCCTAAAAACCGCGCCTCCCTGGGCCCTTCGGCGCATTGCTAAAGCCGCCGCTTCTGTTAGATTATATATACAGAAGAAACGCGCAGTTATAAAGAGAGCCGATCCGAATGAAAAAAACACTTTTTGCCCTGATCGCCTGCCTGGCCGCCACCGCCGCCCCGGCCCAGGAACTGCGGGACATAAACGTCGAAGCCCTTAAAGAGACGGACAAAAGCATCGATGCGCCGGCTTCCCCGGGCGCGCGGGCCGTCCCCGCGAACCAGGCGAACTACTATTTAGACGCAAACTCTTACGACCCGCTGCTCATACGCCGACGCCCTTCGGCCGATACAGAGAAGATCAACATTATCGGCGGAACCATCGACATTCCCGGGGTCGACAATACCCTTGAATTCTCCCGCCAGTTCCGCCAGGCCTCTTACCAGCGCTACGACCTGCAGAGCGACGTGGCGCTCGCCGTCTACACGAAGAACCTGCCCAAAGTGCTTTTCCAGGTCCTGTTCGGCATCGCCCAGGACAACGGCAATCCCGCCGCCGGCAGCTATAACAATGTGAACCCCGTGGCAGAGGACGCCCCGTTGGCCATGCCGACCGAGGCGGAGATAAAGGCGCTGGACCTCCCCGCAGACGAAAAAGAGCGCATGATAGTGCAGCTGCACAATTCCACCATACAGCTTGAAGGCCGCGTTAACCCTTTCCGCAAGAAAGAGATGCTGAAAATGATGATGCAGATCATCAAAGAAGAGCAGGCGGGCGGCCTGGAGCCCAAGTTCGGCGAGCCCCATACCTGGAGCCCCGAGTTCATAAAGTACTGCAAGGACAAAGGGGAACTGCTGCCCCTCGGCTTCACCAAGCTGCTGACCGCGCTGGCCTCCGGCGTGACTTCCCGCCACTTCAAGACCGGCACGGAAGAGCTCCTGATAAACGACATTCTCGCCCGCCGGGACGGGTCCGCCACCCTCGACCAGGTGTTCCGCGCAAGCTACCGCATAAACGGCGGGGACGTGTACCTGGCCATCCTTACGATAGAGAACATCCTTTCCGACAACTGGCGCCATCCCCAGCGCGACAAGCTGGCCGTCACCCGCAAGCTCGCCAACATCTGCAACTTCTACCAGGACAGGGGCGACAAATACGGCGCGTGGTACCATTTCCACGGCATCATGCTCTACGGCTACGTGCGCGGCGGCTTCCGGGCGGCGCTCGTAGGCGGCATCGAGACCGCCGGCTCCCACATCCTTTCAGGCGGCGTCGACGAGCAGCAGGAGGACGCCGTGAACTCGATGGGCGGCAAGATAGGCGCCAAGCTCGCCAAGGTCGTAAGGGAGAAGCTCTACTCGGCCTTCTCCGCGGACAAGAACTATTGCGACCCAGAAGTGTACCTCAACCTCCACGAAGATTTCCGCGACCGGCTGGAATACGTGGAGAGCAAAGATTTCAAGGCTACGCTGACCGGGGACCGGATGTGGCTGGAAAGCCTCACCCGCGACTACCTGGACTGCCACGTGGAGATCATCTACAACGACTACTCCGGCAAGCTCAACTCGGATTACATAGTAAAGCGCGACCACGTGAACTTTAAAAAAGGAAAAGACGTTCCGATCTACATCAACAGCGTCAACGAGCTGGTCAAAGCCCGGGCTTTCATCTCCGGCTGCCTGGCCAATCCCGAAACGGTCTCAAAGGCCTTCGGCGCGGCGCAGCCGCCGGCGCGCGGCGTGTGGGTGGACGCGAAGTAAAGGACCAAAAATAATGAAAAATATCCCCATGAAAAATACCGCCGCCGCTTTCGCCGCCGCTTTGGTCCTGGCTTTTTCCGGGGCGCTTAACGCCGCCCCGGCGCTCGACCAGCTTCCCGGCGAGGGGCAGGCCGCAGTACCGCCGCCGGCCGCTTCCGCGCAGGCAGACGTTGCCGCAGCGGAAGCCGATGCCGCGCTGAATTCAGTGTTCTCCATTTTCGGCGAGCCCTCTTTCCCCGCCGGGCAGCCCTCGTACCTGAAGAGCGCAAAGGAGGCGGGCTTTACCACCGAGCTGGAGTCCCAGCGCGACAATTACCTGCGCACCGAAGCTTATTTCACCACTGGCAAAGGGACTAAGGTCCGCGTCTCCCTGGCCAAGGGCAACTGCGCCGGCGGCGGAACCGATTGCGAAGGCAAAGATAAAGCGGTCTTCACGCTGATGGCGGATTCCGGGCCGTATTTCCTGATACGCGGCATGGACATAGCCAATT
>JAVHPG010000033.1:0-3746 GCA_036170455.1 Elusimicrobiales bacterium
AGCGCAGGCGAGAGGCGCCTGCGCTGCAGGGGCTGGAGGGAAGTCTTGACGGGCTGCGGAGCGCCGACCCGCTGGGGTTGAGGCGTATCGTCCCGGTCAGGGCGCGCCATTTCCTTGCCAGCCTTATAGCGAGGTTTAAGGGGCTTAAAACCCTGGAAGAGGTTTCTCTGGACGATATAGAATATTGCGAGGGTATAGGTGACAGCCCTACTATCATAGCGGTTTGCAGGAAGAAATAAGCTTATGACAAAAACGGAAGGCCTGCCGGGGATAAGCGTGTGTATCCCGTCGCTGAACCGGGCCCGCACGCTTGAAAAAACTCTCCGCGCTATCCTCGCCCAGGATTACCCGCCGGGCCTGCTCGAGGTCCTGTTCCGGGACGACGTGAGTTCGGACGATACTCCGGCTGTAATGAACAGCTTTGCCGCGGAATGCGGAAAGAAAGGTTTTGCGGGGGTGTCCGTCTTCAGGAACGAGGCGGCGCCCAACCTTATAGCCGCCAGGAACTTCCTCGCGCAGAAAGTTTCCGGCTCCTCCAGCCTTATGCTGGTGATGGATGACGATGTTTACCTTGAGCCGGATTTCCTGCGCAGGATGGCCGTTTATTTTTCCTCTCTGAACGGCTGCGCGGCGCTCGGGCCGCGGGTGGTTTTCGAAAGCGCCCGGGGAAAAACCGCGGCGGTCGCTAACTTTGTGAACAGGTTCACCGGCACCTACAGCGAAGCGGATGTGTCCGCGCCGCTTGAATGCGACTGGCTTTCCTCCTGCTGCCTGCTGATAGACGCGGCGGCCTGGAGAAAAGCGGGGGGGCTGTGCGAGGCTTTTTATACCTGTCACGAAGAACCGGATTTCTGCCTGCGCGCTAAAAGGGCCGGGTTCAAAGTCGTTTATTACCCGCTGGTCACGGTGCGCCATGACGTGAATATCAGCATGCAGAGACGGGGCAGAAATTATTATTTATACAGGAACAAGATGTGGTTTATCCGAAGGAACTTTCCCTGGCCCTTAAAGCTGTCCGCGCTGCTGGTTTCCGTGTCGCTCGGCCTGCCAAAATATCTGCTGGAGTCATTTAGCTATAACAGGGGGCTGAATGCCGGCGAGCTCCGGGACATCCTGCGCGGGGTCCGGGACGGCTTGACCGGCCACTGGTAAACCTCAGGATCTTTTAAAGAAAGCCGCCAGGTGGTCCCGGTAAAAAACAAAATCCTTTTTCCTTGGCAAAAACATCCCTAAGAGCCCGGTTCCGGAAACCTTCCGGAAAAAATAAAGCATCGTCGCCGAATTGGCGAGATAGGAGACGGCTGTCGCCGCGGCGGCGCCGGTTACGCCGTAGCGCGGTATCAGCAGAAGGCTGAGCCCAGCGGCCGTAACCAGGGAAATTACGGAAGCGGTGGAATTATAATGCGGGTAGCCCCTGGCAGAAATGTCGCTGCCTATCACTTTGGATACGCTCAAAAGTACGACCCCGGGTAAAAGTACTTTTAGCGCTGTTGTCGCCGGCAAAAAGTCCTTCCCGAATAATATTACTGTCAGCGGGTTCGCCGCCGCCCAAAGCCCGGAGGCGGAGAGGAGCGTAAGGAAAAAGACATGCCGGGCCACTTCGGGGGTAAAGCTGTCGGCGGCGGACCTGTCGGAGGCGGCGATCTTCGGGTACAGCACCTGCCCGGCCGAATTGGCGATATGCCACAGCAATTCCGCCATGGAGACGGACACGGAATAAAGACCGACCTGGTAAGGCGTGAGCAGCGCCGCGGCGATGAACATGTCTATCCTGTAGTTTAGCATCTGGGAAGCCGTGCCGACATGCTGCTTCAGGCCGAAAGACAGCATCCTGCCGAAAACCGGCGCGTTCCAGGCGATTCCTGTAAAAAAGCCCTTCGCCCTCAGGGCGAACACGCCGAAGACGATAGCTGCCGCCAAAGCGGCTGATTGTGATAAAAGCGTTTTAAGCACCGTGAGGGAGCCGAGGAAGTAAAAAGCGGCTACCATGGCCAGGTGGGAAATATTCCTCGTAGAGGTGTAGATGGAGATGTTCTTTATATCCCGCGAGGCCAGGAAAAAGTGGAAAATATTTTCAACCAGCATCACGAGGAGCGCGAGAGGCGCGGCCGCGAGTATATAGGCTGCCCCTGAGCCGCCAAGAAAGCGCGCGCTTATAACGCCGGAAAATACGGCCACGAGCAGGGAGAGCAGGGCGCCGGCGGCGGCAGAGTAAAGAAGCGAGCTGCCGGCTATATAAGGCCGGTTTTCCGGCTCCCTGTTCAGGAAATAGATGCCGGCGTAGTTCAGCCCCAGGCTTCCCAGCCCCGCCAGCAGCGTGGGGAACAAAAGCGCTATAGCGTACAGCCCCTTCCCTTCAGGCCCCAGGCCTCTTGCGATCAGTACCCCTGACAATAAAGAGACGGCGAGAAGCAGGATGTTATTTGCAAGCATCATGGCGGCGTCTTTGAAAAAGGCCCCGCCTGTTTTGTTTTTATCCATGACAGGCTCTCCGTCCGGCGGCGGCCAGCTCTTCCAGGAAATTCTCCAGGCGGTCCAGCGCGGCCTCTTTGCTGAATACCGCGGCGCTTCTTTCCAGGTTCTCCTTCGCGTTCCTGGCCAGGAGGGCCGGCTCCCCGCGGAGCCTTTTCATCAGGGCGGCGAGGTCTTCCGCGTCCCCGGGGACATGATAGAAACCGTTATTTCCCGTCATCTCAACGCTGCCGGGTCGGTTCGCCGCTATTATGGCCCGGCCGCAGCACATCGCTTCAAGTAAAGTGTAGGGGCCCGCCTCCAGGAGTTTAGAGGGCATCAGGAAGACGTCCGCCGCGTTATAGAGTGCCGGCAGTTTTTCACCCAAAACCATGCCGGTAAAGATCACCTTGTCCGGGATAGCCAGGTCCGCAGCCAGGCGTTTGTGGTCTTCAAGCTGGCCCGGTACCCCGTCGCCCACGACCGCCAGCTTCGCCCCCTGCAAAGAAGCGGAAATTATTGAAAAAGCCCTCATGGCGGTATCTATTCCCTTCGTTTCCTGAAGCCTGCCGACCGTCAGGAAAATAAAATCGTCAGCCCCGGCCCCGAGCAGGCGCCGTCCCTCTTTTCCAAGTTCGGCGGAGGGTCGGAACGCTTTTGTGTCGACCCAATAGCGGACCGTCCTTATTTTTTCCTGCCTGATCCGGTAAAAAGTCCGGATTGCCGCGCCGATGTGGTCAGCCCCGCATATAATGCCGTCCGCTCCGCGGAAGAAAGGCAGTTCCGCCTTGAAAGCGTCACGGACAACGCGCGGGACCGTCCTGAGGGTGTAAACAGCCAGCAGTCTCAGGCTTGATACTTCCTGGAAGGAGTTAAAAAGATGTATCGCCTTGAACTGATGTGCGAAGCCCGCGATAGGTATCCCCGCTCCGAGTTTCATCAGGCCGATGGCGGAAGTCCCCTCTGAAACTATAATGTCGAACTTTATTTCGGAGCTCAGCTTCCGGAATGTTTCGGCGCTCTCTTTCCAGAAATCAGGGCCGAAGGTGTCGCCATGCGCGCCCTTCACCAGCTCCATCCGAGCGCCTGGTATGGTACACGGCGTTTCTCCGGGCAGATCCCTGACCCCGGATATTACGGTCACCTCATGTCCCCGCTCTAAGAGGCCTTCCGCGGTGAGCTTGAGGTGGGTGGTTATCCCGCCCCCGCCGCCCTCCGAAGAGAAGGGGGTGACCAGGCAGACCTTCATGCGGTCCCCGCCGCCGGCGTTTTTTTCCGTAAAAGCAAGATTGCGA
>JAVHPG010000034.1:0-17651 GCA_036170455.1 Elusimicrobiales bacterium
CATCGCTTCGGATTGCGGGGTCAGCGGCCCCACCATTAAAAATTATTTCCAGATCCTTTCCGACACGCTGCTGGGCCGGTTCGTGCCGTCCTTCAGGAAGAAACCGAAGCGGCGCGTCATCCTGGCCCCGAAATTCTATTTTTTCGACCTGTCGCTGCCGAATTTCCTCCTGAAGCGGACGGAGGTAGTCCCCGGCAACGAGGTTTTCGGCAAGGCTTTCGAGCATTTTATTTTCCAGGAAATAAAAGCGCACAGCCACTATTCCGGCCTTGAGTATGAAACGGCCTACTGGCGCACGGCTTCGCAGCTGGAAGTGGATTTTGTGCTGGGCGGCGGCGCGGCGGCCATCGAGGTAAAAGGGGTTAAAGAGGTTCTGCCCGGCCACCTCGGCGGCCTCAGGGCTTTCGGCGAGGAATATCCCTCCGCCAGGAGAATCGTTGTTTCGTTGGACGCCGCCCCGCGCCTGGCTGACGGGATAGAGATACTGCCGTGGAAGCTCTTCCTGGAGAAACTCTGGGCGGGGGAGATAATCAGTTAAGCCGTGGATTTTGGAGCCTATGACCATAAAGATAAAGAAAGGCCTGGCCTACAGGCGCATAGCCGGAGAAGTGTTCATTGTGGACGCCGCCAAGGCTGAAATGCACGAGCTTAACGGCCCCGCCGCGCTTATCTGGGAAGGCCTCGCCGCCGGCAAGATCCAAAAAGCCATAGTGTCGGAGATAACGGACGAATTCGAAGTGGACGAAAAAACCGCCCGCCTGGACCTGGAAGCTTTCATCGAGGAAATGCTTAAGGCCGGCCTTGTTTCTTCCGGGACTTTCTGAATTAAGGGGAGCTTTATGAAAAAGAAAAAAAACTATGAAAAGCCTGAAATGAAGACCGAAAAAGTCTTTGAAACCGCCGCCCTCGCCTGCGGTAAATGCCGGAGCGGCCCTATAAGCCAGCTTGCTTGCAAGAGCCTTAAAAAAGTTTCCTGAGCGATGGCCTCCTCTTTCCGCCTGGAAGGTTCAAGCATGCTCCCGGTCTTCAGGCCCGGGCAGTGCGCGATCGTCCTTTCAGTCCGTCCGGCGGCCGGAGACTGCGCCGTTTACGAATATGAAGGCCGAACTTTGCTCCACAGGGTTTTAAAGACCGGGCCGGAGGGTGTCTGGTTCGCTGACGACGCCGGCCGGCTCAAACCCCACCTGATCACCTGGGAAAAAGTGCGCGGCAAAGTTTCAAGCGGCCATCCGCTTTCCGGCGGCCTCTGCGGCCGCCTTTATTCCGGTTTCCGGAGATTTATGGCGCCTTTGTTCATCTAATCCGGGCACAAGCCCGGCCCCGATATCCCACAGCAAACCCTGTCGAGGCGAAGCCTCACCAGAACTGTCGAGGCGAAGCCTCACCAGAATCTATGCCACAGCAAATAGCAGCAAAGCTCAATTCGCTCAGTTTGGAGCGCAATGTGCCGGTCTCGGTTACGCTTGAGCTGACGCGCCGCTGCCCTATGGCCTGCCGCCATTGCTACCTGCCGGAAACGCGCGGGCGCTCCGGGCCGGCCCGCGAACTCACTACCCGCCAGTGGAAGAGGATCCTCGCTCAGCTGGCCGAAGCCGGGGGCCTCTACCTGGTTTTCACCGGGGGGGAACCGCTGCTTCGGCCGGACCTGGCCGAACTCTGCGCCTATGCCAAAGAATTGCGTTTTGACGTCAGGGTTTTCTCTACGGGTTCGGGCCTTACTCCGGGGCTCGCCGCCGAATTTAAAAAATCCGGGGTTTCGGCCTTCGAAATAAGCTTTTACGGCAGGCCGGGCCTGCACGATTCTGTTACCGGGGTGAAAGATTCCTTTAAGCGCAGCCTGGCCGCGGCCCGCCTGCTCAAGGCGGCCGGTATAAAAGTGAAATTTAAGACGCCGTTAATGAAAAATAACCTTGCTCAGGCCCCCTGGCTGAGAAAACTCGCTGAAACGGAGGGCTTTGAAATTTCTTTTGACCCGGCCATAACCGCCGCTAATGACGGCAACGCTTCAGCCCTTCCCCTGCGTCTTTCCCGACCCCAATTGGCTAAAGCGGTAAAACTTCTTTCCCCGCCCCCCGGTCTTCGATCTCCGATTCCAGCCCCCCGGTCCCCGATTCCCGACTTTTTATGCGGCGCAGGCCGAAATGTGTGCTCTGTCGGTCCCGGCGGAGAGCTGTATTCCTGCCTCCAGGTCCCGGTAAAACTCGGGAATTTGACGCGGCGGAGATTCTCCGATATCTGGGAAAATTCGCCCTGGCTCAAAAAGTGGCGCCGGGCGGGAGCTAAGGACCTTAAAGGATGCGTTTCCTGCGCCCATATAGACTTTTGCAGCCGCTGCCCGGGAGTAAGCCTTATAGAGGAGGGGGACCTGCTGGCCCCGAATAGCTCCGCCTGCGAAATGGCGGAAATAATGCACAACTTCCTGTGATTTAAGTCACAAAACCACACCCCTTGACTATGGGTATCCGTCTGCTATACTATTAATATAAAATGGCGACAGGCTTGTTCCAGGTCGCATTTTTTTTAAACATCCATTGGACACAATGTGTCCAATGAATTCCCGGTGTTGTGTGTTCCGTGTTTTGTCGTAGTTATTTTTATGAAACTGAACCGCACTTTAGCTTATGGCCTCGCCTGCCTGCATTACCTGGGGCAGAACAATGGCGGGGCGTGGAACCAGGTCGGGAATATCTCGAAGTTCCAGGGTTTGCCCGCGCCCTACTGCAACAAGGTGCTGCAGGCGCTGGTGCACGCCGGGTTCGTGGAATCCCAGAAGGGAAAAGGCTACCGCCTGACCAAGGAACTGGACGATATCAGCGTCTGGGAGCTGATGGAATCTTTCACTTTCAACGGCGCCCCGAAGGCCGACAGGAAACAAATTTCAATAAAGCTGTACGAAACCCTGCGCGAAGAAGTGAACCACTGGCTGGTGGGCCTCAGCGTGCAGGATATCATAGAGATGATGAAGGAAGAGGAGAGGCACAAAGACGAGGAAAAGAAGAAGAGCGCCAAGCCGCCGCTGTTCGGCGGCGCGGCCGAGGAATAGCGGCCGGGCGGAAAACACTATGGTCCTCAGGACGGCAAATAAGGGAAGGGAAGAACGCGGCTCCGGCCCGCGCGTTCTCTCTTTTGCCAGGACCCTCCTCTCCCTGGCTTTCCTGCTTTACCCCCTGTCCTTCGTTTCCGCGGAAACCCGCATAAAGACGGTGGAGTACAACTTCGGCGGCTATTACAGCGCCGCCGACGCCGCGTCGGGCGCCACCCGCCAGATCTCCATGCGCCGCGTGAAGCTGCCCGAGAACGGCAAGACCATACGCTCCGCCTGGCTGGAGTTCGAGGGCCTGGCCGTCAGCGCCACTAATGTAAGCGCGCTAGTGCTGTATTTCGACGCGGCTTCCACCGCCGGCACCGCGCGCTTTACCTCCGGCCAGTACACCGCCCAGACAGGGGAATCCATAAGGCTCTTCGCCAGGGCCGACGTCACCTCGGTGATAAACGCCCAGCTCGGCGGCCTGGCCGCCGGCGTCAATTTCGCCGCCGCGGTTAGGGTGACCGGCCCCGCTTCCAACCTGCACTCGGTGAAGCTCTATGTCACCTACGAGTACGACGACCAGTCCCCGACGCAGGTGAAGACGGTGCGCTTCCCGCTTTATTCCGATTATGCAGGCCTTATAGCGGCTTTCACCGTACAGCAGGCGGCCGGCACCATACCGATGCAGTACCTGGCCGGCGTGGCCGACACCACCGGCTTCGCCCTGCAGCAGCAGTGGTTCGAAATACGCGCCTTCAGGCAGTCCGGCGGCGCCAGCACCGATGGTTCCATCTACCTGAACATAGGCGGCGGGGCCAACGAGCAGACCATGAACCTGGACGGCAGTCTTAGAGATTCGTACGATTTCCGCTATTTGTCCTCCAGCACCGCGGTGCCGGGGTTTTCCACCGGCACTTTGCAGACGGTGAACCTGGTCACCACGGTTAGCCCGCTGAACCAGCTTTCCGGAGAAGTGGTGCTCACCTACGAATTCTCCCCGGACTCCCCTCTCAAGACCCAGACCGTTCGGCAGTTCCTGGGCCAGTCCGTGACGGCAGCGGCCAATGCCGTGCTTTCCGCCCCAGTCCGGCTGAGAGAGGAGGGGATAATCCTTAAGCGGGTCTATGCCAGGATCTTCGGCAGCTTCGACTCGTCCACGGCCGACGCTCTGCCGGTGGATTCCTCCATAGGCGCCGTCGTCGTGCCTCCGCGCAGTTACAGCATGATGTCGGAGTCGGCCCAGGTGTCGGGCTACCAGTTCTTCCACGACATAAGCGGCGCCATAAGCGGCTGGACCGACGGGGAGCTGGCCCGTTCCACGGTGACGGCGGTCTCCAACGCCGGCGGCGCCACCGGCGCCCAGGGCGCGGAGCTGATAATAACCTACGACTACTCAAACGACGCCGCCCATACCTCGCATTATCTGGTCTACGGCGGCAATTCCACCACCGGCACCACCAAGCCTTACGCTTTCGCCCGCGCCCTTTATTACCCGGAAACGGCCGGCAGTTCCAAGACCGTGACCGGGGCGCACTTTCAGGCCGACATCCTCAACAACAGCAAGACCCAGGACTTCACCACCACCGTCAATTTCAACGGCAATTCTCCGCTCACGCCGACACACAGGACTATAGGCGAGGCCACCATGGTCAGTCAGTTCTATGAGAACCTGCCGCAGGTTTCCACGTTTGCGGCCCAGGTGATGCTCAATTATACCCTCAGCCCGACCGGCGGCGCACTGGGCGGGCAGGCGGCGGTCTCCTACTTGTATGTGCCGCCGCCTAAACTGGCCGTTTCGCTCGCCCAGCGGGCCAACGGCTCCGCGCTGGCAACTGGCTCCTATACCAACGCCCGCGCCATTGAGCTGGAGGGCGTGATTTCCAGTTCCATGAGCGCCGACAGCCTGGCCCTGGTTCTGGAAATAAAGCCGTCGGCCTCGGCCTTTGACGGTTCCAACCTCACTACCGGTACCGTCGGCGGCTTTTCCGGTACACCGCTCACCGTCAGCTTCAGCTCCTCCGGCCTGACCTCCGGCGCCATGTATAAATGGCGGGCGCGAGCCGCCGGCGACGGCGGTTCCGGCGGCTGGACGGCTTTCACCGCGCCGTCCTTCGCCGTGGACTACTCCAGCCCGCCGGCCCCGGCCATGGCCGCCATTGCCCCGGCCCACAACGCCAACCTGAGCATAACCGCTTTCCCGCTGACTTGGGAAGCGGTGGCCGACATAGACGGCTCCGGCCTGAAGAACTATGAACTTCAGGTGGCCACCTCCGCCGACTACACCACGCTGTCTTTCAGTTCCGCGCCGCTGGCCGCCTCCGCCTATGTTTCGGGTCTGACGCAGAAATACTATTACTGGCGGTTGCGTGCGTTGGACAATGCCGGCAACGCCGGCCTCTGGACCTCCGACAGGTATTTCCGCGTGGACCTTTCCACCCCCACGGCCACGAGCAATATGGGGGCCGGAGACCAGGCTTGGCGCAAGGCCAACAACGGCGTCTACGACGTGGACTTCGCGGACCTGGGCAATTCGCTCATAAAACAGGTGGAAGTACGGGTCACTTCGGGCGCGGCGCAGACCGGCGCGGTCTTCGCGGACTGGACCCCGGCCCTGACCGGCGTGGACGCCGCTTCCTATTCGGCCGACTGGGCCCTGCCCGCCGGGGTCTGGGACCTGCTGCAGAGCTGGACCACCAACTATGTTTCGGTGCGGGTGGTGGATTATTCCTCGCAGACGTATACCCTCAACGACGCTTTCAAGGTGTTCAAGGATACCGTAACCCCCTCTTATGTCAACGGCGAGGCCGGCGGCGACCTGGCCTGGCGGAGAACAGGCCGTTCCTATAACGTTGATTTTTCGGACCCTTACTCCAGGCTGGCCGGGGCGGCCTATGCCGCCCGCACTGTCCCCGGCGGCTCCGGCGGCATGCAGATTTCCACCACGTCCCTTTCCGGGATCTCGGGCGCCTCGTACACGGCGGACTGGACCCTGGACTTCTCCGGTCTGGCCGGAGACGCCACCAACTATATCAGCGTGGAGCTATACGACATAGCCGGCAACACCACCACTATAACGGACGCTTTTAAGGTGCTCAAAGACACCACTTCGCCGTCCGGCGTCAACGGCGAGGCCGGCGGCGATACTGTCTGGCGCAAGGCCGGCCGTAATTACAATGTGGACTTCGCCGACGCCGGCTCGGGGCTGAACGGGGCCAAGTACGCGGCGCGCACCGGGGCCAATTATACGGGCACGCTTAAGGTCGCTTCCACCACGATAGCCGGCGTCGCCGGCGCCTCCTTCAGCACGGACTGGGGCGTGGACTTTGCCGGACTGGAGGACGGCGCGGCCAACTACGTTTCGATAGAACTGTACGACGTGGCGGGCAATACCGCGACCATAACCGACGCCTTCTATGTAAGGAAAGACACCACGCCGCCGTCCAACATCAACAACGAGGCGGGCGGCGATACGGCCTGGCGCAAAGCGGGCAGGAATTACAATGTGGACTTCGCCGACGCGGCCTCGGGGCTGAACGGGGCGAAATACGCTGCGCGCACCGGGGCCAATTATACGGGCACGCTTAAGGTCGCTTCCACCACGATAGCCGGTGTCACCGGCGCTTCGTTCAATACCGACTGGCCGGTGGACTTCGTTTCTCTGGAGGACAGCGCGGCCAACTACGTTTCGATAGAACTGTACGATGTGGCCGGCAATACCGCCACCATAACCGACGCTTTCTATATAAGGAAAGACACCACTCCGCCGTCCAATGTGAACGGCGAGGCCGGCGGGGACAATACCTGGCGCAAGGCCGGCCGCAATTATAACGTGGACTTCACCGACGCGGGCTCCGGCCTGAACGGGGCCAAGTATGCGGCGCGCACCGCGCCGAATTACGGCGGCACGCTCAAGATCGGCTCCACCACCATAGCCGGCGTGACAGGCGCCTCGTTCTCCGCCGACTGGGGCGTGGACTTTAACTCGCTCGAGGATAGCGCGGCCAACTACGTTTCCGTGGAAATGTACGACGTGGCGGGCAACACTTCTACTCTCACCGACGTCTTTTACGTAAAGAAGGACACCACGCCGCCGTCCTACATAAACGGCGAGGCCGGGGGGGATAATGTCTGGCGCAGGACCGGCAGGAATTACAACGTGGACTTCGCCGACGGCGGTTCGCTGCTGGCCGGGGCGGCCTACGAGGCCTGGACGGGGGAGGCCAGGACGGGGACGCAGAAAAAGCCGCTGACCGCCATCCCCGCCGTTTCCGGCGCTTCCTACGGCGCCGACTGGGCGGCGGACTTCAATGCCCTGGCCGACGAGGCGACGAACTATCTTTCAGTGGAGATTTACGACGTGGCCGGCAACACCTCCACCGTTACCGACGCTTTCATCGTCAAGAAGGACACCACGGCCCCGCGCCTGGCCGACGGCCAGGCCGGCGACGATATCTGGCGCAATTCCCCCGGCACGGCCTACAACGTGGATTTCAGCGACCCGGCCCTCCTGGAGCACGCGCAATATTCCATCTGGTCGGCCCCGGGCCTGACGGGAACCTTGCGCAAGGATTGGACCTATATAAACGGGTCCCCGATAAATTCCGTACAGTACACGGCCGACTGGCCGGTGGACTTCTCCGCCCTGGCCGAGCTGCAGACCACCAACTACGTCTCGGTGCGGGCCTGGGACGTGGCCGGCAGCACCGCCGTCTATAGCGATGTCTTCTATATCCAGAAGGACGTTTCGCTGCCGTTCATCACCGACAGCCAGGCCGGTGATGACTCCTGGCATAGCTCGTCCGGGACGCTCTACGCCGTGGCCTTCGGGGACGCGGGCGGCTCGCTGCTCAACAACGCGGAGTACAAGATCGCCACCGGCGCGGGGCAGACCGGGACGCTGGTGCTGGACTGGACGGTCCTGGCCTCCGGCATAGGAGCGGCCTCCTATCCCGGCCCCTGGGCGCTGCCGCAGGCGGTCTGGAACAACCTGCCGGCCGGACTTTCCTATGTCTCGGTGCGGGTTACCGACTACGCCGGCAATTCCCAGTCCCAGTCCGACGTATTCTACGTAAAAAAAGACACGCAGGCGCCTTCCATAACCGACCTCCAGTCAGGAGACTCCGCCTGGCGCAAGGACGGCTCCGCCGTCTACGACGTGGACTTCGCCGATGCCGGCGGCGCGCTGCTGCATAAGGTCCAGGTGAAGATAACCACCGGGCCGTCCCAGACCGGGACCCTGATAACCGACTGGACCGATAATATAACGGCTATCAACGCCTCCTCTTATTCTACCGACTGGCCGCTGGCCGCCGGACTCTTCGACCTGCTGCAGTCCGGCACTAATTACGTCAGCGTGCGGGTCTTCGACAATGCCGGCTCCTCCTCCGCGCTGACCGACGCCTTCTACGTGAAGAAGGACACCTCGGCCCCGTCGGTGACGGACGGCCAGGCCGGCGACGACAACTGGCGCAGGTTCGGCGGCACGGCCTATAACGTTGACTTCGCCGACCCCGGCGCGGGACTCAACGGGGCCGGCTACGAAGTCTGGACCGGGCCGGCGCGCACCGGCACGCAGAAGATAGCTCTTACCGCCATCCCGGGAGTTTCCGGGGCGGCTTTCACCGGAGACTGGACGGCGGACTTTGCGCTGCTGGAGCAGGGCACCAACTACATCTCGGTGGAGGCCTACGACGCGCTGGCCTCCACGGTCTCGTCGGCGGACGTCTTCCACATCAGGAAGGATAACGTGGTGCCCGTCATAACCGATAACCAGGCCGGCGACTATACCTGGCGCAACGCGGCCGGAACCGTCTACAACGTGGACTTCCAGGACCTCACCTCGAAGCTGGCCACCGCCCAGTACAGGATAACCTCAGCCGCGGGCCAGGGCGGGACGGTGATAAAGGATTGGACCGACCTCTTTACTTCGCAAGAACTCCCGTCCTACGGGACAGACTGGCAGGTGGACTTTACCTCGCTCGCCAGCGGCGTCACCGGCTATGCCTCCGTGCGCGCCTGGGATGCCGCGGGCAACGTGGCGCAGGTCAATGACGTCTTCTTAGTCCTTAAGGACACGGCGCCCCCGACGGCGGCCTCTAACGCCGCTTCCTACGGCTCCTATATTACCGACCCCGGCCCCGTCTTCGACGTGGACTTCAACGACGCCGGCGGCTCGCTGCTCTCCAGCTTCCAGTACTTCATTTCTTCCATGACCTCCATGGGCGGCACGCCCGTGAAGAACTGGACCGACGCCGCCCTGGGCATAGGCGCCACGTTCTACGCGAATAATTTCCAGGCCGACTTCTATGCCCTGCTGCGCGAGCCCGCCACTAATTATTTCTCCGTGCGCGCCTACGATAACGCGGGCAATGTCTATACGCTGGCCGACGCCTTCAAGGTATTCCGCTCCTCCAGCGTCACCCCGGACATATTAGACAACCAGGCCGGCGACGACGCCTGGCGCAATTCCAACTCCGGCGCCTACAATGTGGACTTCTCCACCAACTCCGGCCACCCGCTGGACCGTTTCGAGGCGAAGGTCCACGACGCCCTCAACCAGGGCGGCACGATGCTGGCGGACTGGACGCAGGTACAGGGCGCCATAGGGGCGGGTTTCTACGTGACCAACTGGGCCCTGCCCTCCGGCTTGTTCACGGCCATGAAGGAGGGGGTCAACTACGTCTCGGTGCGGGTCTACGATTCCTCGCCCACTCCCAATTCCTCCACCCTCAACGACGCCTTCTACGTCAGGAAGGACACCACTCCCCCCGCCGTCCCGTCGCTAATCTCGCCCGCCGACGCCGTCTTCTATGACCACGGCGGGCCGGCCTTTGACTGGGCCGACGCCGCCGGGCCGGAGTCGGGCGTGGCCGGCTACGAGCTCAGCCTGGCCACCGCCGCGGATTTCACCACCGTAACCGCCAGTTCCGGGCCAGTCGCTTCGCTTGCCTCCTTCACCGGCCTGGCGGAGAAGCCTTATTACTGGAAAGTCCGTTCGCTGGACGCCGCCGGGAACTATTCCGCTTATTCCGCTACGCGCAGTTTCACCGTGGACCTGACCACGCCCACGGTCGGCGACTTGCAGGCCGACACTACCTATTATCTCACGGCCAATACCGGGCTTTATAACGTCAACTTCGACGATCTCGGCGGCTCGCTGCTGGACAAGGCTCAGATCAGGATAACTTCCGGCCCGGCCCAGACCGGCACGGTGGTGGCGGATTGGACCGACGCGGCGACAGGTATAAATAACGTCACCTATACTGCTGACTGGGGACTGCCGGCCTCCGCCTGGAACGCCCTGCCTTCGGGCCCCACAGGCTACGTTTCGGTAAAAGTCTTCGACCGGGCCGGGAACAATTTCGTCCAGGCCGACGTCTTCACCGTCTGGAAGGACACCGCTCCGCCTTATGCGGCCGACAACCAGGCCGGCGACAATGTCTGGCGCGCCTCCGACCCCGGCGCCGTTTACGACGTGGACTTCTACGACCTGGAATCGCTCCTGACCACCGCCCAGTACAGGCTGTATTCCGGCGCCGGGCAGACCGGGGCCCTGCTCAAAGACTGGACCACCATAGCCTTCCTGCCCGGCGGCACAAGTCATTATTACGCCAACTGGGGGGTGGACTTCGCCTCCGCGGCGGACGGGGTCAACTATGCCAGCGTGCGGCTCTATGACAGGGCGGGCCTGGCGTCGCAGGTCTCCGACGTTTTCTACGTCAGGAAGGACACCACCGTCCCGGCGATAACCGACAACCAGTCCGGCGACGCGGCCTGGCGCGGCGCTCCCGGCACCGCCTATAACGTGGACTTCGCCGACCTGGCCTCCGGCCTGACCACGGCGCAGTACAAGGTGACTACGGAGCCCGGAGAGACCGGCACGCTGGTCAAGGATTGGACCCAGCTGGTTCCCGACCTTGCCGGACAGAATTCATACGCCACGGACTGGACTGTGGATTTTTCCGCGCTGCTTGAGGGCGTCACCAACTACGTCTCGGTCAGAGCTTATGACCAGCTGGGCCGCGGGACCACGGTGCAGGACGTCTTCTACGTCAAAAAGGACGTCTCGCTGCCTTCCATAACCGACAGCCAGCTCGGCGACGACGCCTGGCGCAATTCCGACATCGCGGTTTATAACGTGGATTTCGCCGACACGGGCGGCTCGTTACTGCTGCGGGCGCAGATAAAGATCACCACGGGCGCCGCCCAGACGGGGACGCTCATAACCGACTGGGTCGACCAGATAACGGGGATAAACGCGGCGTCGTATACCGGGGATTGGGGGCTCGGGTCCGGGGTCTGGGGTCTGCTGCAGAGCGGGGTGAATTATGTGAGCGTGCGAGCCTATGATAACGCGTCCAACCTGCGGACCGTAAGCGACGCTTTTTACGTCAAAAAGGACACCACCGTTCCCGTCATAACCGATAACCAGGCCGGCGACGACGCCTGGCGCAATTCCGCCGCCGCGGTTTATAACGTGGATTTAGCCGACGCCGGCGGCTCGCTCCTGAAGCAGCTGGAGGTGAAGATAACTACCGGAGCGGGGCAGACCGGCACGCTGGTGCTGGACTGGACTCCTTTGCTGACGGACATCAATTCGTCCTCCTACGCTTCCGACTGGGGCCTCGGGGCCTCAACCTTCACCCTCCTGGCCAGCGGCGCCAACTATGTTTCGGTGCGCGTTTCGGACTACGCCGGCTCCCAGGCCGCGCTGATCGACGCCTTCTATGTGCGCAAGGATACCCAGGCGCCCGTCATAACCGACGGCCAGGCCGGGGAGAATGTATGGCGCAATTTCAATTCGGGGGCCTACAACGTCTCTCTCGCCGACGCGGGCGGTTCGCTGCTGTCTAAATTCCAGGTCCGCGCTTCCACCGTTCCCGGCGGCGCCGGTCCCTTCTCGCCTGACTGGACGGACAATGTCACGGCCATAAACGCGGCCTCCTACGCAGGGGGCTGGGCGCCGGCCGCCGGGGTCTGGAACCTGCTGCAGCCGGGCACCAGCTATATTTCCATCCGGGCCTGGGACAACGCCGGTTCCCTCACGGACCTTACCGACGCCTTTAATATCCTGAAAGACACGCAGGCTCCCTCCGGGACCGCCGTGCCGCCGTCTTTCGCGGGGGCGTTGAATTTTGACGTTCCCTGGTCCGCCTCGGACGCGGGGCCGGCCGGCGTGAATTATGTGAAGCTTTATTACACCATGAATACGGCCTCCCCGTACACCTGGACCCAGTTCGGCGCCGCGTTCGCCTCCAGCCCCGTAGCCTTCACCGCCCCCTCCGGCGGTACGGCGGGTTTCAGGATAGTGGCCTACGACCGCGCCGTGAACTCAGACGAGACCGACCCGCCCGCGCCGGAGACCGCGCCGGAGGCTTCCACGGTGATAGACCTGGCCGCGCCGGTGGTGACGGACAACCAGGCCGGCGACGATACCTGGCGCGCCGCCGGCGGGACGCCCTATAACGTGGACTTCTCGGCCACCGGCGCCTCCAACCTGGATACGGCGCAGTACAAGGTCACCGCCGGGCCCGGCCAAACCGGGACCCTTCTCAAGGACTGGACCAGCATAGCCTCCGGCATAGGCGCGGTCTCATACACCGCCGACTGGACCGTGGATTTCGCGGCGCTCAAGTCCAGCTTCAACTATGTTTCCGCGCGGACCTGGACGGTGGCGGGGACCACGACCACGGTCAACGACGTTTTTTATGTCAAAAAAGACACTTCCCCGCCCGCCGCGCTGGATAACCAGGCGGGGGACGATACCTGGCGCAAAGCGGCCGGGACGCTCTACAACGTGGATTTCCAGGACCCGCTGTCCCTGCTGGCCAATGTGCAGTACTCGGCCTCCTCGGCGCAGAGTTCCGCCTCCGGGAACCTGGTCCCGTGGACCAATATCGCCGTCGGCATCTCGGCTGAGAACTATACGGCGGACTGGGCTGTGGATTTCGCCGCGTTGGGCAGCGAAGCCACGAACTATATCTCGGTGCGCGCCTATGACCTGGCCGGCAATGTGTCCATAAGCACGGACATCTTTCACGTGCTCAAGGACACCGTTCCCGCCGTCATCACCGACAACCAGGGCGGGGACGCCTCCTGGCGCGCCGCCAATACCGGGGTTTATAATGTCGACTTCGCCGATACCGGCGGCTCGCTGCTTTCGATGATACAGGTGCGGGCTTCCAGCGGCCCCGCGCAGACCGGCACGCTCGCTTTCGACTGGTCCGACCTCGTGACTAACGTGAATTCCGCCTCTTACACTGCCGACTGGGCCCTGCCCGCCGGATACTGGAGCCTGCTGCTCCCCGGCACCAACTATATCTCGGCGCGGACCTGGGACAATGCCGGTACCACCGTGACGCTCAACGACGTCTTCTACGTCCTCAAGGACCAGGCCGGTCCCGGCATAACCGACAACCAGGCCGGCGACGACGCCTGGCGCAGCGCCGCAGATACGCTCTATAACATGGATTTCAACGACCCGCTCTCCGGCCTCTCTTCGCTGGAGGCCAAGGTGCATTCCGAGCCCGGCCAGGCCGGCCTGCTGCTTGCGGACTGGACGCCGGTGACGGCCCTCTCCGGCGCCTCCCATATGGCCGACTGGGCGCTGCCTTCCTCTCTGTTCTCAGCCATGGCCGAGGCCCAGAACTACGTTACCATCAGGGCCTACGACACTGCGGGCAACCTCTCCATTCTGGCCGACGCTTTCTATGTAAAGAAGGATGTTACCAGCCCCGTCATCACCGATAACCAGGCCGGGGACGCCGTCTGGCGCTCCACCTACGCCGGTGTCGCGTACAATGTGGATCTCGCCGACCCGCTGTCGCTGGTCTCCAAGTTCCAGGTGCGGGCCTCCAGCGGCCAGGGGTTCACCGGCAACCAGGCCCTGGACTGGACCGACAACACCGTCAATATCAACGCCGCCGCCTATTCCACCGACTGGGAATTATCGCCGGCCGTCTGGAACCTGCTGCTGCCCGGCACCAATTACGTTTCCATACGCGCCTTCGACGTCGCCGGGGCTTCGGTCACGCTGGCGGACGCTTTCTACGTGCTCAAAGACACCGTCGCCCCCGCGGCCATCGCCAACCTAGCGGCCGGCACCGGCTCGGAAGGCGAGATAACCCTCTCCTGGACCGCCGCCGGCGACGACGGCTCCTCCGGGACGGCCGCCTCCTACCTGGTCAAGGTTTCCTCGACCGGGGCCATAAACGCCGGCAATTTCGACGCGGCCCAGACCTATGTCCAGAGCTGGCAGCCGGCCGCCGCCGGCCTTACCGAGAACGGCTCGATCGCCGGCCTCGAGGCCAACACCCTTTATTATGTCGCCATAAAGGCCGTTGACAAGGCGGGCAACGCCGGCTTTATTTCCAATGTGCCCGCCGGGACTTCAGGCGCCGACACCACCCTTCCCGGAACCATAACGCTGGCCGCCGTCACCGGGGCCTTCGAAGGACAGCTGGGCCTCTCCTGGACCGCCCCCGGAGACAATGGCGTGGCCGTGGGCACCGTCACGGCCTATCTGGTGCGCTACCGCACGGACCAGGCTATCACCAACACGTCGCTCTGGTCCGGCGCGCAGACCTATACCCAGACCTGGGCGCCGCTTGGGGCCGGCGAGGCGGAGGTCAAGACCATAGACGGCCTCAACCCCGGCACGGTCTATTACTGGGCGATAAGGGCGGTGGACGAGGTCAACAATACCGGAAATCTCTCCAACAGCCCGTCGGCCTCCGCCCAGACGGCCGGCGCCGTGGGCGGCATTATCTATTATGGCCTCAGCGGCGGCGCGGGCAACGTGCCCATCTGGCGCAAATGGGAGCCGCCCAACTGGGGATCCCAGCTCACCGGCCTGGCCACCAACGCGCTCGCTACGGCCAGGGTGCGCCACAGCGTGGTGAAAGCGGCCAACCTCCGCAACGAGAAGATAGGCGGCACGCTTTTTTCCGACGGCGTTTTCCAGGTGCAGCGCTATAACGGCGTAACCGATACCTGGACCAACGAGTGGAGCACCACGGAGATAGGCAGCACCTACGACAATTACCGCGGCTTCGACATAGCCTACGAGCGCGCCTCCGGCCGGGCGATGGTGATATATAACTCCTCAGTGGCCGGCCAGCTCAAGTACTATATCTGGGACGGCGCCTCCTGGACCGGCCCAAGCACGCTGACGCTGGGGAGCGCGGACCCGGCGGTGTGGGTGCGGCTCGAACCTAAACCGAACTCCAACGAGCTGATGACCGTCATCCTCAACGTCACCTCCAACCAGCTCACCGCCGCGCGCTGGACCGGCTCGGCCTGGCAGAATTCGCAGGTGATCAATGCCAACATGGGCGCGGTAACCAAGCAGTACTATGACGTGGCCTGGGAAAAGAACCTCGGGCGCTGCCTGGTGGTCTATAATGGCGGCACAGCCGGACGCGCCGATACCTATCTCTGGGACGGCGCCGCCTGGTCGCAATATACGGCCAATTATTTCGCCTTCGGCGGCGGCGACGGCACGGCGCAGTGGATAAGGCTGGTCTCGGATCCGTCCTCCGACAGGATAGCCGCGACCTCGGTGGACAGCGTCGCCGACTGGAACGCCTCGATCTGGGACAACGGCTGGGCCTACGCCGCCACCGAGCATGCCAACGTGGCCAATAACAATAACCAGGCCCGCAGCATAGACGCGGCCTGGGAGTCGCAGAGCGGCAACCTGGTGGCGGCCTCGGCCGACAGCGCCTCCTTCGGCGTGCGCTACGCGGTCTGGAGCCTGGCGACAGGCTGGACGACCACCCTGGCCGCCGCCCCCATAGTGACCGGCTGGTCCAATACCATAAGGAACGTCCTGCTGGAAGGCGATCCCAACACCAATTCCATCATCATGAACGCCACCTCCCGCAACTCCGACGTGCGCGCGGCCTCCTGGAACGGCAGCGCCTTCTCGCTGGGAGTCACGCATACCACCACCCTTTCCGACACCAGCCGGCAGGCCTTCGGCTTCGTCCTGCACCGCCACGATACCAGCCGCCCCACGGTGACCGACAACCAGACCGGGGACGATGCCTGGCGCAGTTCCTCCGGCACCGTTTTCAATGTGGACTTCAACGACGCCGGCGGCTCGCATCTCAAGGAAATACAGATAAAGGCCCATACCGGACCCAACGAGACCGGCACGCTGGCGCTGGGTTGGTCCGCGCAGGTCTCCACCTCCGGCGTCGACAGCTACGACCTGGACTGGTCGCTGGCGGCGAGCACCTGGACGGCCCTGCCCGAGGGGCTGACCTATATCTCGGTGCGCTCGGTCGACGGCGCGCTGAATACGACGCTGCTGCCGGCCATAGACGCCTTCTATATAAAAAAGGACACCACGCCGCCTTCCGTCCCGGCGCTCTCCTCGCCCGCCGATAACGCGGCCGCCGCCCAGGCCCCGCTTTTCGACTGGACCGATTCCGCCGACGGCATCTCCGGGCTCGCGGGCTATGCCCTCCAGGTCTCCACTTCCGACAACTTCGCCGCGCTCGCTTTCAGCGGTTCCCCGTCGGTTTCATCGGCGGCTTCCTCGGCCCTCTCCAGCGGAAAATACTTCTGGCGGGTCCGGGCGCAGGACATTGCGGGTAATTATTCGGCCTGGACCTCCACTTTCGCGGTCTTCGTGGACACCGCGCCCCCGGTGATAACCGGCTCGCAGGCCGGCGACGACGTCTGGCGCAGGTCCTCCGGCACCGTCTTCAACGTGGACTTCACGGACGCCGGCGGGTCCAGGCTCCAGAGCGTGCGCTACGCCGTCTACTCCTCCACCGGCAGGCAGGGCGCCGAGCTGGTTTCCTTCGCGGCCGGGCTTATAGCGGGCTCCATCGGGGCCGATTTCTATACCGCTGACTGGGCGCTGCCGCAGGGGCACTGGGACCTGCTGCCCGACGGCACCAATTACGTTTCGGCTCAGGCGGCGGACGCGGCGGGCAATATCACCACGCTTGACGACGTGTTCTATATAAGGAAAGACGTCGCCGCGCCCGGAGTGGCCGACAACCAGGCGGGGGACGACGCCTGGCGCAATTCCGCCGCCGCGCTCTACAACGTGGACTTCGCGGATACCGGCGGCTCGCTGATAGACAGGATACAGGTGAAGGTGACCACCGGAGCGGCGCAGACGGGTACGCTCATCTCCGACTGGACCGACCTCGCCTCCGGTGTCAATGCCGCTTCCTACTCTTCCGACTGGAGCCTGGGGGTCTCTACCTTCAGCCTCATGCAGTCCGGCACCAACTATGTCTCGGTGCGCGTGGTGGACTACGCCGGCTCCACCACCGCGCTTTCCGACGTCTTCTACGTCAGGAAGGACACCACGGCGCCCTCCGCCCCGTCCCCGGTCTCCCCGGCGGACGGCGGCTACTCCAATTCCGCCGGGCCTACATTCGACTGGAGCGACGCGGCCGACTCGCTTTCCGGAGTTAACGGCTACGAGCTCTACATAAGCACCGACCAGTATTTCGCGGTCTTCCAGGCCAGCGCCGCGCCCGCCGCCTCCCAGTATCAGGCCGCCGGCCTGGTCTCGGACTCCTACTATTGGAAGGCCCGCGCGGCCGACAATGCCGGCAACTACTCGGCCTGGTCCTCCACCTTCTCGCTGGTCATAGAC
>JAVHPG010000035.1:0-17628 GCA_036170455.1 Elusimicrobiales bacterium
GTCTTGGCGGAGAAGGCTCCCACCTGCATCGCCGAGACCAGGTAATGGTTAAGCGGTATGGCCGCGCCGCCGGGGAACAGGAAGCCGGTCTCGTGGAGGTAGGGGACCTGCCAGCCGCCGAAGAACAGCGTGGACGCCAGCATGGATACCAGGACCACTTCTATGAATTCCGCGAACATGAAGGACGCGAAACGCATGGAGCTGTATTCCATGAAATAGCCGATTATTTCCGACTCCCCTTCCACCAGGTCGAACGGGGTGCGCTTGTTCTCGGCGATGGCGGCGGTGAGGAAAAGGACGAAGGCGAAGGGCTGGTAGACCACGCCCCAGGCCGGGATGAAGCCGAACAGGAGCCGGCCCTGGGCCCGCACCATGTCCTGCAGGCTGGCGGATCCGTAGATCATCATTAGCCCGACGAGGGTCAGCCCGAGCACCACTTCGTAGGAGACCATCTGCGCCGCGCCGCGCAGGCCGCCGAGGAGGGCGAAATTATTCTTGGAGGCCCAGCCGCCCAGGAAGACGCCGTAGATGGCCAGGCCCGAGAGGGCGAGCACGAAGAAAAGCCCGAGCGGCAGGTCTGCTATCTGGAGCTCCAGCTGGTAGCCGTAAACCATCACGTAGTCGCCGAAAGGTATTACCGCGAAGAGCGCAAGCACGGGGACCAGCGCGAAGAAAGGCGCCAGCGTGAAAAGAAGCTTCTCGGCGCGGCCTGGCACGAAATCTTCCTTCAGTATCATTTTTATCGCGTCGGCGACGGGCTGGAAAAGGCCGTTGAAAGCGAAGCCGAAGACGGAGGCGCGGTTGGGGCCGATCCGGTCCTGCATGAGCGCGCTTATTTTGCGCTCGGCCAGGGTCATCAGGGCGGTAAAGCCCATTACGGCGCCGAGGAAAACCAGAACTTTCACGGCGGCGGCGCCGGTGAAGAGCAGGATGTCCTTGTTGGCTTCGAAAAATTCCATCATTTAAGCTCTATGCCTTTTAAAGCGTCCTCGGCCGAATCCAGCCTCAGCGCCCCCCCGCTGTAGGCGGCCAGCTTGTTTATCACCGCCCAGAGCGGCTTTACGCCCTCCGGCGCTTCCACCGGCGGCGTGGTGCGGCGGCGCAGCCCCTGGTAGTTGATGAAAGTCCCCGGGGTCTCGAAGTAAGAGGCATAGGGTAAAGTGGCGTAGGCCCCGGCCGGGATTTCCCCGCGGTTGGCGGCGAAAACCATCAGGCGGGTCCCGCCTGCCTTAAGGGCTTCTTTTATCAGCCCGGCCGCCCGCGCTTCCGCCAGCACTACCTTGACCTGCCCGGAAGTTATGCGGCGCGAGAGCTCTTCGATGGAAATTCCGGAGTGCGCCGCCTTAACCAACTTTGTCCCGGCGGTATTCGGGGCCGGATCTTTGTTTATCAGTATCCCGTCCTTTATCCCCTGCTCGGCATTGAAGTCGAAACAATAATTTTCGGTCTTCAGCGCGTCTTTGGCCAGGCGGGCGAGGGCGGCGTTATCCTCTACGGAAAGCCAGGGCGAGCCGAGGACGGCTACCGCCCCGGCCCCGCGGGCTTCGTCTATGCGCGCCGCTACTTCGCGCAGGGCGGGTTCGAAATCTATCAGGCCGTTCTTTACCACGCCTTTAGTAAGCCTGTCCCCCCCATGTACTGCTTTGTAGGCCAGGCGGCCGTGGTCGCAGAGCCAGGTATTGGTTTCAGGGTTGGGGAGCGGCACCGTCCTGTAGATGGTGTTTTCGTTGTGGTGCGCCTCTATCTGGCAGCCGGTGGCGCAGCCGAGGCAAATTGTAGGCGTCCTCTTTAAGAACCAGACGCGCTGCTTGAAGCGGAAGTCGCGCGAGGTCCATGCCCCCACGGGGCAGATATCGGCGATATTGAGCGAATAGCCGTTATCCAGGGCCTTTCCCTCCTTCAGGTCGATATGGGAGCGGTCGCCGCGCCCCATCACTTCGAGCTCCGAGGTCTTCGTGACTTCGGCGCAGAAGCGGACGCAGCGGGTGCAGAGGATGCAGCGCTCATTGTCCAGCACCAGGTGGGGCCCCAGGGCGCGGCGTTTCTGCCTGCGCACTTTGTCCTCGTTCTTAAAGCGGCTTTTGGCCAGGCTGTAGTCCATGTAGTAGTTCTGGAGCCCGCATTCCCCGGCCTGGTCGCAGATGGGGCAATCGAGCGGGTGGTTGATAAGGAGATATTCCAGCACGTCGCGGCGGGCGGCCTTTACTTTATCCGAGACCGTCCGCACCACCATGCCCTCCGCGGCCTCCGTGGAGCAGGCGGTGAGCAGCTTGGGGGCCTTTTCAACTTCCACCAGGCACATGCGGCAGTTGCCCGAGACGGAAAGTTTCGGGTGATAGCAGTAGCGCGGGATATAGACGCCTAGCTTCTGGGCCGCCTCGAGGATGGAGGTCCCTTTTTCTACTTCTACCGATTTCCCGTCTATGGTAAGCGTAGGCATCGTTATTTTTTAGCGCAGGTCTTCCCGTCCGCGTGCGCCTCGAATTCGGAGCGGAATTTCCTTATAAAGCTCTTCACCGGCATGGCCATGGCGTCCGCCAGCGGGCAGATAGTGCGCCCCAGCATCCCGTCGGCCACGGAATAAAGCGTGTCTATATCTTTCCTGTCGGCTCGGCCATCCTCGAACCTGTTCATGATCTTTTCTATCCAGCCGCAGCCTTCCCGGCAGGGGGAGCACTGGCCGCAGGACTCGTGGTGATAGAAGCGGGCGAGCACCTGCAGCAGCTTGACCATGCACTGGCTCTCGTCGATAACTATGACCGCGCCGGAGCCCAGCATGGAGCCTGCCGCTGCGAGGGATTCGTAATCCAGCTTGACGGCCAGCGCCTCTTCGGCGGTGAGCACCGGGGTAGAGGAGCCGCCCGGGATAATGGCCTTGAGCTTTTTGCCGGGCTTAAGGCCGCCGCAGTTCTTCTCGAGCAGGTCGCGCAGGGGCGTTCCAAGCGGCAGTTCGTACACCCCCGGCTTATTGACCGGCCCGCTGACGCAGAAAAGCTTGGTCCCGGCGCTTTTGCCGCTGCCGATGGCGGCGTACCAGTCGCCCCCGTTGGCTATTATCGCCGGCACCGCGGCGAGCGTCTCAACGTTGTTTATCACGGTGGGGCTGCCGAACAGCCCCTTTATCGCCGGAAAGGGCGGCTTCAGGCGCGGCTGGCCCTTGAAGCCCTCCAGCGATTCCAGCAGGGCGGTCTCTTCTCCGCAGATGTAGGCCCCGGCGCCGCGGTGGGTGAAGATCTCGAAACTAAAGCCGGACCCCAGGATGTTCTTCCCCAGAAAGCCCTTCGCGCGCGCGGCGGAGATGGATCTTTGGAGCAGCTCTGTTTCCCCGGAGAATTCCCCCCTGATGTAGATATAGCCGTGGCCGGCCCCGATCGCGTAGCCGGCTATGGCCATGCCCTCTATCAGGGCGTGCGGGTTTTTCCGGATCAGCTCCCTGTCCTTGAAAGTGCCGGGCTCGCCCTCGTCGGCGTTGCAGACCAGGTAGCGCTGGCCTTGCGCGTCCTTGGGGATGAAAGACCACTTGAGGCCGCAGGGGAAGCCGGCCCCGCCGCGCCCGCGCAGGTTGGATCTTTTAACTTCGTCGATAACTTCCGCGGGCTTGAGGCCGAGCGCCTTCTTAAGCGGCTTATAGCCGCCGGCGGCGAAATAGGCTTCTATTTCCGCGACATTGTCTTTCAGAAGTATGTTTTCCATATACTAGCGCTGCACGCGGCCGTGCTTCATGTCTTCGAGCAGGGCGTCGAGTTTCTCTTCGTTCAGGTTCTCGAAATACTTCTCGTTGACCTGCATCACGGGCGCCGAGCCGCAGGCGCCCAGGCATTCCACGGCGGAGAGGGTGAAGAGGCCGTCCTTGGTCGTCTCCCCCTCGGCAATCCCGAGCTTGGAGCGGAGGCGGCCCAGGAGGCCTTCGGCGCCGGCCATGTGGCAGGAAATATTGCGGCAGACCTGGAGGTGGTATTTGCCTACGGGCTCCCTGTTGAACATGGTGTAAAAGGTCGCTACCGCCTTGACGCGGGAATAAGGCAGCTCCAGGAGCAGGGCGAGGGCGTCCATGCCCTCCTCCGCCACATAGCCAGCCTCTTTCCGCATCTCGTGCAGGAGCGGGATAAGCGCGGCGTCCCGGCGGGGATATTTCGCGCAGATCTTTTCCGCTTTGGCCTTGAATTCTTCCGTAAATTTGAAAGGCATTATCTTTCCAGCTCCCCGCCTATCATGTTTATCTGTCCGAAAGTGGAGACGATGTCGGCTATATAGCCGCCCTTTATCATCTGCGAGAGCCCGCCGGTCAGGGCGAAGCACGGCGGGCGCACCCGCAGCCGCCAGGGGCTGCCGGTGCCGTCGCTGACGATGTAGAAGCCCAGTTCGCCGTTGCCGCCTTCCACGGCCTGGTAAACTTCCCCTTTCGGAGGCTTCACGCCTTCGAAAGTCAGCTTGAAGTGGGCCATCAGGGCCTCTATGTTCCCCGCGACCTCTTCCTTCGGCGGGAGTATCACGTTGAAATCGGGATGGTTTACCGGCCCGCCGGGCAGCTGGGCCAGGGCCTGCTCGACGATGCGCATGCTCTGCTTCATCTCTTCCAGGCGCACGAGGTAGCGGTCGTAGTTGTCGCCGTTGGAGCCCACGGGGATGTCGAAATCGAAGCGGTCGTAGACCAGGTAGGGCGTGGCTTTGCGCACGTCGAGCGGCACGCCGGTGGAGCGCAGCGCCGGGCCGGTGAAGGAGAAAGCGATGGCGTCTTCCTTCGAGATGTTCCCTACATTGTGAAGGCGGTCGTAGAAGATCCGGTTGCGGGTCAGCAGCTTGTCGGCGTCGGAAAGGTTCTTGCGCACCTTCCTGAAAACCTCGGCGGTCATATTAGCGAAATCCGGAGGCAGGTCGCGGGTAAGGCCGCCCACGCGGGTATAGGCCGGCGTCACCCGGCCGCCGGCCACGGCGTCGGTAAGGCGGTAGATCTCCTCGCGGGCGTTGATGAGGTAGAAATATACGGTAAAGGCGGCCAGCTCCATGGCGTTGGCGCCTATGCAGGTAAGGTGGTCGGTCAGGCGGGAGAGCTCGCTCATGATGACGCGGATGTACTGGCAGCGCGCGGGGGTTTCTATGCCCATCAGCTTCTCTACCGCCAGGGCATAGCCGACATTGTTTATCAGGGGCGAGACATAGTTCAGGCGGTCGGTGTACGGGACGCACTGGTTATAGGTGATATTCTCGCAGGTCTTCTCGAAGCCGCGGTGCAGATAGCCTATCTCCACGTCGGAATCTGCGACGCGCTCGCCCTGCACGGTCAGCAGGACGCGCACGATGCCGTGCATCGCCGGGTGCGACGGGCCCATGTTCAGGACCATGCGCCCGTCCTCGAGCGTTTCCAGGTTCCAGTTCTTCTGTGTTTCAGCGTTCTTCTTTTCCATTTTTACGAAAGATCTTTTCCCTAATCCCTGTGCGGGATCCTGGGCTGCCTTTTCTTAAGCGGGTAATCCTTGCGCAGCGGGTGGCCCTCGAAGCCGTCGTACATCAGTATGCGCCGCAGGTCGGGATGTCCCTCGAATTTTATCCCGTACATGTCGTAGGCTTCCCGCTCGAACCAGTTGGCGCCGGCCCACAGCGAGGTCAGCGAATCCACCCGCGCGTCGGCTCCGGCGACGGGGCATTTAAGGCGCAGGCGGTAATTGTTCTTCGAGGAATAAAAATGGCAGACCAGCTCGAAGCGGGGCTCGCGCGGGAGGTAATCCGCGGCGGTCAGGTCCATCAGGAAGTCGAAGCCCAGCTCGTCCTTCAGGAACGCCGCGGCTTTCAGCAGCGCTTCTTTCTTCAGGATGACGGTTTCGTCGCCGCGGAAAGCGTGGGTGTCCAGGACGTCGTCCGGGAACCTGGCTTTGAAGGTCTCCAGCAGGTAGTTCGTCATTTATATTTGCGGTCCAGCACGGATTCCTTCGAGACTTTCTCCTGCAGCTTTATCAGGGCGTCCAGTATGGCCTCGGGGCGCGGCGGGCAGCCCGGGATGTAGATATCCACCGGGATGATCTTGTCGATGCCCTGTACGGTGGCGTAATTGTCGTAGAACCCGCCGGAGGTGGCGCATACGCCGAAGGAGACCACCCATTTGGGCTCGCACATCTGGTCATAGACGCGCTTCAGGACCGGGGCCAGTTTCTCATTGACGGTGCCTACTACGAACAGCACGTCGGCCTGGCGGGGCGAGAAGCGCGGGTATTCGGCGCCGAAGCGGGCGATGTCGTAGGCGGAGGCGAAAACCGACATATACTCCATCCCGCAGCAGGCGGTCACGAAAGGATACTGGAAGAATGAATATTTCCTGCCCCAGTTGACGGCCTCGTCAAGGCGGGTGGTGAGGAAGGAGTGCCCGAAGACGGTCTCTAATCCCATTCCAGGGCCCTCTTTTTAATTGAATAGACCAGGCCGGCGGCAAGAACCGCCAGGAAGCCGGCCATGACGTAGAAGGCGCCGGGGCCGAGGTCCCTGAAGGAGACGGCCCAGGGGTAGAGGAAGGCTATCTCGATGTCGAACATCACGAAAAGCACGGCGACCAGGTAAAAGTTGACCCGCGCCGCGCCGCGCGGCTCCATTGCCGTCGGCATGCCGCATTCAAAAGGCTCCTGTTTTACCGGCGTCTTCTTTTTCGGTCCGAAAAGGACGGAGAGAATTAGCATTGCCGCTGCGACAATCAGGCCGAATCCGGCGGTAAGGAGAAAAGCAAGGTATTGACGCATTAATTATATTCTACTACATAATTTAAATTTCGGTAACCCCCGTTTTGCTATATGTATGTTGACTTATACACGGGGGCCCGCGGGACAGGTGAAAACGGCGGGAGCTATTTCGAACACGCGCGGTACCTGAAGCAGGTCTTCAGGTGGTCGTTTACCAGACCGGTGGCCTGCATGTGGGCGTACATTATGGTGGTTCCGACGAATTTGAAGCCGCGCTTCTTCAGATCGGCGCTGAGGGCATCGGACTCTTTGGAGGAGGCCGGGAGCTGGCTGAGCGTGGTCCAGCTGTTGACTTTTGGGGTTTCCCCCACGAAAGACCAGATGTATTTCGAGAAGCTCCCGAACTCTTTCTGGACTTCAAGGAAGAGGCGCGCATTGTTCACCGCGGCGTTGACCTTAAGGCGGTTGCGGACTATCGAGGGATCTTTGAGGAGGGCCTCGATCCTGGCGGGCGTGAACTTCGCCACCTTAGCCGGGTCGAAACCGGCGAAAGCCCTCCTGTACCCCTCGCGCTTGTTCAGGATGGTGGACCAGCTTAAACCGGCCTGCGCGCTCTCGAGCGTGAGGAACTCGAACTGCACGCGGTCGTCGTGCACCGGAACGCCCCACTCGGCGTCATGGTACGGGATGTAAAACGGGCTGGAGCCGTAGGCCCACGGGCATCTTTGTTTTACTTTCATAAAATCCGGGCCGCGGCTAGTTCTCCTCCAGCAGAAGGATCAGCGCGGTCATCGCCGCCCTCGTGAGCCGGGCGTCCAGCAGGCCCTGCCTGATAGAACGCGCCTGGGCTTCCGCCCCCCAATGCGGTCCGTGCGAGCGCTGGAGCCTGGCGCAGATACGCCCTACCATGCGCTCTATCTCCATCGGCTTCTGCTCGCGCGCCTCGCGCTGGGCGGAAGGCTTATGAATATATCCGCGGGTGGCGAGTTCGTACGCTGTTACCGCCACCGACTGGCCCAGGTTCATCGAGGGCTGCTTCTCGCGGGTGGGGATATTTATCGTCGCGCTGCAAAAAGAAAGATGCTCCTTGGTGAGGCCGGTTTTTTCCGGGCCGAAAAGGATCGCGGTCTTCCCTGCGCAGCGGGAGATATAGGCCGGGGTTTCGGAAAGAAGTATCACGTCGCGCCCCGGGATGGCCCTGTGCAGCGAGGAGGTCCCGAGCAGCAGCGAACAGTCAGCCGCGGCCTCCGGAATGCTGCCGAAGATCTTCGCTGAATTTATCACGTCCATGGCGTCGATCGCTGAGACCGAGGCTTCGGACCGCCAGGCGTCCGCGGCCTCCTTCCAGTCGGATTCGAAGGGCGCCACCAGGGCGAGTTCGGACAGGCCGAAATTGGCCATGGCGCGCGCCGCGGCCCCGATATTGTCCGGGTTCCGCGGCCTGACCAGAATTATTTTAAGCCGGCTCTGCATAAAATAGGATGGGTTAGCCGGTACGGCGCCTTGTGGCCGGCGGCCTTCATCTAAGCGGCTTTAATACCGCAGGACTCGGCGAAGGCGACGAGCTTCTCCTCCGTGAGTCCGCGGCCCAGGACGCCGTCGAGGCGCTTAACGAGCCTGCCGTCCTTGAAAAAAAGCACGGTGGGCACTACTTCCACGGCGAAATGCTCCTCGAGCGCGGGGAGGTCGTCGACGCAAAGCTTTAAGAAAACAGCCGAATTCCTTTTCGCGCTTTTTTCAAGGGCGGGCATAAAGGCGGAGCAGAAGTGGCACCAGCCGGAGTAAAAAAGGACCAGCCTTTCTCCGCCGGCCGCGAGTTCCGCGTCAAAATCTTTTTTTGTCCTGATATCTTTCATTATCTTAATTCTCCCGCCGCGCGGTCAGACTTCATGCTTTGGCACTTCGTGCGTGGCCAGGTAGTCCAGGGCGTTCTTCGCCGCGGCCTGCTGGGCTTCCTTCTTGTTCTTGCCTGAGCCGAGCCCCAGCGTATTTTTCCCGAGGCAGGCCCGCACCGTGAAAAGTTTCTGGTGCTCCGGCCCGGTTTCGCTCATAAGCTCATAGTCCGGCGGGCGCTTGTGGGCTTTCTGTATTATTTCCTGGAGGATACTCTTGTGGTCGATGTCGAGAAGCTCCGGAACCTGGCTTTCCAGCCAGGGGATAATAAGCTTCTCGGCGTGCGGCAGCCCCCCGTCCAGGTAGACGGCCCCGAGTACGGCCTCCATGGCATTGGCCAGGATGCTGTGGCGCTTGCTGCCGCCGCTCAGGTGCTCGCCGGCGCCGAGGCTTATGTGGTGGCCGAGCTTGATAAGCTCCGCCCAGCGGGCCAGGTTCGCCCGGGAGACTATGGCTGACTTGCTCTTAGAGAGGAACCCCTCGTTCTCGGAGGGGTTCTTAAGGAAAAGATAATAGGATACTACCAGGCCCAGGACGCTGTCGCCCAGGAATTCCAGGCGCTCGTTGTGCCGGAGGGCGCCCCGCTCGGTCGCGTGCGACTTGTGGGTGAGGGCCTCGGCCAGCAGCTCCCTGTCCCTGAATTTATATCCTATTACTTCTTCGAGAGAAGACATTCCGGTGATCGGAAGGCTAAGGTATCAAGGATAAAGGCCAAAGAAAAGAATGGGGATAGCCCCACTATCCTTAAGCCTTCATCCGCTTAGCCCGTGCCGCCTAGTCTTTCTTTCCGGATTTATCGGTTATGTAGCGTACGGCTTCGCCGACGGTCTTTATTTTTTCCGCGTCCTCATCGGGGATCTCGATGTCGAATTCTTCCTCGAGCGCCATTACCAGCTCCACGGTGTCCAGGGAGTCCGCTCCGAGGTCCTGCACGAACTGTGCCTGCGGGGTGACTTCCGCCGCGTCGACGGCCAGCTGCTCGATTATTATTTTCTTAACTCTGTCTTCAAGGTTTTCTGTAACTGCCATTTCTGTACCCTCCTGCTAAGTATTGTTGATCCGCTGAAATTCTTAAACGCCCGCTTCCCCCGGTCTTACATGTACAGGCCGCCGTTCACGGACAGCACCTGGCCGGTGATATAGGCCGAGTCGCCGCCAGCCAGGAAGAGCGCGGCCTTTGCCACGTCTCCGGGCTCGCCCATGCGGCCCAGCGGGATCATTTCGGAGATCTTCGCCCTCGCCTCTTCTTTCAGGTTCTCGGTCATTCGCGTGCGGATAAAGCCGGGCGCTACCGCGTTCACCAGTACCTGGCGGGGAGCGAACTCCCTGGCCAGCGACTTGGTGAGGCCTATCAGGCCGGCCTTGGAGGCGGAGTAGTTCGCCTGTCCCGCCTGGCCGCTTTGACCTACTACGGAGGAAATATTTATTATGCGCCCGGCGCGGGCCTTCAGCATAAGCCTGGAGGCCGCTTTGCACATCAGGAACGCGCCCTTCAGGTTGACGTCGATGACGGCGTCGAAATCGGCCTCTTTCATGCGCAGCACCAAATTGTCCCTGGTGATGCCCGCGTTGTTGACGAGGATATCCAGCTTTCCGAAAGCTTTTACGGCTTCCTCGACGGCTTTATCGCAGTCCGCCTCTTTCGAAACATCCAGCGCCAGGCCTATGGCCTTCGCCCCGGTCTTCGAGGCTATGTCCGCGGCGGCCGCGGCGGAGTCCTGCAGCGAGAGGTCGGCAACGGCCACCGAGGCCCCTGCGGCCGCAAAAGCCGCGGCTATCTCGAAGCCTATGCCGCGGGCGGCTCCGGTTATAAGGGCCGTTTTTCCCTCGAGGAGCTTCACTCTGCCGCCTTTGCGGCCGAAACCTTATCTTCGGCGGCCGTGATGCGGTCCTTGACCTGCTCCATCTGCTTCTTGATGTGCGTGATCATTCCCGAGGCGGCCAGGTCCCCGCTGACGCGGACCGCGTTGAAAATGGCGTTGGGGGTCACGCGGCCGTGGCAGACCAGGACCACCCCGTTAACGCCGAGGAGCGGGGCGCCGCCGTAGATATCCACGCTCATCTTGATCTTCATGTCGGTGAAAACTTTGCGCATCAGCATGGCGCCTATCTTATAGGTGAACTTGCTCATGATCTGCTCTTTTAGCATTTTGAAAACTACCTTGGCCGCGCCCTCGTAGAGCTTGAGCGCTACGTTGCCGTCGAAGCCGTCGGCTACGACCACGTCAGTAAGGCCTTCCGGGATGTCCCGGCCCTCGACAGGCCCGTGAAAATTCAGGCCCATGTTCTTGATGAGCGGCAGAGTTTCCTGCACCAGGGCGTTGCCTTTTGATTCTTCTTCGCCTATAGAGAGCAGGCCTACGGAGGGATTCTCGATCTTGAAGAGTGACTTCATATAGATCGAGCCCATTACGGCGAACTGGGCGAGGTGCCAGGGCTTGCAGTCCATGTTGGCGCCGGCGTCCAGGAGCAAAGTCGTACCCTTGAGCGTGGGCAGCGGGGCGGCTATGGCCGGGCGGATCACGCCGGGGATCCTCTTCAGCTTAAGCAGGGCGGCCACCATTATGGCGCCGGAATTCCCGGCTGAGATAAAGGCGTCGGCCTTGCCCTCGCGGACAAGCCCGGCCCCGATCATGAGTGAGGAATTCGGCTTGGAGCGGCACTCGGCGACGGGGTCGCCGCCCATTTCCACCGTCTGCGGCGCGTGGACTATGGTTATTCTTTCGGGATCTTCCGCGCCCTGGCGGCGCAGCTCCTCCCGGATTTCGGGATCCCTGCCCACGAGTATCACCTCGTGGGCCAGCTTTTTTGCGGCAAGCAAGGCCCCTTCAACGTTTGGCTTAAGGCCTAGATCCCCGCCGTGAGCGTCAAGCGCTATTCGCATAGTTGCCAGCCTATGGCCGGGCCGCACCGGGGGGCTCTGCCCGCCTGGCGGCCTTCGCCGGTTATTTCTGATCCTTGCCCTCTTCGGTCTTGGCGGCTTTCTGGGCTACTTCCAGCTTTCCGTTGTAGAAGCCGCAGGAAGGGCAGACGCGGTGGGGCAGGCGGAGGGCTCCGCACTGGGCGCAGGCCGAGAGGGATTTAACCTCCAGCTTCCAGTTCTGCGACCGGCGCTTGTCCCTGCGCATCGGGGTATGTTTTCGTTTAGGATTAGGCATAGTAGTTCCTCTGTTTTAGACTTAGATATCTTTCTTTCCGGGCTTGTCCTGGTCCGGCAGCTTCAGTCCTTTAAGGCCGTCGAAGGCGTTCGCCTTCTCTGCTTTACAGGCGCAGACCTGCTCGTTGCGGTTTATCCCGCAGACAAGGCAGCGCCCTTTGCAGCTGTCGGAGCACAAAACCTTTATAGGCGCGAGGACACCGACGGTTTCCCGTATTACTTCGCGCGTATCTATATATTCTACTGTATCCGGGTATACCTCGTCAAAAGTGTCCTCGAAAGTCCGGACGATCGGCTCGGCGCAGCGGGCGCAGATCATCTCGAGGTCGGCGCTCGCCTTCCCCTCCAGGAATATGGAGTCCAGCCCGACGGATAAATTGAGCTCGAGGGCGACTTTCTTAAGCGTTACGGGCGGGTCGAAGAGGGCCGCGTAGCCGGCCACGGGCGGCTCGAGCCTGAGATTAAGGCCTTCTTCTTCCTTGATCTCGGAATAATTAAAAATAAGCGGGTCTTTTTCCTGCATAAGAACAATAAGATATCAACTATCCGGATAATAGTCAATGCCGCAGCGCTTGCTTTTGCATGGCGGGCGCGGGTATTTCAGGGCGGGCCGGCCGTTCAGGAACAGTTGATTTTTTCGGCGACCGCGTACGGCGGCTTGCGGTTCGCGCTGTGGTAGGTGCGGATCAGCACTTCGGCGATAAGGCCCATGAAGGCGAACTGGACCGCGACGAGCGCGAAAAAGATAGCGACGAGTAAAAGGGGCTGGTCTTTGACGAAGATGCCGTTGAAGAACTTGTTGTAGAGCGTCCAGGCGGCCATCACGCCGGACCCGGCCAGCAGCGCGAGGCTCAGGCCGCCGAACAGGTAGATCGGCTTGGTGATGAAATCGCCCATGAACTTGACGGTGAAGAGGTCCAGCACGACCTTGAAGGTGCGCGCCAGGCCGTACTTCGATTTGCCCGAAGTGCGCGGCCGGTGGTTCACCGCCAGCTCCGTTATCGACGCCCCGGCATAGCCGAGTATCGCCGGCAGGAAGCGGTGCATCTCTCCGTAGAGGTCAACCTCCTTAAGCAGCGAGGCCCTGTAGACCTTGAGGGTGCAGCCGAAGTCGTGAAGCCTGACCCCGGTGACCGCGGAAATTATGAAGTTGGCGGCCCGCGAAGGCAGCACGCGCGAGAAGAACGCGTCGCGCCTGTTGCTCCGCCAGCCGCTGACCACGTCTATTCCGGCGGCGGCGGCGGCGAAGAGGCGCGGGATGTCTTCCGGGTCGTTCTGCCCGTCCGCGTCCAGCGTGACGATCCACTCGCCGCGCGCGGCGGCGATGCCGGCGGCCAGCGCGGCCGTCTGCCCGTAATTCTTTGAAAGTCGCAGGGCCCGGTGGGCGGGTTCGGCGGAGAATTTTGCCAGCTCGCCGAAGGAGCCGTCCGAGCTGCCGTCGTCGACCCAGATCACTTCGTAAGGAATTTTCATCCCGGCCAGCGCGGCGCCGAGCTCGGCCTTGAAGGCCGGCAGGTTTTCTTTCTCGTTAAAGACGGGTATCACGGCGGAGATCAGGGGGGTCATTTTTTCAATCCTTTCTTTTTCAGGAGTTCCTCATAGAGTTCTTCCTGCTGCCGTACCATGAAATCTATGTCGAACTCTCCCAGGTCGGTGGCCGCGGCTCCCGCCGCCAGTTTCCCGCGCAGCGCGGCGTCGCCGAGCATGGCGGACAGCGCCGAGCAGAAAGCGTCCAGGTCCCCGGCATCCGCGGAAAAGCCGTTCACGCCGTCCTTAAGGATATCCGTAACGCCGTCGGTGCGGTAGCAGACCGCGGGCAGGCCGGTCTTAAAGGCCTCGACCAGGCTGCGCGGGAGCCCTTCCCAGAGAGAAGTCAGCACGAAAATATCCGAGGCGGCCAGCAGCTGCGCGGAATCCTCGCGCCAGCCGGTAAAGAGGCAGATCTTTTCCAGCCCGCGGCCCCGCGCTGCCGCGCGCAGGTTTTCAAGCTGCTCTCCGCCGCCGGTGAAAACGAAGCGGGCGGACGGATGGAGCGCCGACAGGCGGGCGGCCGCCTCCAGAAAATGCCCGGGGTTCTTTTGCGGCTTGGCGTTGCCGATGCTGAGAACCACCAGGTCGCCGGCGGCCAGGCCGAGCTCCGCCCTTTTGGCCTCGCGGTCGACGGCGGCGGGGTAGCCGGAGAGCTTTACCCCGCTGCGGATTAGGCGGTACTGCCGCGGCGAGCCTATCCCCGCCGCGCGGGCGGTTTCCATATTGGACTTCGAGACAAAAACCAGCGCGTCGGTAAAGCGGGCGCAGAATTTTTCCAGCAGCACGAAGAGGCCGCGCTTAAGGAAGCTTTGACGGGGGTGGAAACCGAAGCCGTGAAAAGTGTGCACCACAACCGGGACCCCCGCCGCCGCGGCCGCCAGGCGGCCGAGTATGCCGGCCTTGGAAGAATGCGTGTGCGCCACTTCGGGGCGGAGCCCGCGCAGGATGTCCCTTAATTCAAAAAAAGCGGCCAGGTCTTTAAAAGGGTTGATCTCGCGCGCCAGGCGGAGGGCCGGCACCAGTTTCCCGCGCTCAGCCCTGCCCTCCAGTATCCCCCCCGGGCCCGCTACGACCAGCGCGTCAAAGCGGCGCCGGTCCAGGGCGGAGGCAGTATGGAGAGTGTTTGCCTGCGCGCCGCCGAAATCAAGGCGTGTTATTATATGCGCTACTTTGATCATTGCTTCAGGGCCATGCCGCGCCGTCTCAGGGGCGCGCCCCGCGGCCGCTTACCTTATATAAGGGGAAATAGTGTTTAAGGATGTCGCGGTACTTGGCCCCCCTGGCTTTGGCCATTCCGCGCGCGCCCAGGATGCACAGCCCGTTCCCTTCGCCGGTCCCGATGCCGCGCAGGACAAAGAGCTTCGGCTTCTTTCCGTCGAAAATAGGGCGTATGCTGAAAAGCGTCGAGCGCAGGGCGCCGGCCCCGAGGGCGTAGGCTATGGGGCCCGCCCCCTCGACCACGGCCGACCCGGCGGTCCCGTCCACCCTTATTGCTTTCAGTGCCCCGGCGGCGTCGCGGGCCAGTGGTGTTATCGCGCGGATGTAGCCTATTTTCCCCGAGCGGTTTATGCGGTTCTCTATCCACCGCGGCTCCAGCAGTAGGGTCCAGTATACGTCAGAGCTGATCGTCTTGTCTTCCGAGAGGCAAAGGAGACCTTCGGGAGGGCCGAGCAGTGTGTGCGTGTAAAAGTTAAAAGGCGTCATGAGGGGCATCGGCCTGCCGCCGTCGCTGACCCCGGAGCCCGTGAAGCCGCCGCAGGCGCGGTGGAGGTCCGCTGGCGCCAGGCCCGGGCCCGCCTGGAGGGTTTCGCCCCTCGTTTCCGAGGCTGCCGCGGCCGAAGGCGCGCTTTCTCCCTGCAGTCCCGGGAAGGGCAGGCAATGGGCGGAGTCGCAGAGGTTGTACTCCCTGCTTTCGTGGGAGAGCAGCATGGCCAGGCGGGAGAGGCGGGTGCGCACGGTCACCGCCATCGCCTTGAGCTGCTCCGGCAGCCTGGACCCGTCGGCCAGCTTGGCCGTAACCGGGCTGACCAGGTTCTCGAGAGAAGTCTCGTTGATGAGCCAGAAGCCCTTTTCCCGCACCAGCGCCAGCAGCTCTCCCGAGATCTCCTTGTCGCCCCTGTTCACGCCGTAGATCCCGGCCAGGTCGGGGTTCTTGACAAGGATGACGCCGCCGGGGACCTTGGGGACTATCCGCAGGCTGTTGGCGGTGGTGTGCGCCTTCGCGCCCATGCTGTCCCGTATCTCGTAGATCCGGTTCATCTCGTCGTAGGAGACCGTCCACTGCATATTGCTCCTGCCCGAGGAAATATTGCCGAGGCGCGTATCCACCAGGTCGAAGTCCGTGGCGGCTATGAAGCTGAAGCTCTTGACCAGCGAGGGCACGCCGTCCTTCCCGGCGTAAAGGCCGATCTTCACTTTAGCGCCGCCCGTCGGAAGCGGGTCTTTGTGGGCCGGCCACGCCATCCGGGCCCAGTAAAGCATATTGTCAATTTTCCCTTTAACGTATTTGCGCAGCTTTTTCTCTTTTTCCCTGAAGAAAGGCTCTTCCGGGTCGAGGTCGGCCAGGGTATAGTAGGTCTGCCAGGCCGGCACATAGAAGTCGGAATCCTCATACAGACGCGCCATGTCCAGCTCCGCCTGGATGTTCCGCTGGTCGTATGTCAGCGCTTCCTTTATAAAGTTCACGGCGTGGGGGCGCTTCTTAAGGCGTATGAGATCGGCGCTGATAAGCTGGGCGATCGGGGAAAGCAGATAGGGGTAGCGGGTATAGATAGAACGGAGGTCCTCGATAGCGGCGTTAGGGCCGCCCAGTTCCGCCTCGGCGATGCCCATGGCGAAGCGCGCCTGGTTCGAGAGGTCCTGGTCTCCGGTGAGCGTGAGGGCTTTTTCGAACGCCGCCCGCGCGTCCTGGTATTTTTCGAGGCTGAGCAGGTTCCAGCCTTTTTCAAAGTGTATATAGAAATCTTCGGGGCTGAGGATCTCCCCCTTCAGCAGGTAGGCCAGGGCTTCCTCGTTCTTCCCTGCCTCGGCCAGCAGGACGGCGAGGTCGCGCAGCGCGGCCGCGTTCAGCGCCTGGTCGGAAGAGCGGTAGATAACGTACTTGAGGGCCCCGGCCGCGTCCTCGGGCCTGCCGTCCATCCATTGGGCCGAGGCGTCCGCGTAGATCCTGGCGAGGTCCTCCCCGGCCGGCAGGAGAGCCGGGGCGAGCAGGAGCGAGAGGCAGAGCAGCGCGGTTTCCCTCTTGAGCATAGGAACAAATTTAGCAATTATCACGGGCAAAGGGAAGTGCGACGTAAAATTGTGGAAAGTATTTTGAAAACAATTCGTGTTTATGTATAATAAAAAGCGACGGGCCATTAGCTCAACGGTAGAGCAGACGCCTCTTAAGCGTAAGGTTACAGGTTCGAATCCCGTATGGCCCATTCGATTTAACGCCGGAGTAATGAGTAATGCAGGAGAGTAAAAGGGCGCAGGTGAAGCCTCCCCGGTTTATTCAACGCTCTTACTCATTACTCTTTTCTTTTAGGGGATCCCGCGGCGGGAACGGCCTTTAAAGTCGGGATGGCGGAATTGGCAGACGCGCATGGCTTAGGACCATGTGGGGTAATTCCCGTCGGGGTTCAAGTCCCCGTCCCGACACTTTAAAAATATTTCAGCTACATCATCGGAGGGAACATGAACATTACTTTAGGTTTCGGCGACAAGATCAAGAAGATAAAGCAGGAAGGCTGCGTGCACGTGTTCGGCGTGAACCTGGACTCCAAGGCCCTGGCCGAGGCCTCTCAGGAGGCGCTGGTCCGCCTGCAGAGCGTGGTGAGCCTGCCCGGCTTCCGCGTTGGCAAAGTGCCGCTGACCATGATAAAGGACCAGTTCCCCTCCATGGTCAAGGACGAGGTCCTCGATATCGCCGCCAAGTCCTCGCTGCCGGAGATCTTCAAAGGCGCCCAGCTCAACCCGGTGGTCGCCCCCATGCTGAAAAATGTCAGCTACGAGCCCGCGAAGTCCCTTTATTTTGAGCTGCAGTTCGAGTGTTCCCCCTCCATTGAGCCGAAGGGCTATGAGAAGATACCCGCCACCCGCAAGGTGCACAAGATCACCGACGCCGAAGTCGAGAAATATATAAACCAGGTGCGCGAATATAACGCCTACCTTAAGCCCGGCGCGGAGGGTGAGGCCGCTACCAAGAGCCATTTCGTCATCGTGGATTACGATACTTTCGAGAACGGAGTCCTCGTGGCCGACGGCGCCGTGAAAGGCGAGATCGTGGACCTTTCCAGCCCCCAGACCATAGCCGGCCTGGCCGAGGCTGTGATAGGCGCGAAGAAAGGCGAGAGCCGCGAGTTCGACGCCCCCTTCGGCGACAAGAAGCGCGCCTGGATGCGG
>JAVHPG010000036.1:0-17536 GCA_036170455.1 Elusimicrobiales bacterium
ACGGTGTGCGAGAGCCCGTGCCCGGCGATGCCCATACCCTTGCCAGGCCCCCGACCGGGCTTCTCGCGGTTCTTTATTTTGAAGTTCTTCAGTGAATGTGAATTAAAAACGGCGGAAGATGATGGGGGTGGGGGAGCCGGAGGCCAGGAGTTTGAAGAGAAGGACGAAGACGGCGGCGCCGATCAGCATTAGCGGGATGCCTATTATGGCGCCTATTACCGTGGAGGTAAGGAGGGCGCCGACCGTGAAGAGGGCTATCCCGAGCAGGGCCAGGCCGGCGGCCAGCAGCATCTTAAGGCGGGTAAAAAAACCCGGCTTTTCGGGGGGGCGCTGCGGGCGGGGCTCTTCACCGCGCGGTTTGAAGGGACCGCCGCCGGGACTTAGCAGCTCCGGTTCGACGTAATCTTCGGTAACGGATATTCGACTGTCGGCCATACAGCTATTTTACCAAAAGTCCGGCCGCCCGATAAGCATAGCTCTTTAGGCGGCACTAGCATAGCTTCGTAATAAATCCGCAAAACGGGCTATTTATAATATAGTGGCGGTAATTCAGGAGACGGCATTATGAAATTACAACTGCTGCTGGCTTTTTTTGTGCTCTGCGCGCCCGTTCGCGCGGCCGAGGAAGCGCCGGCTAACGCGCTGCTGGTAGTTCCCTCGGAACGGACCGCTTTCGACCGTAAATTCCAGGACTTCCTGGAGAAGAACGGGGCCAAATTGCTCCAGTCCCACCCGCCCAGCGTTTTCATAGGGTATATTCCCAAAGAGCTGGACAAGCAGCTGGAGGAAAAATTCGGGGCATTGGTTTACCGCCAGAAGGTGGACGACTGGAGCTCCTTCGCCCGCTACGGAGAGAACGCGGTGTTCGCCGTCAACGCCTGGAACAAACGCTTCGTTGAGGATCCGCCCGAGGCCCCTTTGGTGGTCAGCTCGAAGGTGCAGCAGGTCGGGCGAAAGGGGGACGCGCTCAAGCTTACCTGGAACGAGGTGATGAAAGCCAACGCCTACCGGCTCCAGATAAGCGCGGACGCGGGCTTCGAAGCTATCGGCCTCGAGACGGTCCTGGCGCGGAACAGCTACAGCCTGATCCCGTCGTTCTGGAAGGACGGGATCTATTACTGGCGCGTGGCCGGTCTGCTTACTCTTAATACAGGTGAAACCAGGGAAGGGGCCTATTCCGACGTGTATTCCTTCGCCATCTCCAAGCCCGCCCGCGCTTCCGGCGCCCGGCTGGCCGCGCCGCAGGTCCAGCCCAAAAACAGGGTCAAGGGCAAGCCGCTTTCCTGGGCCGCCCCCGCGGTTTTCAAGTATTATCACCTCCAGCTTTCCGAGACGGCCGATTTCGAGGCGCCTCTCCTGGACGTTTTCACCGACACCTGCGCCTACAAGCTCTCGGGCCTGCCGGTAAAACGGGATACACCGTATTTCATGCGCGTGATGGGCTCGGACGGCGCGGCCGCCGGGACCTGGTCGGAGGTTTCAGAGGTCGTGGTCGAGTCCCCCGGGCCGGCAGTCAACGATACCCGGATGTTCAGACGGAAGAATAAATGACAAAGCCGGCCGCTTTCCTGCTCCTCCTGGCCTGCTCGCTGCGGGCCGCCGCCGCGCCGTACGGCGCGGGCTTTTACGACACCAGCGAATACCTGATAGGGAAGGTGGCGGTGAATATTGTTTTTGTCCAGAGCGACGGCTCCATCGATACGAAGACTGAAATCTCGGGCTGGACCCTCAGCAAAAGGAACGCCGTCGTTACGGGGGTAAGCGAAGCCATGAACTGGTGGGCGGCCCGCAACTCGGCGGCCAGTCTTACTTTCGTCCATAATAATATCACCCTGACTACCGTCTATGAACCGATAAACCACCCGAGTTCGGACGAGGATCTCTGGATAGCGGAGGTAATGGGCAAGCTGGGCTACACAGAGGCCGACTACGGCGACAGGGTATTCCACTACAATAACGATATGCGCCTGGCCAATTCGGCCGATTGGTCTTTTACTATTTTCATGGTCGACAGCCAGCAGAACATCAGTGGAGAATTTTCTGACGGCTATTTCGCCTATGCCTATATAGGCGGCCCGTTCATGATAATGACCTACGATAATGGCGGCTACACGATAAATTACGTAGCCGCGGTGGCGGCCCATGAAACCGGGCATATCTTTTACGCGCTGGACGAGTACGCGGCTTCAGGCTGCGCTACCACGGCCAGGTCGGGCTACCTGAATGCCCCTAATTCCAACTGTCAGAACGGCGGTACTACGTCCAGCTGCATAATGCGCGGCGATATTTTTCCGTATTACCCCGCTTCCGGCTCCTGCCCGACCTGTAACGGGCCGGTAGTCTGTAATGCCTCTGCGCGCGCGCTGGGCTGGGGTGACGACAATGCGACGATCGGGATACTGGACCTGATCGACCTGCCGCCTACTACCGCGCTTACCGCCTATGCCCCGGACCCTACCACCAACACCTCGCCGGTGTTTTACGGCGTCGCCCATTCTACCGCGGCTTATCCCAACGCCAACACCTACGCTCAATGGGGAGGCCCCCGCACGCCCAGCAACATAAGCATAAACCGCATCGCCTCGGTGGAATATAGCGTCGACGGCGCCGCCTGGACCGCTGCCACTCCGCGCGACGGCGCTTTTAACCAGACCATCGACAGCTTCACGTTTACCGCCGCCTCGCTGCCCACCGGCGCGCATACCATGCAGGCGCGCGCCAAGGACAACTTTGGCGCTTATGACGCGACCCCGGCCGCGGACACTCTTTCGGTGGACACCGGTCAGGGAGGCGATATCCCCTACCTGTATGACGGCGCCGGCGTGGACGAGGATTATACGCGTTCTAAAAATACGCTTTCCGCTAATTGGGGCGCTTCTTCCCATTGGAGCGGCATAAGCAGCTACACCTATACTATAGGCACCGCGCCCGGGGCTTCGAACACAGTCGCAATGACAAATGTCGGGACCGCGCTGAGCGTGACTAAAACCGGCCTCTCCCTGGCGGAGGGGGCGTACTACTATTTCACGGTGAGGGCTTATCCGGTCAACGGCGCCGTTTCCGGCCCGGCGACTTCCGACGGGCTGCGTGTGGATACTACCAGCCCTACGGCCAGCGTGCTTATTACCTCGCCAGTCCCGGTTAAAACGGGGCCCCTCACTGCGAAGATAACCGTAGATGAATTGAACGAAGTGGCGGCGACGCCCCAAGTCTCTTTTACCGACCTGAACGGGCTGACGGTCCCTCTCGCGCTGACCTACCTCGCGGATTCGACCTGGACGGCTTCCGGCTATATAGAATCTTATCACTCGACCGGCACCGCTACTTTCCACTTCAGCGCTTCGGACCTGGCGGGCAATACCGGTACCGCGATAACATCCGGCGGGTCCTTCATTATCAGCCCGGCGCTGACGGGCGGCTCCAGCGGGACTATCTCCAACGGCGACGGTAATTCCGTAGCGGTGCCGACCGGCGGCTATACGGGGACCTTGTATATTTCAATTTCGACCGTGCCGGCGGCAACGCTCTCAGGGCCCGACGCCGCTTCGCCGGATTCGAGAAAGATCTTTTCTTCCGACCTGGCCAGGCAATTTACCGCCAGGGACGGGAACGGCGCCGCGGTCGCCACTTTCCTGACGACAGTCACTATAACGATGGCCTACCCCGACGCCGACAGCGACGGCAGGATAGACATGGACCTGATCAATGAATCCACGGCCTGGCTGTACTACCTGGACTCCTCCCTCGGCAAATGGACGCCGCTCCCGGGAGTCGTGCGGAACGCCGCCGCCAATACTTTGTCGGCCGAGGTTTCGCACTTTTCAGTCTATTCGGTCAGGTCGGCAGGCGTCGCCGCGGCCGATATCGGCTCGATCAAAGCTTACCCCAATCCGTGTGATTTCCGCTCCGTATCCGCCCTTACGCTGGAGGGGATCCCGGCCGACGCCGTCGGTACCCGGGTCTATATTTACAACGAGGCCGGCGAGCTGGTACGGTCCCTGGCGCAGGGCGACGGGATAAACGGCCTTAATATCGCTTCCTGGGACGGCAAGCTCAAAGGCGGCTCGAGGGCCGCAAGCGGGCTTTATATCTACCTGGTAAAAACCGCCAACTACGGAAAAGGGAGGGGAAAGTTCTTCATAGTCTGGTAAATCATGAAAGCCGCCCTCGCTATTTCATTCCTGCTGCTTTACGCTCCGCCCGCCAGGGCCGGCGCGGGAGGGGAGGCTTTGTCTTTTCTTAAACTGGACGCGGGAGCGCGCGGCGCGGCCCTCTCCGGGGCGTACTGCGCCGCCGGCGACGATGCCCTGAGCGTCTTCTATAATCCTGCCGGCACCGCTCTGGTAAATAAAAAAGAGATGCTGCTCGGGCACAACGAGTGGCTGGAAGGGATACGCAATGAGACGCTGGCTTACGTCCATCCTCTCGGCGCGCGACTTACCGCTTTCGGGGGGATCAACGCGCTTTTCAGCGGCAGCATGAACAGGTACGACGCGGTGGGAGAAAGGAACGGCTCGTTCAGCTCGCTCGAAGGCGCATTCTCGGCGGGCCTTTCCGGCGACCTGGGCGGGGATTATTACGGCGGGGCCGCGCTGAAGGCTTTGACCCAGCAGGCGGCGGGCCGCAAAGCTATGGCCTGGTCGGGCGACGCCGGCCTCCTGAAGGTGATCGGCGGCTGGCGGGTCGGCGTTTCCGCGGCTAATTTCGGAGGCAGGCTCAAGTTCGGTACGCGCGGCTTCGATCTGCCGCTGATGCTCAGGGCAGGCATTTCCCGCAGTTTTACCGATGATTTTCTGGTCAGCGCCGACGGCGTAAAAGCCGGCGACTCCGGCACCGCGGCCGCGCTGGGCGCGGAGGGGCGCCTGCACGCCGGGCCGAAAGAATTCTTCTTTATCCGCGCCGGGTACAAGACCGGGCGCAGCCGCTATGCCGGGCCGGGCTTTACAGTCGGGGTGGGGCTTAAAAACAGGGGCCTGAGGGTGGACTACGCTTTCGCCCCTTACGGCGACCTGGGCGACGCGCACAGGGTAACGGTGGCTTTAAGCCTCGGCGGTCTCCGCCCGGAGGAAGTTAAAAAGCATCCTTACGGCGACCTGCCGGCGCCGCGCCGGAGAAAGCCGGCGCCAGCTTCGCTAAAGGCACCGGCTCCCGGGAAAGCGGAGGTCGAAAAGAAAGAGAAGGCCAAGGATAAGAAGAAAGAGAAAAAAGGCAGCGAAGTCTATTTTATGTGGTAGTTTTCAGCAGTTCCAGCCAGAGCCCGGCGGTTTTTTGCAGGTCGAAGTCAGCGGCCCGCTTAAGACCGGCCGAAGCGTAGCTCCGCAGCGCCGCAGGCGCGTCCAGCATTTCCCCTAGTTTCTGCGCCCAGATCAGCTCTTCCGCCTCGAGCGGGGCCCCGGCCCGCGGCCTGGCGCCGGAGAGCACGGGCATAAGCAGGCCGTAGGGCGCGTGGTCCGGAGTCGGAGCGGCGCCGGCCAGGCCTGTGCCGGGGGAAAGTATTTCCCTCGGTCCCGAAGCGCAGTCGGCGGCAGCGATTGGAGTACCGCAGGCCATCGCCTCGAGCAGGGCGTTGGGGAAGCCTTCCCACAGGGAGGTGAAGGCGAAAAGACGGGCTTTAGAGATGAACAGGTAGGGGTTATCGCGGAAGCCGGTAAAGTAAACGTCGGCGTCTGGAGGGGGGGCTCCCGGGCCTGAGAAAGTTTTCAGGCCCAGGCCGGCCGAGAGTTCGAGCAGGTAGGCGAGCAGTTCGCCCTCTCCGAGCAGGACCAGCGCCGCGCCGGGCCTGGTCTTCTTCAATTCGCTGAAAATTCTAAGTAAATGCCAGTGGCCCTTGGCGGCGGTCAGTCTCCCGCCGGCGGCGATCACCTGCCTCTCGAAGACCGGGGCCCAGCCGGGAGGCATCGGGGCGGCCGCCAGGGCGGCTATCCCGGGAACATCGCAGCCGTTTTGAATGACGCGTATCTTTTCAGGCGGTACCGCGAAATTCACCTCCAGGTCTTTTCCGACTCCGGCCGAGTTTGCCACTACAAGGTCTGCCCCGGGGTAATATCTCCGGATAAGGGGGCGCATCAGGGCGCCGCGCAGCCCGGAGAATTCGCCGGAGGGGCTTGTGCGTTCGCAGATCACCGCCCTATGCCCGCTCCGCTTCGCCGCCAGGACGTTCACCATGTTGGCCCTCTCCATAAAGGACAGGACCGTGTCTCCCGGGCCCGTAAGGGCGGCCAGGCGGCGGGCATACAAAGGTATAGAAGCCGTCTTGAGCAGCGGGCTGGTGGAACGGTTGTGGCCGGAAAGCGTTTTGATCGCCGAGGCGTCAGCCGGCTGGTCGATCTCGTTTTCGAGCAGGATCAGCGCGTCGTGGGGGAGCAGACGGGCCAGCGCGGCGAATTGTTTCTCGGCGCCGCCGCGGAACAGGGAATTTATCAGTAACTTTAGGCCCATAAAGCAATTTTAGAATATTTTAGGCTGCCATGCTTTTTTTGCGGCGCGATATTGTAAAATATCAATTGCCGGAAGGGGCTCCGGCTGAACGATAGGGGGAGATATGAGATACTTCGCATTCGTGCTTTTATACGCCGCGGCTCAGGCCGGCGCGCAGGCGCCGCTTACCCTCGTGGGACACAGCGCGCCGGTCGAGGCGGTGGCTTTCTCTCCGGACGGGAAACTGCTCGCCTCCTCGGGCGTAGATGCCAATGTGATCCTGTGGACCGTCAAGACCGCAAAGCAGAAAAAATTGATAGTCGGGCATAAGTACCCGGTCCGGGCGCTGGCTTTTTCTCCGGACGGGGAGTACCTTGCCTCCACCGATAATAAGACCGTTGAGATCTGGGCCATGCCGGGAGGGAAAAATTTCGCGAGTTATAACGGCCAGAGCATCAATCTATACAGCGTGGCTTTCTCGCCGGGCGGGGAATACCTCCTCTCAGGCGGCTTCGGCTGCGTCGGCGTCTGGACCTTCCCCGAAGGGGAAGTTTACCGCGCGATGAAGGCCGGGGTGGAAACGGTCAACGCCGTCGCGGGGCTGCCCGGGGGGACCTACGTGGTTTCCGGCAACAGCAACGGCACTATCACGGTCTGGAATATGAACGACGGGAAGATCACCAAGACCATCAGCGCGCATAAGGACGCGGTCAGGGGGCTGGCTCTTTCCTCCGACGGCGCTTACGCCGTTTCCGCGGGGCTCGACGGCTACGTCAAAGTGTGGCGCCTGGCCGACGGCTCGCTCGTGAATTCCTTCGCCGCGCATCCCGGCGGGGCCAGGGCCGTGGCGATCTCACCGGACGGCAAGCGCTTCGCGAGCGGCGGCGAGGACGGCCTGATCAAGCTCTGGTACCTGCAGGGAGCGCAGAAAGGGCCGGCCAGGGAGCTCAGGGACCACGATGCGGGCGTGCAGGCCCTGGCTTTCTCTCCCGACGGTAAACTGCTGGCCTCCGGGTCCAAGGACAAAACCGTGAAGATCTGGAAATTGCCCTGAAACCGCCATGGATAAATACAAAGGGCGCCCCGTGGCGCCCTTTGTATTTATCCGGGCTGGCGTTAAAGGAGGAATCCGGCTATGGTCGCGGTCATGAAACAGGCCAGCGAGCCGGCAAGGACGGCGTAGAGGCCTAGTTTTGCGAGGTCATGCCTGCGCTCCGGGGCTATCCCGCCGATGCCGCCTATCTGGATCGCAATGGAAAGGAAGTTGGAGAAGCCGCAAAGGGCGTAAGAGGCGATCACTACCGAGCGCTCGCTCATAACGCCCGGGTTGGCTTTCAGGTAGTTGGCCATATTGAAGTAAGCGACGAATTCATTCAGGACCGTCTTTTGGCCCATCCAGTTGGCTACCTGCTGCACTTCGCCGGAGGGAACGCCCATCACCCACGCCAGCGGGGTGAAGACCCAGCCGAAGATCATTTCCAGGGAGAGCTGCGGGTAATGGAAAATCCCGCCTATATAGCCGGTTATGAAATTGGCGAGAGCAAGTATGGCCATGAAGGCGACAAGGCAGCCTCCCACGTTCAGCGCCAGCTGAAGGCCGACGGTGGCGCCGTTCGCCGCGGCGTCTATTACGTTCGCGTCCGTTATCTCCAGCTGCATTTTAACTATGCCCCTGGTTTCCGGCTCGCCGGTCTCCGGGACCAGGATCTTGGCCATCACTAGGGCGGCCGGAGCCGACATTATCGAGGCCGCCAGCAGGTGGCCGGCGATATTAGGGAGATAGCCCATCAGTATCCCTACATAGGCGGCCATAACGCCGCCGGCTATTGTGGCCATTCCGCCCGTCATTACCGCCATTAGCTCCGAATTGGTCATTTTTAAAACATAAGGCCTGACCACCAGCGGGGCCTCGGTCTGGCCCACGAAGATGTTGGCGCTGGCCGAAAGAGATTCGGCTCCGGAGGTCCCCATGGTTTTTGCCATTATCTTGGCGAAAACAAGGACTACTTTCTGCATGATGCCCAGGTAATAAAGGACCGCCATCAGCGAGGAGAAGAAAATTATAGTGGGCAGCACCTGGAAAGCGAACAGGAAGCCGAGGGACTGGTTGTTTATCAGGCTCCCGAACAGGAACTTCGCCCCCTCGTCTGAGAAGGAAAGAAGCTTGATGATGACGTTGTTCATGAACTGGAAGACCTGCCGGCCCAGCGGCACTTTCAGTATCAGTACGGCGAAAACTACCTGGAGGAGGGTGCCGGTGATGACGGTCTTGTAATTTATCGCTTTCCGGTTCTTGCTGAAAACCCAGGCTATCCCGAGAAGGACGAACATTCCGAAGAAGCTGATGATGCGGGGCGACATGAGGTCTCCTGTAGTCTGTCCACGTCAATATTTGAACTCAATTATACAATAAATCCTAATACACGCCGCGCACCTTGCCGGTAACCGCGGAGAGGGGGAGGAAATAGAGCGGCTCGCCGGTGTCCGGGTTTTTCCAGGAGGCGGAGTCGTTGGAATTATCCCTGTTGTCGCCGAGAACGAAGACGTGGTCCCGCGGCACGGTCAGGGGGCCCAGGGTGTCGCCGGCCAGGACCTCGTCCTTGCGCGCGTAATAGGCGTGTCTTTCGTAGAGGTGCTCGCCGTTCAGGTAGACCTGCTTCTGCCTGAGCTCGATGGTGTCGCCCGCTACAGCTATCACCCGCTTTACGGATTCGTGCTCTTCCCCGACCGGGGAGCGGAAGGCGATTATCTCCCCGCGGCGGGGGGAGCGGAAGAAGTAGGTGACCCTGTCCTGCACCAGGTGGTGGCCGACGGTAAGCGTTGGCGCCATGGAGTCGCTGGCGATGTAGATGGGGGCGGCGACCCATTGGCGTACGCCGAGCGCGGCGGCCAGGGTGACGATTGCTATTATGGCGGTGCGCAGGGGTTTCATGAGGCGGAAATTATTTACTTCGTCAGCGAGACCGGGAGTTTTCCCGTCGGGGATAATTGCCCGGTCAGCACTTCCCCGGCGGCGGACATTGACGGGGCGGTCATCCCGTAAAGCGCTATCACCCCGGCCGCTTTCGTGTAGCAAGGGATATCGTACGGGTTCATAAGGCTCAGTATCACGGCCGGGGCGCCCGAATTAATAAGGCCGTTTATCGCCGCCCGCTGCGTGGCGTTCTGCGCGCCCGTCCACTGGAAGCTGCCCAGCACCAGGAGATCGGCGCCTTCGGCGGCTTCCCTTATTTTTTTCAGGTCCCTGCTCTTTACTCCTATATCGAAGAAGGACTGGCTTACTTTGTACCCGCTCTCGAGCAGCGTGCGGTAAAGGTGGATGGCGTTCCCGGCGAAGCGCTGGGGCGAGAAGATAATAACCGCTATCTTTTTATCTTTCGGCAGGGGGATGAGCCCGCCGTTCCTGACCAGGGTCACGGCCCTCCGGGAGAGGTCTCCCGTGATCTCCAGGTACGCCTTGTCGAAAGGCGAGGGGGTTTCCGCCGGTTCGAAAAGGCCGGCGGCGCGTTTCGCGTTCTGCACTTTGCCGTAGGCGTCGTCAAGGCGGGCTTCGCTTATAGCGCCGGAGCGTACCTGCGCGGCTATCTCGCGCACGGCGGCGCCTGGGTCGCCGGTACCGATCAAGAGCACGTCGGCCCCCGCCTTAAGGGCCGCGGCGGCCGCTTTGTGCACCGGCAGACGCGAAGTAATGGCGCGCATATCCAGGCTGTCCGTAACGACGAGGCCGGTGAACCGGAGGCCCCTCTTTAATAGGCCGGAGAGGACCGCGCTGGAAAGGGTCGCCGGATTTTTTTTGTCCAGGGCGGGATAGCGTATATGGGCGGTCATGATCGCGGGAATTCCCAGTTCAACGGCCCTTTTAAACGGCACGAGATGGGTGGCCTGGAGCTCGGCCGTGGAAATAGAGATCTCGGGCAGGGTTTTATGCGAGTCCTGCTCGGCCGCGCCGTGGCCGGGGAAATGTTTTCCGACGGCTATCACGCCGGCGGCTTTCAGCCCGTTTATAATAGCCCCGCCCAGCCTGGCGGCCTCCTTCGGGTCCGAGCCGAGCGAGCGGATGCCTATTATCGGGTTCCTGGGGTTGGTGTTGATGTCCAGTACCGGACCGAAGGCCATGTTTATGCCGGCCCGCTTCAGCTCTTTCCCGGCCAGGTAAAAGAGCGTGGCGGTATTGTTCTCGTCGCCGGCGGCGCCCAGCATCATATTGGTGGGCAGTTCCAGCAGGCCCAGCGTGGTGGGCACGTAGACGCTGCCGCCCTCGTAATCGACCGCGATAAAAAGCGGGGTTCCAGTCCGCGAGCCGGCGGCGGCGGCCTGCAGCGTTTCAGTAAGCTTGCGGGTTTCCTCGAGGGAATAGGACCCCCATTGCAGCTGCACCCCGCCCAGCCCTCCGAGGGCCGCCGCGGTGGCGGCCGAGATATCCGCGGCTTCGGCCGAGATGATCAAAAGCTGGGCCGCCTTCTCCTCTATAGAGGGTTCGGCGGCCCGGAGCTGGCCGGCCGGCAGCAGCAGCGAGGCGATGAGGAGCAGCCGGCGTGAATGTTTCATTAAGTTACTGCGCGAACTTGTAGCCGCGCCGGGTGGCCTGCTTCCTGATTGAGTCGATCATGGCCCTGTCCAGCGTAGCGGCGCCGGACTTCTTCTTCTCCTCGGCGGCGATATAGACTTTGCGCTGAGCCTGCAGGGCATTGATCTCGTTCTTTATTTTCCTGCGCTCGGCGACTTTGTCGTCCAGATATTTGTCGCGCGCTTTCTGGTCCAGTTTCCGGACCTCCTCGGGAAGCTGTTCTGTCTTTATGTCCTCTTTCTTCACCGAGCCGCTCTCGAGGGCGGAGACGGCGTCCCAGGAGGCCTCCGAGGCCAGCTGCGCCGGGGGCGCCGCGGCCTGGAAGGCGGCGCGGCTGGCATATATAGATTTTCCTGCGCTTTGGGCCGCCACTTCCGCTTCTTTCTTTTCAGCCAGCTTGACGCCCGCTCCCGCTCCGTAGGTGACGTAGGTATTGTTGAGTTCGGCGCTGAGCTGCGAGATCTTGTCGTCCTGGGGCGCGGCTATCTCGTAAGCTACCGCGCTCTGGTCGATGTTGGAATAGTCGCCTTCGGCGAGCTCCGCGCCTGCTTTCCACTGCTCCGCCAGGCCCTGCTGCCGCGAGCCGCAGTAGATAGTGTTCACGAAGATGTTCCTGGCCTTCGCGCCGGCGACGGCGTTTTGGAACGGCACGGGGCCTTGCGTGAAGGGCTCATTGCCGGCTATGAAGATGGCCTTGTAGACGTCTGCCTTCGGGCTCCATTTCAGGTCCTGAACGGCCGTCTTAATGGCCTGGCCGCAATATTCGTCGCCGCCGTTGGTCTTAAGGGCGAACAGCTCCCTGGACACGGCGTCCATGTCGGGAGTAAAGGGCAGCACCTGGCGCATCCAGCCCGCTTCCCTGCTCAGCCCGGAGTTGCCGTATTCGTAGAGGGCCACCTCTATCAGCGGCTTCGACCCGCTCTTTTCGGCGGAGACGAGCTCGCTGACTATCTTCCAGAGCTGGCTGCGGGCCTGGTTGATCAGGCCGTCCATAGAGTTGGAAGTGTCCAGCAGCACGGCGACCTGCACCAGCGGCTTCGAGCCGAAATCTTTCGGGGGGGGATTTACGGGAGGGGTGATGGTTACCTGGGCGGAATCTTTCCAGGTCTTTTTTACGGAGAAGGAGGCCGCGGTAAGTATTTTGGCGGTCTCGGTCTCGACCACGCGGGCGTTTATCTCCGTCCGGTCTTCCTTAAGGTCGTTGAGGGTTCCGGTGACTATCGCGTCGGCGCCGAGCATTTTTCCCAGCTTCTTAACGGTTTCCTCGTCGATAGACCCGGAGGCCTGCAGGTTCAGCTCGCCCATCACTTTTTTAAGGAGCCCGCGCTCTATCAGGGTGATCTTTTTGTTCTGGGCGAGGGCCGTAGTAAGTCTTTCCTGGACCACTACGGGGCCCTCGGAGGCCTTTCCGCCGGTGTAGGGGAACTCGAGTACGGCCAGCCTGATCGAAGGCCGGTCTTTCAACCCCGCCGAGAGTTTTCCGGCCAGCTTGTCCAGCGACTGCGCCCAAGCGCCGCTGCAGAGTGTAAGAAGGATGATGGTATTTAATATAAAGGTTCTCATAAAGCCTCCACTTGTTCCCGGTCCAGCTAGTCAAGGATACAAAAGAAAGCAAAAGAAAGGCAAAAGCTCTTGCTGTTTAATACTAAAAGATGTAATTTAGTAGGGTTGGTCCCAGGGGAATAATGTGACAAGAACCGCCTTCAAGCTTCCGCTGATATTTTCGCTCGCCCTCCTCGCCTCCGGGTGCGGGGAAAAAGAAGAGCCCGCCTACAGGCAGACCGCTGTGGTTATGAGCGTTCCCGCCGAGGTCAGGGTTTACGGCGCTGACGAGGCCGCGGGGAAAGCCATAGCCGACCCGGTCCTGGCCGAATGGAACCGGATTTCCGGGGATTTTAGTTTTACCGACCCCTCCAGCCTGACCTCCGTGGTAAACGCCAAGGCCTACGGCGAATGGGTTAAGATAAACGACGAATTCCTTTGGCTGCTTATGCTTTCCCTGGATTATTACAGGCTTACGGACGGAGCCTTCGATATCACTTTCGCGCCTCTCTGGCCTATCTGGAAGGAGGCCGCCTCAACTAAAAAAATGCCGGCTAAAGAGGAAATATTCAAGGCCCTCGCCAACATGGGCTCGAACCAGGTGCAGGTAGATCCCGAGCGCAAAATGGTGCGTTTTCTGAAGCCGGTGCAGATAAATATGGGCGGGATCCTGCGCGGCTATTGCTTCGTGCGCGCGGCCCGGATGCTGAAGAAGCTGGCGCCGGCCTACCCGGTAGAACTGCGCCTGGGCAGCAATATGCTGGCCTACGGCAAAAAGAACTGGCATTACGACGTTGTGGACCCTTTCGACGAAAAGAAGGTCTTCGGCCGCTTCGTCTTTGACGAGGGCGTCGTGATGTCGTCCTCGGGGCGCGAGCATTTCGTCCAGATAGAGGGGAAGCTTTATTCCCATATCCTGGACCTTAAGACCGGCTACCCGCTGGACAACTTCTCCAGCCTGGTGGTCTATTCCCCGCGCCTGGAGAGCGACACTTTCCTGGCCTCGGCCGTTCTCGCCGTGATGGGCAGGGAAAAAGCTTTCGGCCTGCTTTCAAAAACAAAAGGCGCCGCCGCCGTCTGGATAGACGGTTCGGGGAAGGAAAGCCTGTTCCTTAACGCCGCCAGCGGCACCAGGTGGGAGAAGGAGAAGAAGCTGTTCTGAAACCGGCCGTCCGCCGGCTCCGCCGAAAGCGTTCAGGCGGAAATGAAAAAACCCGGGGCTCCCGGGTTTTTTCATTTACTTGCCCGCCGGTCACTTCGCGCCGCGCCTTACCTGCTCGAATTCGCCCCGGACTTTGTTCTTTCGCACATTGTCCCAGTTGAAGCACCTGCCGTTCATGGCTATATAGACTCCCGGGGGCAGCGTCTGGGCGAAAGAAAGGGCGGAGCCCAGGTTGAACATCCCGTCTGAGGAGCCGAACTTGTAGGGGACCATCGCGCCCGTGAGCACTACGGTCTTGTCCTTTATCTCCGGCCCCAGCAGCCTGGCGGTCTCCGGCATCGTGTCGGTCCCGTGGGTAATGACGATCCTCTTTTCCTTAGAGGCCAGGCACTCCGCGAGCACCCGGCGGCGGTGCGCCGCGGTCATGAACAGGCTGTCTATCATCATCAGGGTCTTCGTCTTTACCGGGACGCGCGAGCGGCCCAGCGCCAGCATCTCGTGAAGGTGCGTCCCGCGGAAGAACAGCTCCCCGTTCAGCTCGTTGTACTCCTTGTCGAAGGTCCCGCCGGTGATAAGCAGCTTTATGGTCACTTTCTCCCGTCCTTTAAGAAGGCGAGGTAGCCCTTATAGGCCATATAGATGTCCAGCTTGCCGGCCAGCTCCATCGGGGCGTGCATGGAGAAAAGGCCCACGCCGCAGTCTATGACCTGCATGCCGTAGCGGGCCATCAGATAGGCGATGGTGCCGCCGCCGCCCTGGTCCACCTTCCCCAGCTCGCCGGTCTGCCAGATCACGCCGTTCTTGTCGAAGATCCTGCGGATATGCGCCATGAACTCGGCGCTGGCGTCGGAGGAGCCGGATTTGCCGCGGGAGCCGCAGTACTTGGTCACGCAGACGCCGTGGTTCAGCATGGCCGAGTTCCGCTTTTCCGAGACGGAGGGGAACATCGGGTCGAACAGGGCGTTCACGTCGGCCGAGAGCATCCAGGAATTGCTGAGCGCGCGTTTGAGGGTGAGCTCGCTGTAGGCGGGGATGGTGAGGTTGAGCAGCTCAGCCGCCGTGTTCTCGAAGAAGTTGGCGGCCATGCCGGTGGAACCGACGGAGCCGATCTCCTCCTTGTCGCAGAGCAGCACGCAGGAAGTGTATTCGGGGGCGCCTTTCACGTCCAGGAGGGCCTTCAGCCCGGCGTAGGCGCAGACGCGGTCGTCGTGCCCGTAGGCCAGGATCATCGAGCGGTCCAGGCCCGCCTCCCGGGGCCGGCCGGCCGGGACTATCTCCAGCTCGGCCGACTGGAAGTCAGCTTCCGTCACGCCGTATTTCGCGCGGAGGATCTTCAGCACATTGTACTTGAATTTTTCCTTGCGGTCCTTCTCGTCGGCCGGGATGGAGCCGGCGACCACGTCCAGCCCCTCGCCGGGGATGGCTTCCCCTATGGTTTTTTTGTACTGGTCGGCCGCCAGGTGGGGGAGGAGGTCGGTTATGCAGAACACCGGGTCGGAGGGGTCTTCCCCGATGCTGACCTTCACCTTCTTACCGTCGGGCTTCACGAAAACTCCGTGGAGGGCGAGCGGGATGGTCACCCACTGGTATTTCTTTATCCCGCCGTAATAGTGCGTGTCCAGCAGGGCGAGGCCGCTGTTTTCGTAGAGGGGATTCTGCTTGAGGTCGATGCGGGGGGAATCCGTATGCCCGCCCACGATATGCATGCCGGCCTCGAGAGGCCGGCTGCCGATGATGGCCGCCAGCAGCGTCTTGCCTTCGCAGGAACGGTAGACTTTGTCGCCGGCATTAAGCCGCGTCCCGGTCTTTTCGTGCGCCGCCATGTTCTTGAAGCCCGCCGCTTCAAGCAGGGCGACGGCCTCGTCGTGGGCTTCGCGCTCGGTCTTGGCCCTGCCGATGAACTCCATATAAAGCCTGTTGACTTCCCCGGAGTGCCTGAGGTCGGCCGGGGAAATTCTTTCGTAGCCGTTCTTGCTGGCGTAGGCGAGGTCTGACGATTTGGCGGTCTTCTTTGCGGTTTTCTTCATTTTTCCTCCGTTAAAATATCCCGTAAAAGAAAAATTCGGGATCAGCGTCCCTGCTGTGGTGATTCCATATATTACCATTTTGCTATCATTGTTATGTAAATGAAGACCTCACCCTATTCGCGCCGGGTCCTGCTGCTGATCTTCTCCATCAGCCTTTTCAACTATATCGACCGGCAGGTCCTTTACGCCGTTTTCCCGCTCCTGAAGGCCGACCTGCGGCTGAGCGACGCCCAGCTCGGTTTCCTGGCCTCCTCGTTCATGATAGTCTATATGTGCTTCGCTCCTTTTGTCGGCTATTTCGGCGACAGGGTGCGCCGGCCGCTGATCGTGGGCGTGAGCGCTGTCTTCTGGAGCGTGGCCACGCTTTTCAGCGGCTTTATCAGGAGCTACGGACAGCTTATTTTCACGCGCTCGGCGGTCGGCATAGGCGAGGCCGGCTACGGCACAGTTTCACCGTCCTACCTGGCGGAGTGGTTCCCGAAGGAGCAGCGCGGCAGGATAATGGCTCTTTACGCCCTGGCCATACCCGTCGGCAGCGCCGTAGGCTACCTGCTGGGCGGCTTCCTCGGGCAGCATTTCGGCTGGAGGAAAGCTTTCTATATCGTGGCCGTTCCCGGCGCGCTGCTCGGCTTTGCCGCCCTGTTCCTGAAAGAGACCCCTGAGAAACTGGAGCGCTCCGGGCATGTTTCCCTTAAATCCTATAAAGCCCTTTTAGTGAACAGGACCTACCTGCTGACGGCGTTCGCCCAGTCCATAGGGACTTTCTCGGTGGGCGGGCTGGCGGCCTGGATGCCGTCCTATTTCGTCCGCACTTTCGACCTGTCCGTGGCACGGGCCGGATTTTTATTCGGCCTGGTCACAGTCCTGGCCGGGGTGGCGGGGAGTTTCGCGGGAGGCTGGATCGCCGACTGGCTGGGCAAATATACCAAGCGCGCCTTTTTTATCGTAGGCTACCTCAGCTTTTTCCTCAGCGTCCCTTTCGGCGCCGCGGCGATACTGTCCGACAGCCTCAGGACCTGCCTGGTCATGATGTTCTTCGCCGAGTTCTTTATCTTTACCCATTCCGGGCCCTACCATGCCGCGATCGTGGAAACCGTGCCGGTGAACATGCGCTCAATGGCTTTCGCGCTCGATATCTTCATAATCCACGCTTTCGGCGACGCCGTCTCCCCTTTCCTCGTCGGCGTGGTTTCAGACGCGGCGGGGCTTTCCATAGCCATCCTCCTGTCGATGCTTTACCTGGTTTTCGGAGGGGTGACCTCCATCCTGGCCGGGGAGGCGTACGTAAAAGATTTTCACGGTAAATCGGGAAAGCCGGAATGTGACTACCCGGCAGAGGCGCGGATAAATATATGAAAAACTTCGAGATAGTCCGCGAGAGCGCGGAGCTGCTGGTGGTGAACAAGCCGTCGGGGATGCTTACGATGCCGGCGCGCGGCGGGCTGGCGGAGGAAAAACACCTGCTGGGGCTGCTGCACCAGAAATACGGCAAGGTTTTCGTGACGCACCGCCTGGACAAGGACGCGAGCGGCCTGATCATTTTCTCGCGCACCGCCGAGGCGCACCGCTATTACTCCGGGCTTTTCGAGACGCGCGCGATCGAGAAGAAATACCTCGTGGTCGCGGAGGGGAAAGTGGAGGAGGAGCGGGGCGAGATAGACAAGCCCCTGAAGCAGCGCGGGTCCGGGCGGATGTCGGTGGCTTTCGACGGCAAGCGCTCGCTCACCAGGTACACTGTCCTTGAAAGGCTGCGCGGCGCCACCCTCCTTGAGGTGTCCATAGTCACCGGGCGGCGGCACCAGATAAGGGCGCATTTATATT
>JAVHPG010000037.1:0-3671 GCA_036170455.1 Elusimicrobiales bacterium
CTGGCACAGAACCCGAAAACCGTCGGCGTCTTAAGTTCAATCAATATGGCGGGCTTGCCCCGCTAAAATATACCGCCTCCCGTTTTACGTTCCGCCTGGCGGCAGTTGCGGGCGCGGAGGCGGCTGCGGCCGGAAAAGCGGTTCCCCGCCCGGCTACACGTTAAACTTAAAGAAACAGACATCCCCGTCCTTCATCACGTATTCCTTCCCTTCCGAGCGGATCAGGCCCTTTTCTTTCAGGACCTTCTCGTCCTTATACTTCATGATGTCGTCGAAGGAGTAGACCTCGGCGCGGATGAAGCCTTTCTCGAAATCGGTATGGATGCGGCCCGCGGCCTGCGGGGCTTTGAGCCCGCGGTGAAGGTTCCACGCGCGGACCTCGTCCTCCGAGCCGGCGGTGAAGAAGGAGATCTGCTCCAGCAGCTGGTAGCCGGCCAGCGCCATCTTCTCGAGGCCGGTGTAATCCTCGCCCAGGTCCTTCATAAACACGGCCTTTTCCTCATCGGGCAGCTCGCTGATCTCCGACTCTATCTTGGCGGAGATCTCCACCAAAATGGCGCCGCGGGCGGTTATGAATTCGCGCAGCTTGGCGAGCACTTCCTTGTCGGGCTGCTCCGAGGTGTTGGCTACGAAGAAAACGGGCTTCACGGTCAGCAGATTGAAATCGCGGACTTCCTCTATGGTATAGCCGGCGTCGCGGGCGGGTTTGCCGTCGGCCAGCAGCTTCTTTATGGCTTCAAGGCGCACCTTCTTTTCCTCGGCGTCCTTGGTGCGGGCTTTCAGGTCCCGCTGGTTCTTTTCCAGCGCTTTATCCACGGTCTCCATGTCGGCCAGCATCAGTTCGGTCTCTATGACCTCGATGTCGCGGACGGGGTCCACTTCGCCCAGTACGTGCACCACGTCGGGGTCCTTGAACACGCGCACCACCTGCACGATAGCGTCCACCTCGCGGATATTGGCCAGGAATTTGTTGCCCAGGCCCTCGCCCTTGGAGGCGCCCTTCATCAGGCCGGCGATGTCGACGAACTTTATGTAGGAGGCCACTTTCTTCGGGGGTTTGAACAGTTCGAACAGCGCGTCCAGGCGCTTGTCCGGCACAGACGCCACGCCTATGTTCGGGTTTATGGTGGTGAAGGGATAATTGGAGGAGGCGGCGCCCGCTTTGGTGAGCGCGTTGAACAGGGTTGATTTGCCGACGTTGGGCAGGCCTACGATTCCTATTTCCATTGTTGTCCTCCGCTAAAGAATTTATTAATGATACCACTTTGGCCGGAGCGCCCACAAACGACCTCTTGTATAGTATTAAATTGTTTAGTATAAATACTGTAATGGACAAAAAGCGTATATTTCGTCCATTACAATAATAAAATGTGCAGGAGCAGGAATTTATGATAAAAGAAGTGGTTATAAGGCAGAAGAAAGAAATGGAAACGCTTTTAGCCAGGCCGTATGTTACTCGGTCCAGCACACAGTACGCCGAAAAATTCGCGGGAGAAGAGCTTATAAAAGTAGTAACAGGCCCGAGAAGGGCGGGGAAATCGATATTTTCGCTTCACTTCCTGAAAAAATCCGCTCCGGCCTATGCGAATTTTGACGATGAGCGCCTGATAAAACTTAAGGATTACGATGAACTGCTGAAAGAGCTGCATGCCTGCTACGGCGGCAAAAAACAACTGCTGCTGGACGAGATCCAGAATCTGCCTGGCTGGGAGCTATTTGTCAACCGGCTGCAGCGCCAGGGTTACAATATCACGCTGACCGGATCCAACTCCAGGCTTTTAAGCGGTGAGCTGGCCACAAGCCTGACCGGGCGTCACGTGCCAATAGAAATACTGCCGTTCAGTTTCAGGGAGATCCTTGCCGCGGAGAAAGAGGAGCCCGGAAAAGACCTGTCCCCCGAAACCAAAGGGCGCATGCTGGGCCTGCTGGAACAGTATCTCGTTAACGGCGGTTTTCCCGAAGTGGTGGTAAAAAAGCTGGAGCCGAAAGGGTATCTGGATACGCTTATGGATTCGCTGATACTAAGGGATATAGTCAAACGCTATTCCGTCCGGCTGTCCGGCAAGATCTATGACCTGCACGGGTACCTCCTGAATAATTTCGCCGCCGAATGCAGTTTCCGCAAGCTGGCCGGGCGCCTCGGCTTCAAAAGCGTTACAACGCTTGAAAAATACATCGGCTATCTTGAAGAAGCCTATCTCATCTATGTCCTGCAGCGTTATTCCCACAAAGCCGCAGAGCGGCTGGGTACTTCTAAAAAAGTATACCTGGTCGATAACGGTTATGTGGCGGCCGCCGGGGTCCAGTTCTCGCCGGACAGGGGAAGGCTTATGGAGAACCTTGTTTTCACCGAACTCCTGAAGGCAGGGCGTGAGCCGAATAAGGACTTGTTCTACTATAAAACGCGCAACGGGCGCGAAGTGGATTTTATCACAAGAAAAGGCCGGGCGGTGGACTCATTGATCCAGGTGGCTTACAGTCTTGAGGCGGTGGGGACAAAGGAAAGGGAAATAAAGGCGCTCATAGAGGCCGGCGAGGAGCTGCGGTGCGGCAGCCTGGCGGTAATAACCTGGGACCATGAGGAAATCGTGAAAACGCGCGGCAAGGAAATAAATTTTATCCCATTGTGGAAATGGCTGCTCCAGGTTTCAAGCCAGTAACCAGAGGGCTAAAAAAGTTAAAAATGAGCATTAATAAAACGCGGAAAATACTTTTCGCGACCGACTTGCATGGGAACATCGCCAAGTACCAGGGCATTTTCGAGGCGGGCATGAAACACGACGTTGCCGCCGTTATCAACGGCGGTGATATGCTCACTTTAGACGGCGACCTGCATGGCTCGCAAAGAGAGTTCATAAATGGGTTTCTGTCTCCGTATTTCGCCGGGTACGAAAAAGCCGGTATCTATCATCTTGGTTTCTTAGGCAATGATGACCTGAAAATCCACGACGACGTTTTTGATGAAACTTGCCGTAAAAATAAGCATGTTATTAACCTGGCGCAGCGCCGGTTTGAGCTTAACGGGTTCGAATTCATAGGCATGAACTGGGTAGTCGATTATCCTTTCAGGCTTAAGGACCGTTGCCGCCGGGACGGGCTGGTGTATGTTTTTCAGGAGCAGTTCGGTCCCGGGTTGCTGTCAACCCCCGAAGGTTTTAAGGAATTGGAAGATTGGCCGGCTTATGCGGCTACGCTTCCAACCATAGAGGACGAGCTTGACGCACTTCCAAAGCCAGTTGCCTCTGGCAGAACGATCTATGTGATACATGCGCCGCCTTATGGGCTTGGTCTGGATGTGATAAATTCGGGCGAAAAGGTGGGGTCACGGGCCGTCAGCCGGTTTATTAAAAAAATGCGGCCGCTTTTAACCCTGCACGGCCACATCCACGAATCGCCGGCAATTAGCGGAATATGGAAGGCTAAAATCGGGGGAACAATATGTGTTCAACCGGGCCAAATGAAGGCAAATGTGTTAAGTTATGCTTTGATCGACCTTGAAAGTATGGAGATGGAAAGGGTTGAGGCCCCGCTGTAGCGCGGGTTTGAGAAAGTCCCCCTTTTGACTTTCCGCTACCGGGCTGTTTTAGTGGGAGGCAAATTGTCGGCAATTGCCGAAAAAGAAAAACCCCGCCGGGTGGCGGGGTCTTTCTTTTCCGAAGCCTTCTTGATCG
>JAVHPG010000038.1:0-3667 GCA_036170455.1 Elusimicrobiales bacterium
TGCCCAATTGCCAGCAACGATCAATCACCTCTTGGGCGCGACGCTGCATCTCAGCCGGCTAAAACGCTCGAGGCCTGCCTGGAGGAAGGGCCGGCCTGGAACCGCGAGGAATGGGCCGGGACCCGCCTGGCGCAGCGCTTTTCGCACCGCGTGCCGGCCGAGGTAAAACAGGGGTTCGAGGCCGCCTACGCGGAAGCCGGCAACTATATAAGCTCCTACAATATCTTCCTGGGCCGCCTTACCGGGCCTTCGGGAGAGGAGATCTTCCCGGGGGGGCCTAAGCTCATCTCCCACTGGGGCCTGCGCGATTTTCTAAAGGGGCTGTATTCCGACGCGAACGGCCTGCCCGGGCAGCGGGCCATCCGGGCGGTGATGGAAAGGATCATCGCCCAGGAGATCCCCCGTAAATTCATCAACTCCGAGAAGTACCGCTGGGACCCGGTGGAAAACACCCTCGACGGCGCTAAGGCGGAGAGGGAGCCGGACACGCGCTACGACAAATTCATCCGGATCTTCCGCGCGCATCTCAAAGAGGACAAGTATTATCCCTCCGAGCCCACCCACATGGACCGCAAGTTCAAGCTGGAGCGGGAAATACCGGAGGCCGAAGTGGAGAAGATGTTCACGGACCTGCTGGAGTCCGTGGAGGGCGCCGAGGCCGCCGCGCTTATCGCCTCGAGGCTGGGCAGGCCCCTAGAGCCTTTCGATATCTGGTACGACGGCTTCAAGCCGCGCTCCGGCGTCTCCCGGGCGGAACTGGACAGCGCGGTCTCCGCCAGATATCCCGACGCCGCGGCCTTCCAGAAAGGAATACCGGAGATACTCGAAAAGCTGGGGTTCACCAAAGAGACTGCGCGCTTTGTCGCCGAGCGGGTACAGGTTGACCCGGCCCGGGGAGCGGGCCATGCCTGGGGCCCGGCCATGCGCACTGAAAAGGCGCGCCTGCGCACCAGGATCCCCGAAACCGGCCTGGACTACCAGGGCTTCAATATAGCGATGCACGAGCTGGGCCACTGCGCCGAGCAGGTCTTCTCTCTTTACAAGATCGACCACACGCTGCTCGCCGGGGTTCCCAACACCGCCTTCACGGAGGGCTTCGCTTTCGTGTTCCAGGACCGCGACATGGAGATCCTGGGCCGCTCCGCGCCGGACGAGGCCGCGGAACACGCGAAGAGCCTGGACACTTTCTGGGCCACGCGCGAGATCGCCGGGGTCGCGCTCGTGGACATGAACGTCTGGCGCTGGCTTTACAAGAACAAGGACGCCGAGCCCGCCGACCTCAGGCAGGCGGTGATGGAAATTTCCAAAAGCGTCTGGGACCGGCACTTCGCGCCGCTTTTCGGGACCAGGGGCTGCACGCTCCTGGGCATCTATTCCCATATGATAAACTACGCGCTTTACCTGCCGGATTACCCGCTCGGCCATATCATCGCTTTCCAGATAGAGGAATATTTCAAGAAGCACAGCCTGGCCGGAGAGATGGAGCGGATGTGCGTGCAGGGCGCCATAACGCCCAAAGAATGGATGCGCCGCGCCGTCGGGGCAGACATCTCCCCGGAGCCGCTGCTGAGGGCGGCGGCCAAGGCGCTCAAAGCGTTTAAAAAGGGTAAACAGTGATGGACAGGAAAAAGCTGAAAAAATCCTGGCAGGCCGCGGCGCTCGCCGCCGCGGGAATAATCGGGGGGATATTTTTTTACACCGTGATAGTCGAGCTGCTGAATAAAACCGGGTACAAGCCCCCGCTGCAGGCCGCCGACGCCGGCGGCGCTAAATACGCTCTTTACTTCCTCGCTTTGTCGGGACTGGCCGTCCTGAAAATGGCGGGCCTTAAGCTTGGGGGGAAAAAGGGCAACCCGGAGGAAACCATAAAGGCCCTTACGACTTTAGCCATAGTACGCGCCGCGCTCTGCGAAGTTCCCGCCGTAGCGGGCCTCCTGATCTTCCTGCTGACCGGCGGCCGCTCCGACTTTTACCTGCTGATAGTTTTTGCGCTCGCGCTCGAGATCTACAATTTCCCGCGCCTCGCGCAATGGGAAGAGAGAATACGGGGAGACTTTGGAGCTTATGAACCCTAAAGAATATAAACTTATCGCGGTGGTAGGAGTCTCGGAAGACGCGTCTAAGTACGGGCACAGGATCTTCCGGGACCTGCTCAACTTCGGCTACCCGGTCAAGGGCGTTAACCCGAAGGGCGGCTTTGTCCTCGGGAACAATCTTTACAGAAGCCTGTCGGAGATCGAGAAGAAGCCGGACCTGGTGATAACCGTGGTCCCGCCCGACGCGACCCTGAAGCTGGTGGAGGAATGCAATAAGCTCGGGATAAAGAGCGTCTGGATGCAGCCCGGCTCCGAATCGGGCGCCGCGCTCGAGAAAGCCAAGACCTACGGGATAAAGACCGTCTCGGCCTGCTTCATGGCGGTAAAAGGCCTGTGGTAGCCCACTCGCTGGCTTTCAAGCTTTTGTGGCGCCTCCTGCTCTACTCGGCGCTGATAAGCGCCGTCCTTTCCTTTATAGTCTTCTGGATGTACGTGCATCCGAACAGGACGGTCAGCGCTTCCCGGCCCGGGAACTTCAAGCTGCAGGCGGAGGAGGTTAAATTGACCACCGCCGACGGCATAAAGCTGGACGCCTGGTTCATCCCTCACAAGACCTCTAAAAAAACCATCATACTCTGCCACGGTTACCCCATGGATAAAGGCGACATCCTTGGCATTACGGTCTTCCTGGCCAGGGAGTTCAATCTGCTTTACTTCGACTTCAGGGCTACCGGCAGGAGCGGGGGCTTCTTCTCCACCGGCGGCGCCAGGGAAGTGCGCGATATAGACGCCGCCGTTAAATTCCTTGAAAGCAGGGGCTTCAGGGACGGGATGGGCCTGTTCGGTTTTTCCCTGGGCGGCGCGGCCGCGCTTCTTTCCCGCAACCCTTTGATAAAAGCCAGGGCGCTGGACTCGCCCTTCGCCAGGCTGTCCCCGGAGCTGGATTATATCTTCCTCCCCTGGGGGACCTGGCGCAAACCGCTGCTGGCCCTGATGAAGGGCTGGAACCTTATACTGCTCGGGATCAATATCAATTTGGTCAACCCGATCGATAATGCCGCGGCCTTTATCAAGCCGGTGCTGCTGGTGCACGGCGACGCCGACGCGCAGGTTCCGGCCTCGAATTCCATGGCCATAAAAGCCGAGTACCCTTCCGCCGAACTGTGGATAATAAAAGGCGCAGGGCACGGCGAGAACTGGGGCCGCGCCGGCAAAGAATACGAGCGGCGTCTCACGGACTTTTTCAAAAACAATCTTTGAGTGATTTCGGATACTTGTGACTTTTCGCAAGTGTGACGTAGTTACTATGGCAGGAACCGGCCGCCATATGCTAAAATATCGGCAGTGTTACTTACAGGGAGGCATATGAAAAAACTACTTATCCTTATAGCTTGCGCGGCGATGCCCGCTACGCTGTTCGCGGAGCAGTGGCAGGTGCTCGGAACCCGCCCCATGGGTATGGGCGGCGCTTTCGTGGCCGTAGCCAAGGGCCCGATAGCACAGTACTGGAACCCGGCCGGCCTCGTAAAGAGCAGCGCAAATGTTTCAGGTCTGGACATCCCGGTAGGCGTGACCGCCGAATTCACCGGCGATATAATAAAGAACGCCAGCGAGATCGGCGACATGGCCAA
>JAVHPG010000039.1:0-3647 GCA_036170455.1 Elusimicrobiales bacterium
CTGACGCTCGCAGCCGCTCCCGCCAGATTTAAGTGATGTCGTTATAGTTTGTAGGGAACGTTTAAACTATGAATAAAATAACCGGTTTCCTTAAAGAGGTTTACATAGAGCTGACAAAGGTTACCTGGCTGAACCGCACCGATGTCGTGCGCTCCACCATCGCCGTCAGCTTTGTGGTCATACTTATCGCGATTTACGTCAGCCTTGTAGACCTGGGGCTAAACACTATTCTCAAGACGATACTGGGAGGCCGCTAATGGCTAAGTCATGGTATGTGATCCACACCCGCACCGGTTTCGAGGAGCGCGTTCTTAAAATGCTCCAGGCCAAGGTGGAGGATAAAGAACTCACCGGCCGCATCGCGCAGGTCCTCATTCCCACCGAGGACGTGATGCAGGTCAAGAACAACCAGAAAAAGGTAAGCAAGCGCAAATTTTTCCCGGGTTATGTGCTGGTCAATATGGAGCTGGACAACAACACTTACTGGGCCATACGCGGCGTGCAGGGCGTCAGCGGGTTCCTCGGGGACCCCAAGCCCGTGCCGATGGACGAAGTTGAAGTGCAGCAGATCCTCGAGCTGATGAATTCCACCAGCCAGGAAAAGCCCAAGCCGGCCGTGCAGTTCGAGAAGGGCGAGAACGTCCGCATCGTGGAAGGGCCGTTCAAGCACTTCATGGGCGTCGTGGAGGACGTCAACGAGCAGAAAGCGAAGCTGCGCGTCACCGTCACCGTCTTCGACCGGCCCACCCCGGTGGAACTTGATTTCCTGCAGGTAGAAAAAGTCTAAGGCCGCAGCTTCAGCGGCTTAAGGATGACCGTGTTACGCGGCGCGTCCGGGACTTAATTATAAGGAGAGAAATAAGGGCAACCTTAATTTATTACTATGGCTAAAGTTAAAGCGGTTAAAACAATGATAAAGCTGCAGATCCCGGCCGGCGCCGCCAATCCCGCGCCCCCCGTGGGTCCCGCGCTCGGCCAGCACGGCGTCAACATCATGGACTTCTGCAAACAGTTCAATGAAAAGACCCGCAAGCTGGAGCAGGGCGTACCGATACCCGTGGTCCTCACCGTTTACGAAGACCGCACTTTCACCTTCATCACCAAGATGCCCCCTATGGCCGCTCTTATAAAGAAAGCCGCCGGCCTCGCCAAGGGCTCGGGCGTGCCCAATAAGGACAAAGTGGGCAAGCTCACGCTGAAGCAGGTTGAAGAAGTCGCCAAGATAAAGCTTGTGGACCTCAATACCAAGGACGTTAAGAAGGCCATGGAAATGGTGAAAGGCACCGCCCGCAGCATGGGCGTGGACATCATCGGCTAAAAATCTTGAATCGCAGGTCGGGAATCGGGGGTCGAAAGATCCATGATTCTTGATCCTCGATCCGGTAAACGAGGAAGCGGAACCTTTCCGCGCATGAACCTCGGGGGCGAAAGCCCCGGAAATAACAAGGAGAAAACAAAATGGGAAAAAGAATAGATAACCTGAAGAAAGGCCTGGACCTCGAGAAGAGGTACACCCTTAAGGAAGCGGTGGCGCTGGTCAAGAAGACCGCGACCGCCAAGTTCGACGAGACCCTTGAAGTCCACTTCAAGCTGGGGATCGACGTGAAACAGAGCGACCAGCAGGTGCGCAGCACCGTCAGCCTCCCGCACGGCACCGGCAAGACCAAGAAGATCGCCGTCATCGCCAAGGGCGAGAAAGAGAAAGAAGCCCAGGCCGCCGGCGCGGATATTTGCGGCGGAACCGAGCTGATCGAAAAGATCTTCGGCGGTTTCCTGGATTTCGACATCCTCGTCGTCACCCCCGATATGATGAAAGACGCCGCCAAGCTGGGCAAGACGCTGGGTCCCAAGGGCCTGATGCCTAACCCCAAGAGCGGCACCGTCACTTTCGAAGTGGCCAAGACCGTGAAAGAGCTGAAAGCCGGCCGCATCGAGTTCAAAGCCGACCCCCAGGGCATAGTGCACGCCGTGGCCGGGAAGGTGTCGTTCCCGGACGAGAAGCTGATAGCGAACGTCCAGTCCGTGATAGACGCGGTTCTTAAAGTAAAGCCGTCCTCTTCGAAGGGCGTGTACATGGAGTCGGTGTTCATCGCCTCCACCATGGGCGCCGGGGTAGCCGTCGCCGTGGATCAGAAAGCCTAAAACCAACAAAAGCCCGCCGGAAAACCGGCGGGCTTTTTAAAGTCAAAAAGCTAAAAATACAGGAGAAACAATGCGAAAACTTAAGACTCTCGCCGCTTCAGCGGCTCTGTTGATGGCTTCCGCTCCCGCGTTCGCCAGCGAAGCCGAGCTGCAAATGCCCGACCTGGGCAGCGTGCTGTTCATGGGCATCTCCGGTCACAACCTCCTGCTCGGCGGGCTTGTGATCTGCGTACTGGGCGTCTTCTTCGGCCTCTGGCAGTCGATGCAGATCTCAAGCCTCCCCGTGCATAAGTCGATGAAAGAAATTTCAGAGCTTATCTACGAAACCTGCAAGACTTACCTTATCACCCAGGGCAAATTCATAGCCATTCTCTGGGTCTTCATCGCCTCCATCATGGTCTGGTACTTCAGCCGCGAGATGGACGCCATGAAGGTTGCGATAATCGTGCTGTTCTCCGTGGTCGGCATTTTGGGCTCCTACTCGGTGGCCTGGTTCGGCATAAGGATTAACACTTACGCCAATTCCCGCACGGCTTTTGCGGGCCTTAAAGGGCTGCCTTACGCGACGATGGATATCCCGCTCAAGGCCGGCATGTCCATCGGCATGCTGCTTATCAGCGTCGAACTCGTAATGATGCTCTTTATCCTCCTCTTCGTGCCGGGCGACTACGCCGGCCCCTGCTTCATCGGCTTCGCCATCGGCGAGTCGCTGGGCGCCGCGGCGCTCCGTATCGCCGGCGGCATCTTCACGAAAATAGCCGACATAGGCTCCGACCTGATGAAGATCGTGTTCAAGATCAAGGAAGACGACGTCAGGAACCCCGGCGTGATCGCGGACTGCACCGGCGACAATGCCGGAGACTCCGTGGGCCCCACGGCCGACGGTTTCGAGACCTACGGCGTGACGGGCGTGGCCCTGATAACCTTCATCCTGCTCGCCGTCGCGAATCCCCAGGACCAGATAAAGCTCCTGGTCTGGATCTTCGTGATGCGCATCGGCATGATCGTGACCAGCGCTTTCTCCTACTACGTCAACGGGATGATCTCTTACTCCATGTACGGGACCTCGAAGAAATTCAACTTCGAACACCCGCTGACCATGCTGGTCTGGCTGACCTCGTTCGTTTCTATAGCGATGACCTACCTGCTCAGCAAAATGCTGATCCCGGAGCTGGGCGACGGCACGCTGTGGTGGAAGCTTTCCACCATCATCACCTGCGGCACTATCGCGGGCGCGCTGATCCCCGAGCTGGTTAAGGCCTTCACCTCCACCAACTCCGGCCATGTGCGCGAGGTGGTGACCGCTTCCGAGGAGGGCGGCGCTTCCCTTAATATACTGTCGGGCCTGGTGGCCGGCAACTTCAGCGCTTACTGGATGGGCATGGCTATCATCGCCCTGATGGGCACGGCCTATATGGTGTCTAGCCACGGCCTGGAGATGCTGATGATGTCTCCCGCTATCTTCGCCTTCGGCCTGGTAGCCTTCGGCTTCCTGGGCATGGGCC
>JAVHPG010000040.1:0-3635 GCA_036170455.1 Elusimicrobiales bacterium
GCCGAGAGCGGGAGGCGCGCGCACGGTGTGCGCGACAACGTTTTTGCGTTCCGGCCCCTCGTCAGGCTACCCGTTCACTCCATGGCACTTCTTGTATTTTTTCCCGGACCCGCAAGGGCAGGGATCATTGCGCCCCGTCTTGGAATCTATGAATTTATTGGCCGGCTTCGGCGCCGGGCCCTGGGGCCGGGGCCGCTCTTCCTCGGAAGAAACCTCGGTCACCGCCGGCCGCGCCACCGGGCGCGGGGGCAGCTGGATGCGGAAAACATATTCCACCATCTGGTCGCGCACGCGCCCCAGCATGGATTCGAACAGGGAGTAGGACTCTTTCTGGTACTCGATCAGCGGGTCCTTCTGCCCGTAAGCGCGCAGGCCCACGCCCTTCTTCAGGTGGTCCAGCTCGAAGAGGTGGTTCTTCCAGATATGGTCCATGATCTGCAGAAGCAGCACCCGCTGCAGCTCCGCGAAATCCACGTTCCGCTCCGCGAAAGCCTCGAAGCGCGCCGCGTAGGCCGCGTCCACCCGCTTCATCGCCTCGTCGTAAAGAGCGGGGCGCGTAAGCCCGTGCACCTCGTCGGCCGTATAGGTCAGGTCGAAGCCCGCGGTCTTCTTCAGGAAAATATTCAGCGCCTCCATGTTCCACAGCTGCGAAGCCTGGTCCTGCGGCGCGTTAAGGTCCAGCTGCTCCTCCACCGCCTCGTGGATCATGCTCTTCACGCGCTCCGGCACGCCGACCCCGTCCAGCACCGCGTTGCGCAGCTCGTAGACCGCCAGGCGCTGCTTGTTCATAACGTTGTCGTAATCCAGCAGCTGCTTGCGGGCGTCGAAGTTCATGCCCTCGACGCGCTTCTGCGCGCCCTCTATCTGGCGGCTGACCAGCGCGGACTCGATGACCTCGCCCTCCTCCATCCCGAGCTTCTCCATGATCATGGAGATGCGCTCGGAGCCGAACAGGCGCATCAGCTCGTCCTCCAGGGAGACGTAGAAAACGGAAGAGCCGGGGTCGCCCTGGCGAGCGCAGCGGCCGCGCAGCTGGTTGTCGATGCGGCGGCTCTCGTGGCGCTCGGTGCCCATCACGCACAGGCCGCCGGTGCCGCTGACATATTCATGCTCTTCCGGCAGCGGAGGGTTGCCGCCCAGCACGATGTCGGTGCCGCGGCCGGCCATATTCGTGGCTATGGTTATCTGCCCCTTGCGGCCGGCCTGGGCGATGATCTGCGCTTCCATCTCGTGGTACTTCGCGTTCAGCACCTGGTGGGGGATCCCCTTGGTGCGCAGCATAGTGGCGAACTTCTCCGACTTCTCGATGGAGCGCGTACCCACCAGCATGGGCTGGCCCTTGCGCCAGCGTTCTTCTATCTCCGCCACTATCGCGTTATTCTTCTCGCGCTCGGTGCGGTAGATGCGGTCGGGGGAATCCTTGCGGACCAGGGGGCGGTTCGGCGGGATCTCCACCACTTCCAGGTGGTAGATCTCCCAGAACTCGTCCGCCTCGGTCATGGCGGTGCCGGTCATGCCGGACAGCTTATTGTAAAGCTTGAAGTAGTTCTGGAAAGTGATGGTCGCCAGGGTCTGGTTTTCCTCTTTAATACGGAGGTTCTCCTTGGCCTCGATTGCCTGGTGCAGGCCGTCCGACCAGCGGCGGCCCGGCATCAGGCGGCCGGTGAACTCGTCCACTATCATGATCTCGCCCTCTTTCACCACGTATTCCACGTCTTTCTTGAAGAGGTGGTGGGCGCGCAGGCCCTGGGTGAGATGGTGGGACCATTCGGAATTGACGTCGTCGTAAATATTGCCCACGCCCAGGATCTTCTCGGCTTTGTGCACGCCCTCCTCGGTGAGGGTGGCGGTGTGGCTTTTTTCGTCTATCACCGCGTCGAAGCCCTTGCCCAGGTCCACGCCGTCGCGCTTGGCCTCTATCTCCTCTTTCTCGGTGATGAAGCGGGGGGTCAGCAGCGGGATGACGCGGTTGACGATGTAATACTTGTCGGTGGATTCCTCGGCGGGGCCGGAGATGATGAGCGGGGTGCGGGCCTCGTCCACCAGGATCGAGTCCACCTCGTCGATGATGGCGTAATTGCGGTTGCGCATCACGCGCTCGTCCTTCTCCATCACCATATTGTCGCGCAGATAGTCGAAGCCGACCTCGTTATTGGTGATATAGGTGATGTCGCGGTTGTACATCTCGCGGCGCTCTTCGTTCTTCATGTCGTGCTGCACGGAGCCGACGGTGAGGCCGAGGAATTCGTGCACCGGGCCCATCCACTGGCTGTCGCGCTTGGCGAGATAGTCGTTGACGGTGACCACGTGTACGCCCTTGCCGGTAAGGGCGTTCAGGTAGGCGGGCAGGGTGGAGACCAGCGTTTTGCCTTCGCCGGTGCGCATCTCGGCGATCTTGCCGCGGTGCAGCACGATGCCGCCGATCAGCTGCACGTCGTAGTGGCGCATCTTCAGCACGCGCTTGGAAGCTTCGCGCACGCAGGCGAAGGCTTCCGGCAGCAGGTCGTCGAGGGTTTCGCCCTTGGCGAGCCTCCCCTTGAATTCGTCGGTCTTGGCCCGCAGTTCGGGGTCGGAAAGCTTCGAAATTTCATCTTCAAGCGCGTTAATCTGGTCGACCAGGGGCTGGATGGTCTTCATGGAGCGCAAGCTTTTAGAGCCTATGACGGCTTCAACGAGTCTTTTAAGCATAGTACCCATATTAAACTACTTTTAAACGCGCTGATAAATAGCGCGCGCCCCGCGGGAGGAGGTTTTTATTGACAGAGGGACCGACAACCGTTATGATTTACCGGTACGTAAAAATACGGAGGTTTAATATAATGAACGCTAAACATCTTATTTTAGCCGCCGCGCTGCTCTGCTGCGCCCCGGCCCTGCCGGCAGCCGCGCAGGAACCGGCTTCCGCTAAAGCAGCAGCTCAGCCCGCGGCCGCGCCAGAACAGATTTCCGCCAAAGTCACGGTTCAGCCCGCGCCGACACCCTCCCCCGAACAGACCGAGCTCGCTAAGCTTACAGCGGAGAACCAGATAGCCGACCAGCGGCTGAAGAAAAAACTTCAGCAGGTAAACGCCGACAAAGAAGAACTTAGGGCCCAATACGAACTTGACCTCCAGAGACAGAAGGCAAAAACAGCCGAGCTGGAGGCCGAGCTGGCCCGCACAGCCTCGGAGAACAAACTGGCCGAGGAAAAGCGCAAAGTAGAAATAGCCAAACTCGAGACCGAATACCAGAAGCTAGCCTCCCAGAACAAGCTTTCCGCCGAGCAGGCCAGGGCCTTAACCTCCGCCCAGGGCGACGAACTGTCGAAACTGACCCTGGAGAACAGGCTGGCGGATGAAAAGAACAAGAAACTGATGGCCGACCTGGCCCTGCAGATAGCCAAGCTCAAAGCGGCCAACGACCTCGGCGCCGAGCAGCAGCGCTCCGACCTGCTGGCCGACAGCAAAGAGAAGAGCGGCATAGACCTCGAGTTGAAGCGGCTCGACCTCGTGGAGCGGAAGCTGAAGATAGAGAAGATGGCGTTGGACAGCCGCATGAGCAAATTGAACAGCGACCTGGATATGCGCGCGCGAAAAGCCGAGTGCAGCGAAAGCTGGTGCGTTTATTCTATACAGTTTTGACTTGCTAGGAATGGT
>JAVHPG010000041.1:0-3626 GCA_036170455.1 Elusimicrobiales bacterium
TAAGGATGGGGGTCCACTTGTCCGTGAATTCTTTGAACTGGGCCTCGGTGTCGGCGTAGGTGAAAAGCGCGTTCTTGGAGGCCTGGGCGAGCAGGTGCAGGTCTTTTATCTCGCCGGTCACGAAATTGCATTTTTCGGCGTCGCTTACCTGGAGAACAGGGGCGGGGATGTCCAGCCTGGAGATCTTTATGTCCCCGGCGGAAATGGTATTAAGTTCCGCCGCGCTGATCGCCGAGGCGCTCAACATGGCGGCTGCTATAAGGGCTAATCTTTTCATTCAGTATTCCTCCTGTTAACCTTGGCTACAATATAAGTTTAGCTTTTACTCCCGGCTTATTAAAGGGCTAAAGGTCCGGCGGATTAAGGGCCGTAATACCTATGACTTTAGTCAACCGGGACCTCTTCCTGCGCGGGTTCGGGGGTGGGCGGAAGCAGCAGGAAATTATAGGCGCGGGCCATAGCCAGGCACAGCCAGGGCAGGAAAACCAGGGTCTTGAGCGCCGCCGCCGCGATGGTCCAGGGCTTAAGATCGAGGCTGGCGGAGGGAGTTCTCAACGGCCCGGTGACGAGATAGATATCGGGAACAAAAATGTTTATAAGCACTATAAGGCTGAAAAGAACCAGGAGGCGGCTCTTCCAGCCTTCCGTGATCGCCGCGCTGAGCGCGAAAGATTCTTTTATCCCGGTCCGGCGATCGACTACGGCGTATTCGCTGAAGCAGTAGGCCAGGTATAGCACTATGCCCGGCACTATCAGGAGAAGCGCGCCGCCCATGGTTACAAAGCCGAGGACGATACTTACCGCGATCGCGCGGTGATAGACCGGGAAGGCGCTGAACAGGTCCGTGAAGCGCGCGCCGCCGCCCCTGGCTATCTTGATGTAGAGCAGGTTCGCCCCGGTGGCGACGGGCGTCAGCACGAAAAGCATATAGGGCATAGCGGGCAGGAGCGAGTGGAAGCGCTTTATAAGGTAGAAGGTTCCGGCGGCAAGAGCGGCCTGGAACAGAAGCACCGGGAGCAGCAGCGGGAGGTTCCCCGCATAGTCGTCCCAGGCGCGGGTAAGCCAGGAGAGGGCTTCTTTGTCTTTTTGAAAGTTGTCCATCAGGTGTCTTAGCGCGGCTTTGCGGCGGCTTCAGCGTAAAGCCTGCTTGCCCGGTACGAGCTCCGTACCAGCGGGCCTGAAAGCACGGCTTTAAACCCCGCCGCCCTGGCCTTTTCCCCCCATCTGGCGAATTCCTCTTCGGTATAGTATTTTTCGACAGGGCGGTGATTTTTCGAAGGCGCGAGGTACTGCCCTAGCGTCAGCAGGTCGCAGCCCTGGGCGGCCAGGTCCTCGAGGGCCCGCTGCAGTTCCTCCGGCTTCTCGCCCAGCCCAAGCATAATGCCGGACTTGGTGAGGATGTCCGGCCTGAGTTTCTTTGAATTGGCCAGCACGCCCAGGGAACGCCCGTAATCGGCTCCGGCGCGGGCGCCGGCGTAGAGGCCGGAGACCATCTCGAGGTTGTGCCCGAGTACGTCAGGGCCTGAGCTCAGGACTGTTTCCAGCGCTTTTATGTCACCTCGGAAGTCGGGGATAAGCGGCTCCGTCCTTATGCCGGGAGAAAGTTCTTTTATAAGGCGGTTGGTCTCGGCGAAATGGGCGGCTCCGCCGTCGGGGAGGTCGTCGCGGGTAGGAGAGGTGAAAACAACGTACTTCAGCCCCCATTTTTGACAGAGCTCGGCCGCGCGGCGCGGCTCTCCCTCGTCCGGGGGAAGCGGGGCGGCTTTCTTTACGGCGCAGAAGCCGCAACGGCGCGTGCAGATGTCCCCCAGTATCAGGAAAGTGGCTTCCCCTTCTGAAAAGCAGCGGCCTTTATTGGGGCAGCGGGCTTCGTCGCAGACGGTGTGCAGGGCGCGCTTCGCCAGCTCGCCGGCGGTGCCGGCGGCCGCGGAGCCGCGCAGGTCCGCCTTGTTGCGGCGAACCTCGTCCACTATCCATTTCGGGAGGGCCATTAATCCGTAATTTTAAGATGCAGCTCTTTCAGCTGCTTCTCGTCGATAATTGACGGGGCGTCGCTCATGAGGCAGGCCCCGCTGGTGGTCTTGGGGAAAGCTATGACGTCCCTGATAGAGTCCGTCCCGCAGATGAGGCCTACCAGCCTGTCGTAGCCGATGCCTATGCCGCCGTGCGGGGGCGCGCCCAGGTCCAGGGAGTTGACTATCATGCCGAAGCGGCGCTGCACCTGTTCTTTGTCGTAGCCCATCAGGCCGAAGATCTTTTCCTGCATGGCCCGGCTGTGGTTGCGGACCGAGCCGGAGCCCAGCTCCACGCCGTTGAGCACCAGGTCGTACTGGCAGGAGAGCACGTTGCCGGGATCGGTGTCGAGCTTGCCCTCCTCGCCGGGCAGCGGGGCGGTGAAAGGGTTGTGCGTGAAGGTCCAGTTGGGGCTCTCGGGGTCTTTCTCCAGGAGCGGGAAATGCCGGACCCAGAGGAAGGCCCGCTTTTTCTCCTGCGCCGGCTTAAGGCGGGAGATGAGTTCGGTGCGGAGCGCGCCGAGGCAGGGCGCTGCCACCGCGGCTTTGTCCGCGGCTATGAAGACCGCGTCGCCCTCGTTCACGGCGAGCAGGTCTTTGAGCGCCGCGAGCTCGGGCTCCGTCATGAACTTGAGGGCCGGGGATTCGAATTTGCCTTCTTTGAAGCGGAGCCAGACCAGGCCCTTGGCTCCGCGGGCTTTGACCAGGTCCGTCAGGTTATCCATGTCTTTGCGGCTGAAGGCGGCGGCTTTTTCGCCTTTTATCGCGCGCACCACGCCGCCCCCGGCGAGGGCCTCGGAGAAAACCTTGAAGCCGGAGGTTTTGAAGATCTCCGAGCAGTCCTTGATCTCGAGGCCGTAGCGGAGGTCAGGCTTGTCGGAGCCGTATTTAAGCATCACGTCGGAGTACTCCATCTCGGGAAAAGGGGCGGAGACTTCCTCGCCCAGGGAGGCGAAGACGGCCTTCATCATGCCTTCCACGACGCGGGCGATGTCCTGCTCGTCGACGAAGGACATCTCGAGGTCGATCTGGGTATGCTCGGGCTGGCGGTCGGAGCGCAGCTCTTCGTCACGGAAATTGCGGGCGAGCTGGAAGTAGCGGTCCATGCCGGACATCATCAGGACCTGTTTGAACTGCTGCGGGGACTGGGGCAGGGCGTAGAACTCGCCGGGGTTGTTGCGGGAGGGCACCACGAAGTCGCGCGCTCCTTCGGGGGTGGACCGGGTGAGCAGCGGGGTTTCTATCTCGTTGAAATCCAGGCCGTAGAGGTAGTTGCGGACCACCTGGGAGAGGCGGCTGCGCAGAACCATGTTCTTCGCCATCCGGGGCCTCCGGAGGTCGAGGAAGCGGTATTTAAGGCGGGTCTCTTCTGAGACTCCTGCGTGTTCGCCGAGTTCGAACGGGAGGGGCTGGGAGGGGTTGAGGACGGTTATTTCGGAGGCTTCTATCTCTATTTCCCCGGTGGGCATGTTCTTATTGGCGTTGGCGCCGGGGCGCAGGGCTACTTTACCGGTTACGCGCAGGACGTATTCGCTTTTGGCTTCTTCGGCTGTTTTAAAAACGGGGCTGCCGGGGTTGGCGACCACCTGCGCGACCTCTACGGCGTCACCCAGG
>JAVHPG010000042.1:0-17193 GCA_036170455.1 Elusimicrobiales bacterium
GGCGGCGGCGGCTACGGCGACAAGTGGTAATTAACCTTTAAAAGGTTTCAAACCGCCCTCCTGAAAAGGGGGGCGGTTTTTTTTGCGCCTGCGCGTCTTGCAGAGGCCTGCATGGGGGGCAGGAACGCAAAAACGTTGTCTCGCACACCGTGCTCGCAACTCCCGCTCTCGGCCTCGGCGCTTACGCAAGCCTCGGCCTCCGAGAGGGTTTTGCTAACCCTGCCCCCCATGCAGGCCGACAACTCGTATTTCACAGCCCTTGACTTATTGATTATACGGATGTATAATTATACGGCAGTATAACAATGGAGGACAGTATGGCTAGACCGCCTTCGGGAACGGATTTGAAGCTTAAGGTTGCGGGCAGGAAGCTGCTGCAGGAGAAGGGGATTACGGGGTTGACCGTGCGCGAGGCTTGCCGCGTGGCGGGGGTTAATACCGGGATGTTCCATTATTATTTCGGTTCGAAGGAAGATTTCCTTAAGGAGGTGCTTAAGGAAATGTACGCGGAATTTATGCTAAGTTTCAAGGCGGGGGTGGCGGTGGCGGGGACGCCGCGCGAAAGGCTCAAGAACGCGCTGGTGGAGGTGGGGAAATTTGCGCGGAGCGTGCGGAGCGTGGCGCCGATGATCTTCGCCGATCTTGCGCACGGAAAAAAAGAGGCTTTCGCTTTCGTCAGGGGGAATTTTACAGAGCATGTTCAACAGATAGCCGCGCTAGCCGCCGAATGCCGCTCGCTGAGCTCCGTGAGGGACCATTCCATACCTTTTATTATTTCCTCCATGTTGTCGGTGATGGTTTTCCCTATGCTGGTGAGCGGGGTTTTTGAACGGAACGGGGTTAAAGTCCTGCATGGCCTTCCTCTAGCCGACGTCCGCGAGGAGCTGTTCTCCGATTCCGGCATAAACGAAAGGGCGGAGATAGCCGTTAGGGGGATCGGGCTATGAGATATTTTTTTATTTTCTTTATATTAGCCGCGCCGGTAAGCGGGGCCGAGCTGTCCCTTACTCTCCGCGCGGCGGAAGAAAGCGCCCTGGCGGTCTCGAACCAGTACCGGGGAGCGAAATTTTCGGCAGAGGCAGCGGCGGCGGCGGCGCGGGCGGCGGATTCTCCTCTCTATCCGCGCTTCAGCCTTGAAGGCAGCCTGCGCTATAACGAGACGGTCCCCGCTATAGCCATGCCGAAGGCTCTCGGCGGAAACAGGCCGCTCGGAGACAACTGGAATTACACTCTCGGCCCGTCGGCTTACTGGACTTTTTTCGACGGGGGAGTGCTTAAGAACAACCGGGACGCCGTCCTGAGAACGGCCGCGGCGCGCTCAGCCGAGGCCGAAAACATACGCAGGCAGGCCGTGCTAAGGGCGCGCATAGCCTACTTTCAGCTCCAGCTGGCCCTCGAGCGCGTTTACCTGATCGGAGAGAACCTGCAGCTTTCATTGAGCCAGCTAAAAGATATCTCGCTAGGGGCCAAAGCCGGGGCGCGCAGCCGCCTGGACGAGATCCGCGCCCGGCAGGAAACCCTGTCCCGCCGCCGGGATTTCCTGCGGGCCAGGGCCGAACTGTCGGCGGAGCTGAGGGAATTCGGCTTCATCACCGGGCTGGACCTGCCGGAAGGGGCTTCCCTGCCGCTGGATACGCGCCTGGCCGGGCGCGATTATGGCGACGGGCCGGAGGCGCAGCTGTTCATAAAGGCCGAACCCTATACGGAGATCCTGAGCCGCCTGCTGCCGGCGGCTGCCGGCGGCCTGGAGAAGGGGCTGCCTTCGGTAAGGGCCGCGGAGAATTCGGCCCAGGCACAAAGGGCTTTCGCGGCGGGCTACAAGGCAGAGAGGCTGCCGCGCTTGACGCTGGGCGCGCGGAGCTCGCTTGACTACCCTAACGGGCCGAATCTTTATTCTTTCGTCCAGAACTCGGCTTCCCTGTCCCTGAACCTGCCGCTGTTCGAAAGCGGGCGCTCTTCGGAGAAACAGCGCGAGAGCGAGCTTAACGCCGAAGCCGCAGCCGAAAAAAAGAGCGAGGCCGTCCTGCTCGCCGACAAAGATTATAAAAAGTCGCTGGACGCCTATAACGCGCTTCTGGCGGAGCAGGCCATAAATATCGACGCGGTGGACGACGCCGACGAGGCCGCGAGGCTGGCTTATGAAGTCTACAAAGCCGGCGGCGGGACCTGGCTCGACGTTGAAAGCGCCAATCTGAAGCAGCTGCAGGCGAAAACCCTGGCCGCCTCGGCCAATGCTGAGATACTTCTAAGGCTTGCGGTGCTGGACAGCCTGAACGGGAGCGTAAAATAACATGAAAAAAAAGATCATTCCACTGGTATTGCTGATTATAATCGGCTCGGTTATTTTCTTTAAAGTCAGAAGCGCGCGCGACTTTCGCTACAGCGGGACTATCGAAGCCACCGAGACGGATCTCTCCGCCCGTATTTCAGGCGTGATAGAGTCCTACGGGGCGCGGGAAGGCGACCCTGTGAAACTGGGCGCGGTTCTGACCTCGATAGACTGCGGCGACCTGCGGCTGGCCGCCGGCATAGCCTCGGAGGATTTCAAGCGCGCCGAAGAACTTTATAAAGGCGGCTCGCTCTCGAAAGAGAATTATGACCGGCTTAAATACAAGCGCGACGATTCGGCGCTGAAGGTGGACTGGTGCTCGGTAAAGTCCCCGGTCAACGGGCGCCTGCTTTATTCCTACAGGGAAAAAGGCGAGCTGGTGGGCCCCGGAACCAAGCTGGCCACGGTGGCCGACCTCTCCGAGGTCTGGGCCTACATTTATGTCCCCAACGATATGCTGGCGAAGCTCCGGCAGGGAATGGAAGTGAAGGGTTTCCTGCCCGAGGCGGGGGATAAAGAATTCTCCGGCCGGATCTCGGTGATCTACTCGGAGGCCGAGTTCACGCCCAAGAACGTGCAGACGCGCAAAGAGCGCACCAGGCTGGTCTTCGCGGTGAAGGTCAGCTTCCCCAATCCGGACGAAACACTTAAGCCGGGCATGACGATAGAGATCAAACTGCCGGAGTAAAACTGCGGTTCGCGAGTCTATGGGCAACTTTTCTATACGCACCGAGGAGCTAAAGAAATCATTCGGCAGGACACAGGCCCTGGCGGACGTCTCTTTTGACTTTTCCGCCGGGCTGCTCCACGGGCTGATCGGTTCAGACGGGGCGGGCAAGACCACGACCATGCGCCTTCTGGCCGGGCTGCTCAAGCCGTCCTCAGGAAATATCCATTATTTCAGCGACGGCAAGCCGGCCGCGTTCGCCGAACTTCGGCCGAGCCTCGCTTATATGCCGCAGCAGGCCAGCCTCTATCCCGACCTTTCCATCGACGAACATCTTGAGTTCTTCCGGGAACTTTACAGGCTGGACCCGGCGGTCTATGCCAGGCGCTCGGCAGAGCTCCTTGAAATAACCAGGCTCGCTAAATTCCGGGACCGCCGCGCCGGACAGCTTTCAGGGGGGATGTATAAAAAGCTCGGCCTTATGTGCGCGCTGCTGCAGTCTCCCTCGGTGCTGCTGCTCGACGAGCCCACTAACGGCGTGGACCCGATAAGCCGCAGGGAATTCTGGGAGCTTCTCTACAGCCTGGCCGCCGATAAGATCCTTATCATAGTTTCCACGGCCTATATGGACGAGGCCGAGCGCTGTTCCAGGGTGCACCTGCTCGATTCGGGGCGGCTGCTGGCTTCCGGCGAACCGCGGGCGGTGCTCAAAGATACCGGCGCGGCTAATTTCGAGGAAATATTTATAAAAAAAGGGGCGTCTAAATGACCGCCGGCCCCGCTCTCGAGGTTAAAGGCCTCTCTATAAAGTTCGGCGACTTTACCGCCGTGGACAATGTCTCATTTTCCGTCAAACGGGGGGAGATCTTCGGCTTTCTCGGCGCCAACGGCGCCGGGAAGACCACCACTATCCGCATGCTCTGCGGCCTTCTCGTTCCGACTTCCGGCTCCGCCCTGGTCGGCGGCCTGGGTTTCGGGGACGGCGGGCAGGGCATCAAGAAAATAGTGGGCTATATGTCCCAGAAGTTCACGCTCTATAATGACCTGACAGTGGGTGAGAACCTTGATTTTGCCGCCGGGCTCCGCAAGCTGGAGCCGGCCTACGCTAAAAAGCGCAGGAAGGAACTTTTCGAGCTCATCGCTTTCGACAAACCGCTTACTTCAATGGTGGCCTCCCTGCCGGGCGGCATAAAACAGGAACTGGCCCTGGCCGCCGCCATGCTGCATGACCCGGAGATAGTTTTCCTCGACGAGCCGACTTCCGGAGTGGCGCCGGCCTCCCGTGCGCGGTTCTGGGCGCTGATCCGCAGGATCACCGGCCTGGGCAAGACAGTGATAGTCACCACGCACTATATGGACGAGGCCGAGCAGTGCGGCCGGATAGCTCTTATGCGCACCGGCAAGCTGATAGCCCTGGGCTCGCCGGAAGAATTAAAGAAGTCCGCTTTCCCGGGCCCGATGGCCGAGCTCGATTTCAAAGGGGAGGACGCTTCTTCTTTTATCTCCGGTCTTGAAAAGGCGCGGGGTCTGCTCGAGCTTTCTCCGCAGGGCATGCGCTGGCACGCGGCCTTCAGTGACCGCGCGGCTATGGACGCGGCTTTCTCCGCCCTGCCGCCCTCAGCCGCGCACGCTCTTATCAAACCTTCTCTCGAAGATGTTTTTATCAGGCTGGTAGAGGGGGCCGAGAGATGAAAGGCTTCAATATCCACCGTGCTTATTCGATAGCCCGCAAAGAGGTCATGCATATCCTGCGCGACCCTTTTACCCTGGCCATCGCCCTCGGCCTGCCGGTGCTGCTGGTATCTTTCTTCGGCTATGCCATAGACTTCGAGGTCAGGGAAATCAAACTCGCCGTCTCGGACAGGGATAACGGCCCCTCTGCGCGAAGGCTTAAAGAGATCTTCCTGTCGTCGGGTTATTTCCACCTTGTGGACCCGGCCCCGGGCCTGGGGCCAGTGGCCATGCTGGACTCCGGGCGCGCGGCCGCGGCGCTTTTTATAGAGCCGGGCTTTTCAAAGAAGATACAGGGCGGCAGCCAGGTGGAAGCGCAGTTCGTAATGGACGGCAGCGATAATTCCAAAGCGGCCGCGGTGATGGGTTATCTGCCCGGGGTGCAGCGCGCGGCGCAGCGCAAACTGACCGGCGCGCCCGTGCGCGAGCCGATCTCGGCGGAGACCCGCTTCCTTTATAACCCGGAGCTGAACAGCCGCTGGTTCACCGTGCCGGGCCTGGCCGCGATAATCATAGGGCTGCTTGCAATTTTACTCACGGCGCTCACTGTCGCCCGCGAGTGGGAGAACGGCTCGATGGAGCTTCTGCTCTCTACGCCAGTGCGGCCGCTGGAGATAATAATCGGCAAGCTGGCCCCGTACGGCGCGCTGGTCCTGGCCGGCGTCTTCTTCGTCTACCTCGTTTCGCGGGTCGTTTTCGGCGTCCCTTTCGAGGGCAGCCATTTCCTTTACTTGGCGGCCTGCCTTCTTTTCGTTACGGCCGCGCTCTCGCAGGGGCTTTTGATCTCCGTGCTGACGCGCCAGCAGCAGGTGGCGATGCAGTTCTCGATGATGAGCGGGCTGCTGCCATCCATGCTCCTGTCGGGCTTTATCTTTCCCGTAGAGAGCATGCCGAAATTCTTCCAGTACCTGACCATGCTGCTGCCGCCGAGGTGGTTCATGGCCGCGGCCCGCGGTATTACCCTGAAGGGAGCGAACCTGCAGGAACTCGCGGTGCCTTTCCTGGCCTTGGGGCTGCTGAGCTTCGGGATGCTGGCTTTGGCCATTAAAAAATTCAAGACGGATATGGAACCATAATGAACGTGACGCTGAGGGCTTTTATAAAGAAGGAGCTGGTCCAGACGCTGCGGGACGTCAGGATGCGCGCCCTGTTGTTCGGCGCGCCAGTTCTGCAGATGACCATTTTCGGCCTGGCCCTCTCTACCGAGATAAAGAATATCAAGCTCGCCGCTTTTTCCCGGCCCGGCGACGCGATGTTCGAGCGCGTTACCGAAGGGTTTTACGCCTCCGGCTGGTTCGCAAGAGCCGGGTATGCGGCCGGAGAGGATCCTTTCGAGCTGATCGCCTCCGGCCGGGCAGACGCGGTGCTGATAGCCCCGGACGAAGGCCTGGCGCGCTCCGCCGAGCGTGGGGGCGGTAAGATGCAGCTCCTCGTGGACGCCTCTAATGCGAGCAAGGCCAGGGCGGTAGAAGCTTACGCCAAGAATATCATAGCGGCCGCCGCCGCGAGAGAATACGGCGCGCGAGTGGAACCGGCGCTAAAGTTCGACGTGCGGGTGCTCTATAATCCGGCTATGGAATCCTCTATGTTCCTGGTTCCGGGCGTGATGGGCATGCTAGTCTGCCTGATAACCATAATCCTTACCGCTATGTCGCTGACGCGCGAGCTCGAGATGGGGACTTTCGAAACTATAGTCTCCGCCCCGCTTTCAAATAAAGAAGTCCTGCTGGGCAAAACGGTTCCCTATGTTATACTTGGCCTTCTTGACGCGGCGCTGGTGGTAGCCGCGGGCTATTTGATATTCGGCGTGCCTGTGCGCGGGCCGCTCTGGCAGCTCGGGCTGGCGGCGCTGGCTTTCGTGGTGACCACGGTCAGCGTCGGGACCTTCATCTCCACCGTTTCCAGGAATCAGCAGCAGGCTATGCTCGGCGGTTTCATGTTCCTGTTCCCGTCGATACTGATGAGCGGCGTGATGTACCCGATAGAGAATATGCCCCGGGCCGTCATTGCCGCCGCCTACCTGGACCCGCTTATGTATTTCGTCCGCATCTTCCGCAATATCATGCTGAAAGGCGGGGATCTCCACGTTTTCTGGACCAATCTGGGCGCGCTCTGCCTGATGGCCCTGGTCACGGGCGGTATGGCTTATAAAAGATTCAGGCAGACTTTAAATTAGGACGAGAGGAAAAAACATGAAAACTGAAAATCAGGAAGAACTAATCGGGAAAGCGCTGAAGGCCAAGGACCTGGTGGCCTATGATACCGGCGCCGTGGTCAGCCGCACGATATTACAGAAGAAGACCGGCACGGTCACGATCTTCTCCTTCGACAAGGGGCAAGGCCTGAGCGAGCATACCGCCCCGTTCGACGCGATGGTGGAGATCCTCGACGGCGAAGCCGAGATCCTCATCTCCGGCAAACCGCATAAAGTAAAAGCGGGGGAATTCATAATCATGCCCGCAAACAAACCCCACGCCCTGAAAGCCGTAAAAAAGTTCAAGATGGCCCTGGTAATGATCAGGTCGTAAAAAGAAAGGGGACAGGGTGCTTTATTTTCCCGGGAAAACGGTTTCCTTTAAAAGTAGCCTGCCCCCTTTTTCTTGACATCTATTTGGCTAAATGGCAAAATAGAATCGTATGAAACAGGACCATAAAAAGAGTTACGCGGCCCAGGTCGTGGTGATAAAGGCAATGGCGCATCCTACCAGGCTTTTGATCCTTAATTCGCTTAAAAAGAAGGAAACATGCGTCTGCGAACTTCGCGACCTGGTGGGCGACGATATCTCCACCGTTTCGAAGCATCTCCTGGTCCTTAAAAAAGCCGGGCTCGTGGCCGCGCGCCGCGAGGGGAACTGGCTGCATTACCGCCTTCTCTGTCCCTGTGTGCTGAAGTTCGCCGATTGTATAGCGGGGCTGAAGAAATAATATGTTCAAACCTGTTCAGCTGTTCGCCGATTGGCTGGTCTACGGCGTTTTAAGCCTTGGCCGGGAGACCCTGGCCGGGTCATCCATAAACTTTTTCATATTCGACACTGTCAAGATATTTATCCTGTTAGCCGGTATTATCTTCGCCGTTTCGATAACCCGCACCTTTTTGCCGCCGTCCAGGATCAGGGAGATAATTCTTAAAAAAAGCAGGTTTTCCAGTCATTTGTGGGCGGCGGGCCTTGGGATCATCACTCCTTTCTGCACCTGCAGCGCTATCCCGCTTTTCCTGGGCTTTATACAGACAGGCATTCCGCTGGGAGTGACTTTCTCCTTCCTGGTAGCCTCGCCGATGATAAACGAGGTGGCGCTGATAATGCTGTTCGGCATGTTCGGCTTTAAGATAGCCGCGCTTTACGCCCTCAGCGGTTTTACCATAGCGGTGCTCTCCGGGCTGATAATAGGCAGGCTGAACCTGGAGCATTTGCTGGAGGGGTTCGACCTTTCAAAAAGGATACAGAACGCCGCTTTCGGTGTGGAAATGCCGTGGACCGATCGTTTCGCCTTCGCCAGGGAATACACCATGGACATCCTCAGGACCGTGTGGCCTTACGTGCTCATCGGCATAGGCATAGGCGCCTGGATACACGGTTACGTGCCAGAGAACTTCCTCGCGCGCTGGGCCGGCGCCGATAAGTGGTACGCGGTGCCGCTGGCCGCTCTCGTCGGCATTCCGCTTTATTCAAACGCCGCCGGGGTTATCCCGCTGGTCAGCGCGCTTACCGAAAAGGGGGTTGCGCTGGGGACGACCCTGGCGTTCATGATGTCCGTAACCGGGCTGTCGCTTCCCGAGTTCCTCATACTCAGGCGCGTAATGAAGGTCAGGCTGCTGTTGATCTTCTTCGGGATAGTGGGCTCCGGCATCGTATTTACCGGTTTCTTGTTTAATTCTTTGATGAAATAAAAGGGGTTCCGATATGAAAAAGATACAAATACTGGGCATGGGCTGTCCTAAATGCGCCAAACTCTATGCCGCGGCCGAGGCGGCGGCCAAAGAGCTGGGTACCGGGTATGAGATAGAGAAGGTGGACGATATGAATAAAATAATGGACATGGGAGTCATGATGACCCCTGCCCTGGCGATAAACGGCGTGCTGAAGTTTTCCGCGCGCATCCCTTCGCACGAAGAGTTGAAAAAAATAATCACGGAGGCTAAGTAACATGCCTTCACGGGCGTCAAAGGCGGTCAGATTCGCGCTTTTCGCCTTTGTCGGAGTCAGCGTCGCCGCGGCTCCCGCCGGGCCCGGGGCAGCGCCCGTCCCTGAAACTAAGGCGGTCGAAGGCAAGACTGCCGTGGTTTATTATTTCTACACCAATACGCGCTGTTCTTCCTGCAAAACTATAGAGGCCTATACGAAAGCCGCTGTCGAAGCGGATCTCGCCTCCGGCTATAAAGGCTGGAAGATAGTTTTTAAGGGCGTGAACATGGATGAGGAGCCCGGCGGGCATTTTGTCCGCGACTACCAGCTCAATTCCAAGTCGGTGGTGGTGCAGAAGTTCGCCGGAGACAGGGCCCTGAAATGGACGAAGCTCGAGAAAGTATGGCAGCTTCTTGGCGACAAAGCCGTCTTCATGAACTACGTCACGGAAGAAACGCGTAAGCTGCTGGATGAAAAATGAGCGCTGAATTCTGGGCGGCGGCCCTGACGGCCCTTTGGACGGGGGTTATTACCTCGGTAAGCCCCTGTCCTCTCGCCACTAATATAGCCGCGCTTTCATACATCTCCAAACACTCGGGTTCACGCCGGCTGGCGGTCCTGGCTTACGGCGGCCTTTACGCCGCCGGGCGGGCGTCGGCTTATATCTTCATCGGCTACCTGCTGGTGAAAAGCCTTCTTAGCGCGCCCTCTTTCTCCTTCTTCATGCAGAAATACGGCAGCCAGGCGCTTTCGCCCGTCCTGGTGCTGGCCGGCATGTACATGCTGGAGCTGTTCGGGCGGGACTTCGAGGGGTTTAATATTTTCGATGTTTCAAGATTCAAGGCCCGGAAGGGGGCGCTCTCATCTTGGCTGATGGGCTTTGCCTTCGCCCTGGCTTTCTGCCCCATCGCGGCCGCCCTCTATTTCGGCGTCATCATCCCTTTGTCCGCGAAGCACTCCTCGCCGGTTTTCCTGCCGCTCCTGTTCGGCCTTGGAACCGCGCTTCCGGTCATAGGCCTGGCCATAGCGCTGGACCTCGGCCTGAAAAAAATGGCCTCGCTCACCAGCCTGGCCGGCAGGTTCGGGCATTATGCCAGGCCTTCCACGGCATGGATCTTCATAGCCTGCGGCGTTTACCTGGGGCTCAAATATATTTTCGGAATAATTTAAAGAAAAGGTGACACCCAACTTATTTGCAAATTAAGTTGCGTGTCACCTTTTTAACAGCAGGAGGAATCGTCGCCGCAGCCGCAGTCCGGTTCGGTGCCCCGCAGGAAGCCCATGCGCACCGCCTGGGCGCAGCCTACGCCTTTTTTTACGAAGAGGGCCTCCGTCGGGCAGTTCCCGGCGCAGGCGCCGCATTCCATGCAGAGGTCCGAGTCCGTGATAACGGCTTTGCGGTTCTCTATCCTGAACACGGCATGGGGGCAGACGTTCACGCACATCCCGCAGCCTATGCACTTGGCCGCATCCAGCTTAAGGGTGGAGACGCCGGGGAGGTATTTCATGGTCATAAGAACCTTCTCGCTGCCAGGGCGGCCAAGCCCGCCAGAACGGACAGAGCCTGGGCGGGCATGGCGAACCGCATTTCCTTCCTGACCCCTGACAAAGAGGTGTAGGTGGACGCTCCCGTGAAATCCAGGCCGACGAAGGAGGCGGCGGCCGCGTAGATGAACAGCCGCGCGCCCAGCTGGTAGGCGTCCAGGGCCAGGAAGGGGGCAAGTACAGCCATCGCCACCAAACCCGCCGCCGCGCTCTTTATGGCGAAAGCGCGGCCGGGCAGCCAGGGCAGCAGGGCCGGGACCAGGACGGAGCCGGCCAGCAGGGCCCCGGCGGTCAAGGCGGCGTCGGCTTTAAGGCCGGCCAGGTAGAGCAGTATGGCGGCCGGGATGAAATATTTACCGAAATATACGAGCTGCACAGGGGCGAGAATTATCCTGTCAAAAAAATCAAATCTGACCCTGCGCATCTCAGCGGTGGCCTTGCCACCCGGCCGCAGGTATTCAGGCAGGTCTTCAGCCCTTACCGGGCCGTAGGTAACCGAGAAGCCCGTATAAGCTTTTACCCTGTGGGCGCTGACGCCGGGCGCGCCCAGCTGCGGCAGGGTGATAGAGCGGTGTTTTACCAGCTTCTCGAGCCCGCTTTCCTGGATGGAGCGCACCAGTTCCAGGGTACCGAAAGTCCCTTTGCCTGCCGCGCACCAGACATTTATCCCCTTGGTATCCAGCACCAGCAGCCAGGCGCCGAAGCCTTCAAGATTCGTCCGGAGGGCGTCGAAGCTCAGCTTGTAATTTGCGCTGGCGAGAACGGGGGAAACTTCGGACGGGCTGCCAAGGGCGTATAAGCCCGGCTTTATCCGGTAAGCCATCCGGTTGATCCCCCAGCGGGCTTTCCAGGCGGCGAGCCTGTCGGCGGGCGTGTAATCGGACGAGACCGGCTCAAAGGCGGCGGCCGGAACCGCCGCCGTCCTGAAGGACATTAATACTTTCTGCTGGCGCTGCATAAGGTCTCCGCTGGTTCAAAGTTTCCGGGCCGCGCCGTTATGGTTGACAGTGCGCCGACATATGCATATAATAGCATATATGAGCGGAACTGACCGGGATATAAAAGACTCAGTACGGGCCCTTAAGGCCCTGGCTGAGCCCAAACGCCTGCGGGCCGCGGCGCTGCTGGCCTACGCCGGAGGCCCCCTGTGCGTCTGCGAGCTGGTGGACGCCATGGGGGAGAGCCAGTACAATGTTTCGCGCTGCCTGGGGGCCTTATGCGCCGCCGGCATTATAACCAAAGAAAAAAAGGGCCGCTGGGCCATGTACGCGCTCCGCGCGGCTCCCGGGCCTTTGGGGAAATTCGTCAGAAACCTGGTGAGCCCCGCGCCCTGCTGCGGGACCGTGGCGGGGGATATCGCCCGCCTCAAAAAAAGGATGTCCCTGCGCCGCAAAGGCGTCTGCGTGGTCGGCTGCAACTGCTGACAGCCGCCGTTTTAAAATAAACAGGAGGAAGACTACGATGGAAATAAAGGACGCCGCGATAGAGAAACTTAAGGCTATTATCAAGGAACATAAAAAAGGCGCCTGCCTGCGCGTTTTCATGGCGGCTGGCTGCTGCGGCCCCAGCGTAGCCATGGACCTTGTCGAGAAGCCGGGGAAGGACGACCTGGAGGTAGTTAAGAAAGACTTTAAACTGTATGTGCACAAGGACGCCCAGCTTCACCTGGCCAAAGCCGTCATCGACTGCGACGAGAACGGCGAGATAGTGGTGACCGGCCTGCCCGGCCCCGAAGGCGGCTGCGGCTGCGAACACTGAACCGGATTGGAGGCCGCATGAGGGTTCTTTTTTTATGCACGGGTAATTCCTGCCGCAGCCAGATGGCCGAGGGCTGGGCTAAAAAGCTGTTCCCCGGAGTTATCGAAGCTTATTCTGCCGGAACGAAGCCGGGGGCCGTAGATCCGCGCGCTGTTAAGGCGATGGCCGAGGCCGGCGTCGATATTTCGGGGCACCGCTCCAAGCACGCCGACGAACTAAAGGCTATCCACTTCGACCTGGTGGTGACGGTCTGCGATAGGGCGCGCGAAGCCTGCCCTGTGTGGTTCGGCAAGGCAGAGAAACTTCATAAAAGTTTCGAGGACCCGCCTTTCCTCGCCAGAAGCGCTAAAACCGAAGAAGAGGCCCTTGCGCCTTACCGCAAGGTTCGCGACGAGATAAAGAAATTCGTGGAGGACAGATGGAAGGTATAATAAAAAAACTTTCTTTCCTTGACCGCTATCTCACTTTGTGGATCTTCCTGGCCATGGGCGCCGGGGTTGCTTTGGGCTGGCTTTGGCCTTCGGCGGTAGCGCGGTTCAACGCCGCCTCGAGCGTAGGGACCACTTCCATTCCCATAGCTATCGGCCTTATCCTGATGATGTACCCGCCATTGGCCAAGGTGAAATACGAGGAGATGCACAGGGTTTTCGCCAACAAAAAAGTGCTGGCGCTGTCGCTGGTGCAGAACTGGCTGGTGGGCCCGGTGCTGATGACGGCGCTGGCCGTGATCTTCCTCAGGGACAAGCCGGAATATATGGTGGGCCTGATCATGATAGGCCTCGCGCGCTGCATAGCCATGGTGATAGTCTGGAACGATCTGGCGAAGGGCGACCGCGAATATTGCGCCGGGCTGGTGGCTTTCAACTCGGTGTTCCAGGTGCTGTTCTTTTCCGTCTACGCGTATTTTTTCGTTACCCTGGTGCCGCGCTGGCTCGGGCTGGAAGGGGCGGTGGTAAATATCACCATGGGCGAAATAGCCAGGAGCGTGTTCATTTACCTCGGGATACCTTTCATCGCCGGGCTCATAACGCGCTTCAGCCTGATAGCCGCCAAAGGAAGGGAGTGGTACGGCGCCAGGTTTATCCCCGCTATCAGCCCGGTCACGCTGGTGGCCCTGCTGTTTACCATAGTGGTGATGTTCTCCATAAAGGGGGAGAATATCGTGCAGGTGCCTTTCGACGTGGTGCGGGTGGCCGTCCCACTGCTGGTCTACTTCACCCTGATGTTCTTCGCCTCTTTCTGGATGAGCAAGAAGGCCGGTGCCTCATACGGGGAAAGCGCGACGCTCTCCTTCACCGCGGCCTCGAATAATTTCGAGCTGGCCATCGCGGTCGCCATCGCCACTTTCGGCATAGGCCACGGCGCCGCTTTCGCGGCGGTGATAGGGCCGCTGGTCGAGGTCCCGGTGCTGATAGGACTGGTGAACGTATCGCTCTGGATAGGGCGGCGGTGGTACGCCAGCCCCGCCTGAAGATAATTGAACAAATAAAAAACCGCGGGAAGGCCCGCGGTTTTTTATCGCCCGCAGGACTTTAAGCTTCGTCTTCGGCAAGCGGGCGGTGCTCTTCAGGAGTCCCCTCCGCCGGGGCCGCCTTTTTGAGAGGGGTCTCGTTCCAGAGCCGCGTCATCAGGAGCGCGCCGAACAGCGAGAAGGGCATGATCATATAGGTCCAGGAGCCCCAGCCCCATTTGTCCAGGTAGTGGCCCATCAGGAAGCCGGTGAGGCCGGAGGCCAGGTACTGCACGCCGTCGAGCAGGCCGGCCACCGAGGAGGCCGCGCGGGTCCCGCCGAAGTCCATGGAGGCCGTGCCGGTGAGCATGCCGTGCACGCCGAAGATCCACATGCAGGAGACGCCTATCATGAACGACGCCACCACCGGGCTGTGGGTCTGGCCGAGGATGAACAGGGAGACGATCTGCATCAGGTAGAAGATGAAGGCTACGGGCGGGCGGCGGGACTGGAACAGCTTGTCCGACATCCAGCCGCACATGATCCCGCCCAGGATCCCGCCGACGGTGATGCCGGAGGTCGCGATCGTGAACAGCGTGCCGCCGTGCTCTATCTTGTGCACCTCGCTGAGGAAGGGCACGAACCAGAGCAGCAGGCCCTGCCTGACGAAGCCGGTGCAGAATTCCGAGACGGCCAGCGTAACTATGACCGGGTTCTTAAAGATGCGGTTGGCGAGCTCGCCCAGCTTCAGCGGCGTTTCTTTATCCTTCTCGTGGGAGGAGGCGTCGCCGGTGTTGAAGTTGTCGAAGCCGGCCTGCTTCGGCGTATCCTTCACCAGGTACAGGTCCACCAGGAACATGGTGAAGATGGCGGCCGACGGGATCAGGAACACCATATACCAGGCCATATTCGACATGATCCAGCCGCCGACGGTCATGGCCAGGAAGTAGCCGCCGGAGATCATGATGCCGAAGATGCCGCCGAATACGCCGCGCTCCTTGACGTGGAACCAGGGGGCGTTCACTTTTACCACGGAGAGGGCGCCGAAGGACTGAAAGTACTGGTTAACGGCGTACAGCAGCGACATGCCGACTATCAGCTTCGTGTTCCAGCCGTTCAGGAACAGCAGGCCTATTACGAGGTTGAGCAGCGATGCGCCCAGCGCGCCGATCAGGATGGCCTTCTTGCCGCCTATCCGGTCGGCCAGCGGGCCGTTGAACATTACGGAGAGCGCGTAGGTCCAGAAGCCGGCGGTGGCGATCATGCCGAATTCGGCCTTGCTCAGGTGGAACATGTCCATCATGGTCTTGGACGCTACGTTGAGGTTGTAGCGGCCCATGTAGAAAGTGGCGTAGGTAAGGCCGAGAGGGAACCAGTTCATGAAACGGCGGCGGAGGTATTCGGGTGCGTGGACGGGGGCTTCGGACATTTATAGGGCTCCTGTTGATTTAAGTTGCGGTTCTTCTAAATTATATTAATTTGCGCAAAAGCGGGCTGTAAAATCCTTGTAAATAGCGGTTTCTTCCTTGAATTCACCGAGGCCCGTACGGATCCTGTTACAGGGCCCAGAGTTTTACGGTTTTATCGTTCGAGGCCGAGGCTATGTATTTACTGTCGGGCGAGACTGCCACGGCATAGATCTCGTCGGTATGTCCCTCTAAAGTCTTAAGGCAGGCTCCGGAGACCGGGTCCCAGATCTTTACGGCCGAGCCCCCGGTTATAATGCGTTTTCCGTCCGGGGTGAAAGCCACGCAGTTTATCCAGTCGGGATCTTTTATGGAGCCGGCCTCTTCGAGCGTTTCCGCGTTCCAGATCTCGAGGCGCTTCTCCATGCCGGTGGCGGCCGCCAGCGTTTTCCCGTCGGGTGAGAAGGCCAGGGCTTTTATCCCGTAAAGGTAGTTGTCATTGTCCTTGAGCATCTTGCCGGAGGCGTCGAGGAACTGCAGCTCCGAGCCGCCCGCGGCCAGCAGGCCCTTCGAGGAAACGGCAAGGGCCTTGATGTCGCCTATTTCCGGATTTATGGTGCTTTTGAGCGCGCCCCGGGGGGAAGAAAAAACTTTTATGGTGGCGTCGTCGGAGCCCGAGAAAATCAGTTTCCCGTCCGGAGAGAAAGCCAGGCAGTTGACCGGGCCTTCATGGCCCGAGGCTTCGGCCAGGGTGGAGCAGTCGGAGGTCTGCCAGATCTTTATCGTCTTGTCCCAGGAAGCCGAGGCGAACACGTCCCCGTCCGGGTCGAAGGCCACGCAGCGCACGTCGCCCTTATGGGCCTGGATGGACCGTATTTGTATGCCGTCGGGATTGTCCCAGAGCCGTATGGTATTGTCCTCCCCGGCCGTGGCCAGGAATTTCCCGCAGGGGGAAAAAGCCAGGGCCAGCACGCCGTCGTTATGGCCGGTCAAAGTCTTGAGCAAAGCTGTTTCGTTCATATGGTCCCCCTTGGCTACAGTTCATAATTTATATAATTTACGGACAACATGCAAAAACAGCGCGTAAAAACCGGCGTAAAAGCCTCCCGCCGGCAAGATAATCTTTCCCGCTCCAAACATCTTCCCGTCCGGTCCTTAAGTCCTATTTACAGGTAGGCACAATGGCTTGACAAGTCAAGGCTATCTGGGCTTGCGGACTGCGCAGTCCTGTGGTATAAATATTGTGTGGGCCGATGCTAAGTCAGGAGGGCGGCAATATGACAAATTTAATAAAGGTTATCGGCGCGGGTCTTCTGTGCTTTAATTGCAGCTCCTTCGCTTTCTCCGCCGGGAGCGGAGTTCTGGGTTCGGCCGGGCTTGGGCTCGAAGCCGAGGGAATGCCGGAAGTCCCTTCGCCGGCCGCCGGATCCGCCGATCAGCCTGAGGCCGGGGGCCTGGACCTTTTCCGCAGCTTCGGCCGCCCCGAAATGCCGGAGGCGCTGGAACTGTCGCGGGAAAAGAGCGCGGGCGGAGAGAAGGCCGCTGTCGTCTCTATCAAGCTCGAACCTATAAGGAACGCCTACCTTAAACCCGCCATTATTTTTACCACCGGGAAAGGCACTAAGGTGTATATCAGCGGCACCAAGGCCGCTAACTGTCCGGACGGCGGCAGCTCCTGTGAAGAAAAAGAGAAGTTCTTCCTGGTACTTACTACCGCCAGGGACGAGAGCTACTTTGTGCGCGGCAATGATATCATCAACTGGGGCATTTTTTACAGCGGCTCAAAGACGGTAACTATAGACGGAGAGAAGTACGTGGTAAAGATCCTCGCCGACGCCACCTCTCCGGAAGAGAGCGTGCTTGAAGTCAAGGCCCCCCGCGGCGTGGCGCTCAGCGTTACGCTTAAGAAGATCGGGGAGGCCGTGGCCGCCAGGGGCGCGGACGTCAGGCTGGGCAGGTCTTATAAGCTGGCCTACGGGAACGAGATAGTCCAGGGGCCCGGCGGGGCGAAATTCACTTCCAAGCTGCTGCTGCTGATGCTCCCTTTCCCTGTAGTGGACGCGACCACCTATTTTATTTTTAACACTGCGGATATAAAACCTTCCGGGGTCACTTTTCCCTCTTTTGAGCGGGGCTACAGTTTCAGGCTGCAGGGCGGCACGCTGGACATCTCCAAAATATAA
>JAVHPG010000043.1:0-16941 GCA_036170455.1 Elusimicrobiales bacterium
GCGAAGCCCGACGGTTTTACAGACCGTTACTTTTGACCGCTCAGTCACCCAACCACAATCTAAAGAACACAAACTACGGAATATAGATTATAGCAAAATAATCCGTGCAGGCTGAACCGGCAATTCTTGAAAGGTGCTTCCGAACCTTCCCTGCCCGCGCTAAAATAGTATAATTCCATTGAAGGGATATTAACAAAACTAATATCATCGCCCTGTCAGTTCCGGCGCTAAAAGGAACCCTATGTGTCTCGCCGTCCCCGGAAAAATAACCTCGATCAAAAAGAATAACGCTGACGTGGATTTCAGCGGCATAAAGCGCGCCGTCTCCCTGGACCTGGTGCCCGGCGCCAGGAAAAACGACTATGTCCTCGTCCACGCCGGTTTCGCCATACAGGTGCTTGAGCCGGAGGAAGCCGAAGAGACGCTAAAGCTTTTCAAGGAAATATACGGCCTGGAACACGGCGCCGCCCCCGGCGCGCCGGGAGCGGGGAAACCATGAGAACGCCTGCCGCCGGGCGTTTTTCCTCGCCGCTCTGGCGCGACCGGGCTCTTGCCGCCTCAGCTATTTCGGAGATAACCAGGCTGGCCGCCGCCGCCGCCCAGAAAACCGGGGGGCGCGTGAATTTCATGGAGGTCTGCGGCACGCATACCATGGCTATCGCCGCCAGCGGCATGCGCAAGCTTTTCCCCGGTGAGCTGCGTATGCTCTCCGGCCCGGGCTGCCCCGTCTGCGTCACCTCGCAGGGCGATATAGACCGGGTACTAGCGCTGGCCGCGGTTCCGGGCGTAATAATCGCGACGTTCGGAGATATGCTCAAGGTAAAGGGCTCGAAAGGCCTCGACCTCGGCTCGGCGCGCGCGGGCGGCGCGGATATCCGGGTGGTCTACTCCCCGCTGGACGCCGTGGCCATGGCCGCGGCCGAACCTTCGCGGCAAGTGGTCTTTATCGGCGTGGGCTTCGAAACCACGGCCCCGGTGGTAGGGGGAGCGGTGGTCCGGGCGAAGAAGCTGGGCCTGAAAAACTTCTCCTCCACCGCCTTCTTCAAGCTGGTTCCTCCCGCCCTGGAACTGCTTCTTTCGGACCCGGAGAACAAGATACACGGCTTCATGCTGCCCGGTCATGTCAGCGCGATAATCGGAACCGCGCCCTACAGATTCGTCGCGGAGAAGCACCGCGTCCCTTGCGTCGTCACCGGCTTCGAGCCGATGGATATCCTGTCCGGGATAAGCATGCTGCTCAAGCAGGTCATCTCCGGCAAGCCGCTCGTGGAGGATGAATATTTCAGGGCCGTGCGCGCCGAAGGCAATCCGGCCGCGCTGAAGCTGATGAAGGAAGTCTTCTCCGTTTCAGCCGCTACCTGGCGCGCGATCGGCCGGGTCGAAAGCACCGGCCTCGAGTTCTCGAAAGCCTACGCCTCTTTCGACGCCGTCAAGCGGTTCAAGATCGAATACAAGGAAGCGCCCGAGCCCAAAGGCTGCCTTTGCGGGACGATACTCCTGGGCAAGGCCCTTCCGCCGGTCTGCCCGCTTTTCGGCAAAGCCTGCACCCCTTCAAATGCCGTGGGCCCTTGCATGGTCTCCTCCGAAGGAGCCTGCGCCGCCTGGTTCAGGTACGGAGGCTGATCCTATGAATATAGAAACGCTTAAAGTATTCCGCGACCTTACCGACACCGGGAGTTTCTCCAAGACGGCGGATATGAACTATATCTCGCAGTCCGCGGTCAGCCAGCAGATCAAAAAGCTGGAGTTCATCCTGAAATGCAAGCTCTTTAACCGGCAGGCGGGGAAAATACTCCTCACGCCCTGCGGCGAAAAGCTTTACGACGCCGCGAAGAAGGTCGGCGCCGTCTACGATGCCGCTCTCAAGGCTATCCGGCAGCTGGGCGACGCGCGCCAGGGCGACGAGGTCAAGATCTCCACTATCTACAGCGCCGGCGTCTATATCATCCAGGGTTATATAAAGCAGTTCATCGCGCGCAACCCCGGCGCGCGGGTCAGCGTGGAGTACAGCCAGTTCTCCCAGATCTACGCCGACATCACCTCCGGCCGGGCCGACTTCGGCTTTATGGCCTGCCCCTACCGCAAGGCCCCGGGGCTGGCCATGCTGCCGGTAGCCAAGGACGAGATGGTCCTTATCGTAGGCGCCGCCTCGCCGCTGGCGGGCAAAAAATCAGTGAGCGTCAAGGACCTGAACAGCCTGGACTTCATCCACTTCGACCGGATCTTCCCTTCGCGCCACTATATCGACGCCTTCCTGCGGCGCCACGGCGTGAAAGCCAGGGTGAAGATGGAGCTGGATAACCTGGAGACCATAAAGTCGGCCGTAGCTTCTGGCGACGGCGTCTCGCTGGTTCCGCGCTCCTCGGTCCGCGAGGACGAGAACGGCTCTACGCTGCGCGTGCTCAGGATCTCGGACGCGGAATTACTGCGCCCTATCTACCTGATCTACAGCCGCGGGCGCAAACTCTCACCTTCGGCCAGGAATTTCATCGGCATTTTCGACGCGCCTAAAAAAGCGGCGCCGGGGAGGAGCTAGATGGCCGCCGTTAAAAACGTCCTGCTCGGCCACGGCAGCGGCGGCCGCCTCAGCCGCGAGCTGGTTGAAACCGTTTTCCTGAAAAGTTTCAGCAACCCCGCGCTCCTGCCGCTGGAGGACGCCGCCGAGGTAAAGATCCCCGGCGCCACCCTCGCTTTCACTACGGATTCTTACGTGGTCACCCCGGTGGAATTCCCCTGGGCGGATATCGGCCGCGTGGCCGTCTGCGGCACGGTGAACGACCTGGCCGTCAAAGGCGCCCGCCCGCTCGCCCTCTCCGCCGGCTTTATTCTCGAGGAGGGGTTCCCTATGGACCTGCTCTCCCGCCTGGCCGCTTCCATGCGCCGCGCGGCCGACGAAGCGGGCGTCTCAATAGTGACGGGCGACACCAAGGTGGTTGAAAAGGGAAAGGCCGACGGGGTCTTTATCAATACCTCCGGCCTCGGGCTGATCCCGGCCGGCAGGGCCCTTTCTTCCGCGGCCGTCAGGCCGGGCGACTTTATAATAGTCAGCGGCAATCTGGCCGAGCACGGGGTTGCCGTGATGAACGCGCGCCACCGGCTCGGGCTGGAGGGCGCGATAAAGAGCGACGCCGCCCCGCTTAACGGCCTTGTCGAAGCGGCGCTCAAGGTCCGCGGGACGCGGGCCATGCGCGATATTACCCGGGGGGGGCTGGCCACGGTGCTTAATGAAGTCTCGGGGGCCTGCGGGCTTACGGCGGAGGTGGACGAAGAATCGGTGCCTGTCTCCGCCGCCACGCGGAACGCCTGCGCCCTGCTCGGCCTTGACCCGATGTACGTGGCCAACGAGGGGAAACTGGCGCTTTTCGCCGCGCCGGAGGCGGCCGCTAAAATACTCGGGGCGCTGCGCTCGCATAAGTACGGGAAGAACGCGCGCATCGCGGGCCGCATGCTGAAAGAAAAAAAACCGCAGGTCAGGCTCCGCACTTCGATAGGCGGTTCGCGCATAATGCTGATGCTAGAAGGAGAGCAGCTCCCCAGGATCTGCTAAAAAAAACAGGAGAATACGACAAATGAAAAAAAGTACGCTTTGGATCTTGAGCTTCCTTATCACGCTGGCTTTCGCCATGTTCCAGCGCATAACAGGCCCCACCTACCCGGCCAGGGGCCACGCCTCGCCGGAGGGCGCGGAAATTTCTTACCTGTTTCCGCGGAGCTGCACCGTGGGCGGCTCGGACTGCGTTATGAAAGTCAAGTCAGCCGCCCCGCTCCGGGGCTTCATTCTCTGGAAGCGCTATAAGAGCCCGGACGTGCCGCTTAAAGCGGAGATGGAGTATAAGGAAGGTGTTCTTTCCGGCTCGCTCCCCGGCCAGCCCCCTGCCGGCAAGCTGGAATACAGGGTTTTCGTTAAAACGGCCGGCGGGGACGTGGAATTATCTAAAGCTCCAGTCGTAACGCGCTTCAAGGGCGCCGTGCCTGTCTGGGCCCTCCTGCCGCATATAGTCTTTATTTTCTCGTTCATGTTCTTTTCCGTGCGCATTTTCCTTTCCCTGTTCGCGGGGGACATAGTGGTGAAGCGCGCCGTCGTGCTCAACCTGGGGTTCCTTCTCCTCGGCGGCTTCCTGTTCGGCCCTATAGTGCAGCAGTACGCCTTTGGCCAGGCCTGGACCGGTTTTCCTTTCGGCATGGACCTTACCGATAACAAGACCCTGATCATGCTTGTCTTCTGGCTGCCGGCCCTCTTCGCCGTGCTGAAGCAAAAGAACCATAAGCCGTGGATAATCCTGGCCGTAATAGTCACCTTCGCCGTTTACCTGGTCCCGCACAGCATGTTCGGCAGCGAACTGGACTACGCGAAAGGCGAGGTGACTACTGGGAAGTAGCTCGCCGGCCCCATGCCCCGCATAATAAGGAAAAAAATATCGGTCACCGGCGTAGTCCAGGGCGTCGGTTTCAGGCCGCATGTTTATAAACTGGCCCTCGAGGGCGCGCTGGGCGGCTGGGTGAAGAACGACGCTTCCGGTGTGACCATAGAAGCAGAGGGTTCCCCGGCCGGCGTCGCTAAATTTATCAGGGAGTTAAGCGGGCGCAAGCCGGCGGCCGCCAGGATAGATTCGGTCTCCTCCTCGGACCTCGCGCCAGCCGGGCAAAAAAAATTCTACATCGCCAAAAGCGGCGGCAGGGCGCCGGCCTCCGCCATCATTCCCGCCGACCTCGCTCTCTGCGCCGACTGCCGCGGGGACCTGCTTGACCCTGCCGACAGGCGCTACCTTTACCCTTTCACCAACTGCACTAACTGCGGCCCGCGGTACACTATCGTGAAAACGGTGCCTTATGACCGCCCGTTCACTACGATGGCGGGTTTTTCGATGTGCCCCGATTGCCTGCGCGAATACGAAGATCCCCTGGACCGCCGTTTTCACGCCCAGCCGAACGCCTGCCCGGACTGCGGGCCCTCCCTGACGCTGGAGGCGGGGGGAAAACCGCTGCGCGGAGCCGCGGCGCTCGGGAGGGCCGCGGACCTGCTTCTCTCCGGCAGGACCGGGGCGCTGCAAAGCCTGGGCGGCTTCCACCTGGCCTGCCGCGCGGACGACGAAAGCGCGGTCGCCAGGCTGCGCGCCGCAAAGCGCCGGCCGCACAAGCCTTTTGCCGTAATGCTGCCCGGCCTCGCCGCCGCGCGTAAATTCTGCCGGGTTTCCGCGCTTGAAGCGGCGGCCCTCGTTTCGCCCGAGGCTCCCGTGGTCATGCTCCTCCGCCGCTCCGGGGAATTCGAGGCGGCGGCGCCGGGGCTTTCAAAACTGGGCGTCATGCTGCCTTATACGCCGCTGCACGCCGCTCTCTTCGCGCTGCTTGGGAAGAAAGGCTTCTCCGGCCCGCTCGTCATGACCTCCGGCAATTTCCGCGACGAGCCGATCTGCAAAGACCGGGCCGAAGCCGGGAAGCGGCTTTCCGGGCCGGTCTCGTTCACCCTTTCCCACGACCGGCCTATCCACAACAGGACCGACGACAGCGTAGCTTTCGAGGCGGCCGGGGAGCTGCGCCTCGCCCGCCGCGCGCGCGGCTTCGTGCCCTCCGCGGTAAAGCTTCCCTCCGGGGGCGCGCCGGTGCTGGCCTGCGGAGCGGACCTGAAGAATACTTTCTGCTTTACGCGCGGAAAAGAAGCTTTCCTGTCCCAGCACATCGGCGACCTCTCCGGGCCCCTGAACCAGGAGTTCTTCCGCGAGACGCTGGCGAACCTCGGCCGCCTGCTGAAGGTCCGCCCGGCGCTTACGGTCCACGACCTCCACCCCGACTACGCCTCCTCCGCCATCGCCAGGTCCCTGCCGGGGAAGAAGCTCGCAGTGCAGCACCACGCGGCGCACGCGCTCAGCGTCGCCGCGGAGCACGGGCTCGAGGGGTCTTTCCTTGGCCTGGCTTTTGACGGAACCGGCTACGGTACCGACGGGAAGATCTGGGGCTCCGAGTTCCTGGTTTTCGATAAGAAGACCTGGCGCCGGGCCGGGCATTTGAAATACTTCGGGCTGCCCGGCGGGGATATCGCGGCGCTCGAGATCTGGCGCCCCGCCCTCGCCCTGGCCAGGGACGCTTTCGGCCCCGGCTGGCGCCGCGCCGCGGGCGCCCTCTTCGCGGCCGTTCCCTCCCGCAGGGCCGCTACGGTGGAGCGCATGCTTGATTCCGGCGTGAACTGCCCGCAGACTTCCAGCATGGGCCGCCTCTTGGACGCTTTCAGCTTTCTCGCCGGGCTCAGGGCGGAGGCTACCTACGAAGCCCAGGGGCCAATGGAGCTGGAAAGCCTGCTTCCCGGGACCAGGCCGGGACCCGGCTATAATTTCAGGGTCTCCGCCGGTCCCTCCGGCCTGGAGATCGATCCGGCGCCGGCCGTCAGGGCTTTAGTGGCCGACAGGCTGGCCGGCCGGCCGCGGTCCCTTATTTCGTCCAGGCTGCATTCCGGTATAGCGGGCGCCGCCGTAGAGGCCGCCCGCGTTCTTGCGCGCCAGGGCGGGCTCAGGGCCGTCTGTCTTTCGGGAGGGGTCTTCCAGAACCGGGTGCTGCTTGAGCTCGTGACGGCAGGCCTGCAAAAAGCCGGCCTGACCGTTTATTCCAACCGCCAGGTCCCCGCAAACGACGGCGGGATAGCGCTTGGCCAGGCCTGGTACGCGCTTAAAGGCTACAAGGAAAAGAACTGAGCCAGGCGTGGCCAATAAAAAGGCCCTTCTTTCGAAGGGCCTTTTTTATCGCCGCCGCCGGTTCAGGGCGGCGTCCGGTCCTACTGCGCGGGGGCCGCGGCGGTCTGAACGCCGGCGTCCTTCGTGGTCAGCCACTTCTGGAACTCGTCCCATTTTCCGTCCTTCGCCCAAGCCAGCTCACTGTAATTCGTGTCGAAGCTGTAGCCGGGCAAATAGATGCCCATGCCGTAAGCGTTCTTGAACTTGTCGCCGGTGGTGGCGTTGTCGATGAGGACTTTCTTGTAGAACTGGTCCATCACCTTCACGGTCTGGCTCTTCAGCGCGGCGGACTTGGCCTTGGCGTGCACCAGCTCCATGAAGTTGGTCAGGTCCCTGGACTCGGCCCCGCCGAAGCTGACGGCGGCGCCGCGGGCTTCGTTCAGCATGGCCTTGTCTTCCTTCATGACCATATCCACCCACTGGTCCAGCAGCGCGCGGAAAGCGACCAGGCCGGACGTGCGGATGGCGGACTGCGTGGTGGCGGTGCCCTTGGGCGCGTAGAAGGCATTGTAGCCCTGCACGGCCGCGGCGGCCATCACGTCGGGGGTCAGGTTCGCCCGGTTGGAGTGCACGCGGGCCAGGAACTCGTTGTAGCCCCAGCCGTCGCCGGGTTCGTTCTCTTCGGAGCCGACGGTGATCCTGGCCGTATCTTTCAGTTCGTAGGCGACTTCCGCCATCTGCATAAGGCAGGCGTCGGAGGCGTAGATGTCCACGCCGCCCATCTCGCGGATAGCCTGCGCCAGCTGCGGGGTGCTGATGTGGTTGTTGGTCTCGTCGTCATAGGAGATGCCCTTCACGGAGGGGAAAAGGTCCAGCTTTTTCTCCCAGCCGGAGCCGTGGTTCCAGCCGATGAGCATGTATTTTTTGGCGGGATAATTTGCTTTGACCCACTTGCCGAACTCGGCGAGCTGCTTGTAGTCGCCCATGTCCACGGTGCCAAGGTCCGAGAGCAGCGTGGAGGAGAGCGCGGCGTTATCGCCGTCCTTGGTGACCAGGTAGCGGCGCACGCCGACCCAGTCGGTAGAGGCGTCGCGGGAAGCTTTATTCATCATCGGCGGCATCCCGCCCCAGGAAGGGTTGGGCCAGCCGGGGTGGGGGACCACGGGGCCGCCGCCCCAGGGATAATCGTCATAACCGCCGCCGCCGGGGTTGTAGGGCGCGGCTTCTTTCATGCGCGCGGCCTGGGTTATGATATTGATATTGTCGGTAGGGCCGAAGACTTCCATCTCGTTCATGTCGGAGATAACATAGGAGGAGAGACTGTTCTTCCCGTTCATGAAGACCATGATGGTCCATTCTTTAACGGCTTTGGTGTCCCGGGGCAGGGCCGGGAGGGGGGCGGAAACTTCCGCGGTCCTGGCCTGGCTGACTATGTCCTTGACGGAAGGGAGGCTGTCGAAGTCCTGCGCGGCGGCGGGGGCGGCCAGGAAGGCCGAGGCCAGGAGCAGCTTGCTTAGGTCAACTTTTTTCATTCGGTAACTCTCCTTAATGTACGGGTTCAGCTTCAACTACAATAATATCCATTTACAAAGTATTCCTTATGGGCGCATAGTCCTATTTCCCGGTGGTTATTGGGCCTACGCTCCCGTGGGCCTTTCGTCCTACGGTAAAGATAAAGTTTGGTATAATAATAGTGTTCTGGCGGAGGAAGCCGGTGTGAATCCGGCGCTGCCCCGCAACGGTGATGTCCGCCCCCGGCGGACCAAGCCCGGTCTACCGCCGGAACAGTCGCAGCCTGCGAGGGACGGAACTCCTTTCACGAGGAAGCCGCCTTCTGTCATGGCGCGGCTACTCTCGCGGGAGGAAAAATGAAAAAAGCGCCTGCTGTATTCCTTGCGGTCATCCTTGCCTTCAGTGTCCCGTCTTATTCCGAAGAGAACGGGGAAGTTTATCTCTCCGTAAGCAAATCTTCGCTGAAAGGCGTCCCGAAACCGGCGGACGCCGTGAACCTTTATATCCCGCGCGCCCGGAGCGCGGCGGCTTCTTCGGCCGGGGACCTGCTTGAAACCGGCTTCCCGGTGCTGCTGAGGCGGACCAACGGGGCGGCCGGCCTCGCCTCCGCCGGCATGAGGGGCTTCGCGGCCAGGCAGACCGCGGTGCTTTTCGACGGGATGCGCGTCCCCGCCGATCTAACCGGAACCGTAGACCTTTCGGCGCTGCCCGCGGCCGGGATAGAGAGGGTGGAGATCCTCCCCGGCGCCTGGTCCTCGGTGCAGGGCGCGAACGCCGAGGGCGGCGTGATAAATTTCGTGAGCCGCAGCCCCAACGAGGGGGTAAAGCAAGCGGAACTTGGGACGGTCCTGTCGTCTTACGGCGGGAACAGCAATACGGTATCTTTCCTGGGCGCCGCAGGCCGGTTCAAAACGGCCCTGAGCGCCGCCCGGGACGCCTCCTCGGGTTTTCAGCGCAACTCGGTTTCGCGCAAAGAGTCCTTCAACGGGAAAGCCTCCCTGGCGTTAGGAAAGGACGGAAAGCTTACTTTTAACGCGCTGAGGAATAACTCGGAGAACGGAGTTCCCGGCGGAACGCCGGTGCCCGTAGAAGACTGGAACGGGAGGCGCGAGCGCGCCGCTAATTCCCTGACCGACCTGCAGCGCTCCAGCCTCGGGCTCGGCCGGGCCGCGCTTGATATGCCTCTCACGGAAAACAGCAGGTACAAACTGGAGGGAGACTCCGGGGTCAGCAGGTTCTTTTCCCATAATGCCTGGAGCGACGAGCTGACGCGCACGCTGACCAACAGGGCCATGCTGGGCTTTTCCTTTTTTAATAAAGCCGAATGCGGGATAGAGTATGAAAAGGGCCTCCTGAAATCCGATACCTACGGAGACCATTTCAGGCAGAATACCGGGCTTTTCGGGCAGCTGACCCTGGCGCCGCTAAAGGGCCTGAGCGTCATCCCTTCCTACAGGTACGACAGGAATGTCGGCTATGCCGACCAGTCCAGCCCGCGGCTCTCGGTCATCTACTCCCCGGACTTCGTCTGGAAATTCTCGGCGCAGGCCGGGCGCGCCTGGCAGGCCCCCACTTTTGCCGATCTTTACAACCCGTGGGTCCCCGCGGCCGACCGCTCTCCTGACCTTAAGCCGGAGCATTCCTGGCAGACGCAGGCCGGGGTTTCGGCGAATTTCAGCTCGGGGGTCCGGGCTTCCCTCGGCCTGTATTACTCGGACGTAAAAGACCGCATCGCTCTCGACCCCTTAAAGAGCTGGGCGGCGTATAATCTGGATTCCGGTTTTAACAGGGGGGCTGAAGCCTCGCTCGGCTATAAAGGCTCAGCTTTCAGCGCCGGGCTAGGCTACGTCCATAATATCAGCAAAGGCCGCACTTCCGGGACCTACAAATTGCTGCCTTTCAGCCCGAGGAACCGCTTCAGCCTTAACGCCGAGGTTAAAACCTCCCTGGCTGTCATAAGCGCGAAGGCCTACTACAGCGAAAGGCAGTACACCGCGGCGGACGAGGGGGGCCTGAAGCTCCCGTCCTATCTCAGCGCGGACCTGTACTTTTCCAGAACGCTGGACAGTTTCGAAATCTTCGCCGGGGCGGATAATGTGCTGGACGCGCATTATGCCCAGACCGCCGACACTGTCAACGGCTACTATCCCCTGCCCGGGAGGGTGCTTAAATGCGGGCTCAGCGTCAGGTTCCTCTGAACCCCGCCCGCTGACGCCCGGTCGACCGGCCAGGGCTATTCTTATTCTTTAGCGGAGTATTTGGTAAAATATTCCTTCGCGGCATGAAATATTTCTTTATCCTCATCTTCTCTCTGCTCCTGCCGCCGGCTCCAGCCCGCGCGCAGGGGCCCGGGCCTGTCACGACGGAATCCATAGAGCTCAACTCGGCCACCTTCCTGGACCAGCTCGCTTTCAGCCCGGACTTCCTTGCCGCGCCGGACACTTCGCCGGTTACCGAAGACGACGTGATGGACCTGGAAGACGGCGAGGATTCCGACGCCTATCTATTTATCAGCAGCGCGATGGAGCATACCCCGGAGCCGGTAAACCTGGGCGGGAACGGCAACCTGACGCTGACCCGCAACGATACAGGCGAGAAACACAGCTTCCGCTACCGTCTGTCCGACGGTACTTACGACGGCGATGTGCTGGACAAATTAAACCGGTTCATGCGCTGCAGGCTGACCGGGCGCGAGACGCCTATGGCCGTAAAGCTGATAGAGCTGCTTGACGCGGTGGAGGACAGGTTCGGCAAAAAGGGGCTCACCGTCCTGAGCGGCTACCGCACGCCGAAGCTTAACGGCAAGCTCCCCGGCGCGGCGAAGCACAGCATGCATATGCTGGGCTGGGCCGCGGATATAAAGATCCCGGGGTACAGCTCCACTAAAGTCAGGAAATACGGGCAGAAGCTCGCCATCGGCGGGGTCGGCTATTATCCCTATAAGGGCTTTACCCACCTGGACGTCGGCAAAAGCCGCTACTGGGTAGTGAGCCGGCCGCCGCGCCGGCGCGCCCGCCGTGCCCGCCGCGCCCGCCGCAAGCCGGGGCGTTCCGTTAAAAAACCGGCGCCGCATAAAACGCAGGCGCCCGCCCGGAAGACCGCCGCAAAACCTCCTGCCGCGAAGAAAAGATCCTGATGAAAAAGAACCTCCTCGTCCTCCTTTCCGCCGCAGTCCTTATAGAGATGGGAGAGAAAATGGGCGAGCGGTTCCTGCCTTTATATATCATGGCTCTCGGCGGTACCAGCCTCGCTGTAGGCTTCCTGAACGCGGCCGATAATTTCCTCGGGGCCGTCTACTCCTTCCCCGGCGGCTACCTCAGCGACCGCATCGGTTATAAAAGATCGCTGCTCCTGTTCAATTTGGCCGCTGTGGCCGGCTACCTTATCGTCATCTTCTTCCCGTCCTGGCAGGCGGCCCTGGCCGGGGCCGTCCTGTTCATAGCCTGGTCCTCCGTCTCGCTCCCCGCTATCATGGGCGCGATCTCCAAGCTGCTTCCTTTCCACAAGAGGACCATGGGCGTTTCAATGCACTCCATCGCCCGCCGCATACCCATGGCGGTCGGGCCGCTCCTGGGCGGCTATTGCGTGCAGAGCTGGGGGGTAAAGGACGGGGTAAGGATCGCTTTCACTTTCGCCCTCTTCCTGTCCGTCCTCGCCCTGCTGCTGCAGCATTATTTCCTGGAGCATGTCGCGGAACCGGCCCCGGCTCAGATGGAAAAAAATCCGCTGAAGGTCCTCGCCCGCACCGGGCCTAGGCTCAAGTCGCTCCTTATCTCCGATATCCTGATACGTTTCTGCGAGCAGATCCCGTACGCCTTCGTGGTGATCTGGTGCATCAAAGGCATAGGCGTTTCGCCGGTCCAGTTCGGGTTGCTCACCAGCATCGAGATGGTTTCCGCCATCCTTATATACATCCCGGTGGCGTGGCTGGTCGAGAAAACAAAGACAAAAAAGCCCTATATAGCCGTAACTTTCGCTTTCTTTTCCGCTTTCCCGCTGGTGCTGATGTTCTCCAAGTCGCTCTACGCGCTGGTGTTCGCCTTTATCATAAGGGGCTTCAAAGAATTCGGCGAGCCGGCCCGCAAAGCGCTGATCCTGGACCTGGCCCCCGGGGAGAACAAGGCTTTGACCTACGGGGCTTACTATTTCGTCCGGGACACCGTGGTGGCGGGCGCTGTTATCGCGGGAGGATTTTTATGGAGCGTCTCCCCGCAGCTTAATTTGCTCACAGCTTTCGTCTGCGGGCTGGCCGGAACCGCCTATTTCCTGGCTTACTGCGAAGAGTAATTTAGTAAAATAATTCTGACGCAATTTTTAGATTATCGCCGGTTCTATAGGAGGCCCTCATGTCATCTCAGCACTGCATGGATCTTTTGAAGTCTATCCGGAGTTCCGCCGGACCCGCCCGCACGCGCGGCCTCGGCGACGAGGTCATCCGCCAGTTCCTGGCGCATGACAAGGACCTCGCCGCCGCGATCAAGACCGCCGCCGAGAACCGCCGCAGGGTCCCCGTCGAAGAAGAGAGCCTCTACAAGATGGACGAAAAGGAACTCTGCCGCTTTCTCCAGGGCAAGGTCCTGAACTTCTATAACGCCGCAAGCATAAACCCCTATACTCCGCTCGCGGCCAAGGGCTCCTGGATAGTCACCTCCCACGGCGCGGTGGTCCACGATTCCGGCGGCTACGGCATGCTCGGCATGGGTCACGCGCCCGAGGCCGTCCTCAAGGCGCTGAGCGAACCTTATGTCATGGCCAATGTGATGACGCCGGCTTTCAGCCAGCACCGCCTGACGGAACGCCTGACCAAAGAGATCGGCCGCGTCCGCGGCGCCTGCCCCTACGATAAATTCGTCTTCCTCAACAGCGGCTCCGAGTCCGTAACTTTTGCCTGCCGCGTCGCCGACATCCACGCCCGCACCATGACCGACCCCGGCGGCCGCCAGGCCGGGAAGAAAGTGATGCGCCTCGCCGTAGTGGAAGGTTTCCACGGCCGCACCGAGGGCCCCGCTCGCACCTCGCATTCCTGCCGCTCGGCTTACGCCAGGCACCTGGCCTCCTACCGCGACGCAGACAATATGCTCTTCGTGCCCATTAACGACCACGAAGCGCTGCGCAGGACTTTCTCCGACGCGGAACAGAAAGGGATCTTCTTCGAAGCTTTCTTCGTAGAGCCCGTGATGGGAGAAGGCATCCCCGGGCTCGCGCTCACCCGCGAATACTACGACGAAGCCAGGGCCCTTACGACCAGGATGGGCAGCCTGCTGGTGGTGGACTCCATCCAGGCCGCGCTGCGCGCGCAGGGCTGCCTCAGCATCGTCGATTATGCCGGCTATGAAAGCTGCATGCCCCCGGACATGGAAACTTTCTCAAAGGCCCTTAACGCCGGGCAGTTCCCGCTCTCGGTGATCGCCCTCAGCGGCCCGGTGGCAGCCCAGTACGTCACCGGCCTTTACGGCAATACCATGACGGGCAACCCGCGCGCAATGGAGGTCGGCTGCACCGTCCTCGACGCGGTCACCCCCGAGATCCGCAAAAATATCCGCGAGCGCGGCCTGGAGTTCATCGCCAAGTTCCAGGCGCTGTCCAAGGAATTCCCCGGCGCCATCGAGCAGGTGGTGGGCACGGGCCTGATGGTCAGCGCTATGCTCAACCCCAAGCGCTACTGCGTGCTCGGCGCAGGCGGCTTCGAGGAATTCATGCGCGTGAACGGGATAGAGATGATCCACGGCGGCGAATGCGGCCTCCGCTTCACGCCCTCCTTCAGCATCACCGGCGCCGAGATCGACATGATCGTCTCCGTAATGCGCAAGGGGCTTAAGGAACTCGAACTGAAAGGCGAGGCTCTCGCGAAGGCCGGCGCCGCAAAAGGTCATTAAGCGCAAAGTCCCTTCCTGTACGGACGGATAAAAAAACCCCTCACGGGGTTTTTTTATTCTCCGTGGTTGTATTTATAATCCTTTCCGGTTAGCCTCATAATGCCCGCCTTCCTAGCCCTTTCGGGTGTTTGTATTTTCTGAACAATACCTGTAAACTATCCTTGGGTAGGGATTGACAACGGACAACTGCGATTAAAAGCGCGCCGGGACTTACATCGGCGTTTTACGGAGCTTATGCCGGGAGCGGCGGGCCCGGCGCGGCTGCCGCACCTTAGGGGGGAAAGTGAAAACTACAAAGAACAGGCGCAGCGCGGCGGCCGGGCGGCGGCGCAGCTCTAAAAGGGTGAAGGGTTCCGCGGCGGGCGCGGGAAACCTGCTCCTCCGCTCTTTCTATTATCTTAAGGCCGAACATTTCCTGAAAGCGTCAAATCATTTTCTTTGCGCCGCGGTTTAAAGATCGATATCTATGCCTTCTTCAGGAGCGATAACCGATAATATCCTGCAGCCGGATACGGAGCACGAAGCTCTGCCGGAAACCTACGGGACGACTATGGCGGCTTTGCTGCCCAGGGATCCCAACTGGATGTATATCTACTGGGAGATAACGCCGGAGTCAAAGGCCCGTATCGCCCGCGAACACGGGCAGGATATCTTCGAGAGAGCCCGCCAGGTGATCCGCGTTCACGACATGACCTCCCGTAACGGGGACGCCGTCAGGTATTTCGACGTCCCGGTGATGTTCGAAGCCGGGAACTGGTACGTCCATGTCCAGGACGGCGGCCGCTCCTGCTGCTGCGAGCTCGGCCTGGTCCTGCCTTCGGGGGAATTCGCCGGCATAGTTAAAACCAATGTCGTGCTCCTGCCGGCCGGCCATGTCTCCGAAGTAAAGGACGCGAAATGGATGGCCGTCACGGAGGATTTCGACAAGCTGCTGCAGCTTTCCGGGGTCGAGTATATCGGCAAAGGCTCGGGCGAGGTGGCCAAGTCGCTGGCCCAGCGCTGGGAGATGCTGCGGTCAGTTTTCTCAAGAGCGTCGTCGTGGGGCGTAAGTTCCCTTTCTTCGCACGCCCTGCAGAGGCCGGAGCGGAAGGCTTTCTGGCTGCTGGCCGACTGCGAGCTTATACTCTACGGGGCCACGGAGCCCGGCGCTTTCTTCACCGTGGGCGGGCGAAAGATCAGGCTGAACGCGGACGGGACCTTCTCCCTGCGCTTCGCCCTGCAGGACGGGGTCACGGACCTGCCTATCAAGGCTATGTCCAAAGATGAAAATGATTTGCGGCAGATAGAAATAGAGATAACGAGGCTGACTGAATAGGAGGTTAAGGCGGCTGGCAGATACGCGGGATTCGAGGGGACAGGGGGAATTATGCTGCGTGAAAATACTGTTTTTGCCCGGAAAATAATAGATTTCTATACGGAGAAAGGCGTCGACTGTTCGGTCGTCGACGAACATCTCTCGCTCCTGGTGACGCTGTCCTCGGACGGCCGGGAGCACGAGTTCAGGTACGGCAGCAGGGCCTTCGGCGGGCACCACAACCACAAAAAATTCTGCCTGGTGCTAGACCGGGAGCTGGCCAAGCTGAAAGCGGAAGCCGATCCCGTGGCCAAATACCATTCAAGGGATAAATACAGGGGGCGGGACGACGCCGGCGAGGAAGTCAGTTTAAATCTCTGGTAGCCGCCGGCGCGGCGCGGTGAAGTCACGGGGGTAGAATGGGGACCGTCGATTCAAAAGAATTCGATCTGCTGCTCGCGCATTTCCTCGGGGATGCGGGGGCGGCCCTCAGCGCCCCGGCGGCCGCCGGCCTTTCCGGGTTCGGCGTCGGGGCGGCGCGCGACGTGCTTCGGATCCTGGAAAGAGAAGGTATATTGCGCAGCAGCCTGCGCGGGCGCCGCAGGTTTTTCAGCGCCGACGCGAGATCCGGGTATTACCGGCGCTGCCGCCTCGCGCGCCTCCAGGCCCGCCTGCTGAACTGATCCGTAATTCTATTTCCCGCTCCTGGCGCCCGCGGACCTCGCTTCCTCTACCGCTTGTTTAAGGTCGCTTATCTCCAGGTCTTTTTCCCTGACGGCGAGCGCGGCGGATTTATTATAGACGTCCATATCCATCATCCGGGTAGCCGCCGAGGAGGCTTTTTGCTCGGCCGCCTCCCTTCTTTGCTGCGCTATGGACAGGTCTATACCGAGCTTTTCGTTCTCCAGCGCCATCCTCGTTTCCTTCTCCCTCAGCGACCTGATCTCGTCCAGGAACTCTTTCTCCCTGGTTTCGAAATCATTTTCCAGCGAGTCGTAGTGCTCCTTGAATTCTTTCCTTTCGCCTTCCAGGCGGTTGTGGGCCTTGTCCTCTTCGGCGGTAAGCCCCAGGTCGGTCGGGACCCCGCCGGCGAAACCGGCGCCGGGCCGGTCGCCGTCCGGCGGCGCGGTCAGTTGATTTCCTTTAAGCTTTTTCTGAAGCAGCCGGATATAGCTCTTTTCTTTGTCCATCTCCGCTTTCATCTCGGCCCATTCTTTCTGCTTGCGGATAGCTTCGCCTAATGTCGCGGAGGCCTGCTCTTTGATCCGCAAAAGAAGGTGGCTCATCTCCTCGATCCGGCTCTCCACCGGCTTGACCTCCGCTCCGGCGGCGGAATTACCCGTCGGCCGCTGATTATCTTTTTTAAGGTCGTCCAACTGCTTTTCCAGCAGCTTAAGCTCTACGAAAACCTTGTCGGCGGTATTTGTATCTTGCATGATAGTCCCTCCCGGCGAGCGGCAAATGACTTACACAAGCGCCGCGCGCCTGACCGCATTTTGATTTTTAAGACTAACTGCCCCCCGATGTCTTTTCAGGGTAACTTTATGAAACTATCCGGGAAAAGTCAACGCACTTTGTTTCAACGGGGTTTGGGTTT
>JAVHPG010000044.1:0-16830 GCA_036170455.1 Elusimicrobiales bacterium
CCCGGCGAGGGGCAGGCCGCAGTACCGCCGCCGGCCGCTTCCGCGCAGGCAGACGGCTCCGCCGCGGAAGCCGATGCCGCGCTGAATTCCATTTTCTCCATTTTCGGCGAACCCTCTTTCACCGCCGCGCAGCCCTCTACCCTGAAGAGTGGAAAAGACGCGGGCTTTACCGCCGAGCTGGAGTCCCAGCGCGACAATTACCTGCGCACCGAGGCTTATTTCACCACGGGCAAGGGGACGAAAGTTCGCGTCTCCCTGGCCAAGGGCAACTGCGCCGGCGGCGGAACCGCTTGCGAGGGCAAAGATAAAGCGGTCTTCACACTGATGGCGGATTCCGGGCCGTATTTCCTGATACGCGGCATGGACATAGCCAATTTCTTCCCCATCTACAGCGGCTCGAAGACCGTCGAGATAGACGGCGAGAGCTACAAGATCAAGCTTTACCCCAAGCCGCTGAAGCCCGTGAACAGCGAACTCGAGGTCAAGGGCCCTTCCGGCCGGGGGATCAAGATCACGATGCAGCGCCTCAGCGAGGTTCTGATCGATAAATGCGTCCCGCTCAAACTTTCCCGCGATTACAAGATGGCCTACGCGACGGAAGTTGACCAGGCCGACGGCAGCCCGAAGTTCACCGCCCGCCGCCAGCTCATCATCTACCCGTTCCCGATGACCAGCGACCACGCCCACACCGTGCTGAGCGTTTCCGATATCAAGGCCGGCGGGACGAGCTTCCCCGGTTTCGAGCCTTCCTACACTTTCAGCCTCAACGGCAGCGTCCTCAAAATAGCCCAGTAAACCGTCTGGCTACCAGGCAGTACGCCCCGCTACGGACGGAAGGTAATGTTCAGGCGGCTGTTAAGCGCTTTGGCGATCTTATCCAGGGTCAGGATAGTTATGTTGGAATGCCGCAGTGTTTCTATGTCCGAAACCACCTGCTGCTTGGTGTGAATGCGCCGCGCCAGTTCGGCCTGGCTTACCCCAAGTTTATGCCGCTTCTCCGTTATCAGCAGCGCCAGCCGCGCGCGGATATCCTCGGCGTCAAAAGCCTTCTTGAATTCTTTGTTCTTCAGCTCACGCTCGAGCCAATCATTTAAAAGCAGCTTTTTCTTCTTCATAGATCATTACCTCGTCCTGCACCAGTCCGCTCTGTATCTTATCGCTCTTTCCAACTCCGCAGCCGGAATATGCTGGGTCTTCTTTAAGAACCCGTTAGTCAGAACTATGGCCTTACCTTCTATAAAGTAAAGAAGCCTGACTTCCAGATGCCCGAAAGAGAGCCGTAACTCCCTTATACCGTCTTGCAGCATGTCCGCATGCGGTCTTTTCAAATCCGGTCCGTTTTCCTGCAGAAGCTGCAGCCACTTCGCCGTTTTCGCCCGGACTTTAGCCGGCAGCCCGGCTAAAAAACCGCTTACGGGGTATTCTCCCCCCGGGGTCTGATAAAACTCGACATAATACATGCCTCCCCCTCTCTAAAATAGTATACAGTACATATACTGTATGCGCAAGACCTATTTTAGCCCTTGTTTTGCCTGCTGTTAATAGCATAGCAGACGAACCCGACAAGGGCGTGTCGGCATGGAAAAGGAGATTTTCGGTGAAGCGGCATTGACATATATAGCATATGTGCTATATTATAAGGATGGCGAAACCCATAAAAAAGAGACGCGCAGGAATTCCTTTGGACGAGGTGTTTGCCGGGTCGGAGAAAGATCCCCGGTGGAAAGAGGCTTATGCCGAAGCCGATATCGAGGTCCGCCTGGCCCTACAGATAGCCAAAGCCCGGGCGAAAGCCCGCCTAACCCAGGGGCAGCTGGCAAAAGCCGTCGGAACCACCCAGTCCGTGATCTCCCGCATAGAGGCCGGCAACCAGAACCTCACCGTCCGCACCCTCTCCAAAATCGCCGCCGTCCTCCACACCGCCCTGATAATCCAGCTCCGCCACACGCACTAACTCTCCCCAACCAAAACAAAACCGCCGGGCTTCCCGGCGGTTCCACTCTTTATACAGTTAGGAAGATAGTAAGCGGCGTCCCCTTTCCCTTTACGCCCTCTCCAGAACGGCCACCGCAGATCTATACAGCGTTTCAAGGCCGTTTTGGGTTTTCTTTGAATGGAATTGGGGAGTCCAGACCAATTCGGCCAGCGAGTCACTAATGGTAAACATCGCCCCGAGCTGGACGCGCCTGTATTCAGCGACAGCGAAGAGCGCCGAGGCCTCCATTTCTACTGCGGCAACTCCTTCCTTCTGATATTTCCGGATCTCCGTGACGGTTTCTCTGTAAGGGGCGTCGATAGTCCAGGTGCTCCCTGTAAAATAGTCCTGGCCCAGGCTTTCCAGCGCGGTCTTAATTTCCCCGGTGAGTTTCTTTGAGGGATACGCGTATTTTGAAGACTTGGCATAATGATATGACGTACCCTCGTCCCTTATCGCCTTCTCGCAAACCATCAAGTCGCCGATCTTTACTTTTTTCTGCAAAGTGCCTGCTGTACCTATGGAGATAAAGCGCTTTACACCGAAAGCTATCAGCTCCTCGAGGGTAGCGACCGCCACCGGAGAGCCTATGCCGAAATTCCCGGAGATAGCGACTTCCCCCCCGGTTTCATCCAGCAGGTACATCTCACGGCAAATTCCCCTGGCTTGAGTGGTCTTATGGTTCTTAAGCACATATTCAAGCAGGCTTCGCTGATAGCAAAGGATAATTCCGCGCGGCGCCTTGAAATCGGGATAACGCCCGACCTTTTTCAGATATACGAGAAAATCCTTGGGACTGAACAGCGGAACCCGCGCATACTTATTCTTCAGATTCGGAAAACTCATAAGCCTAATGTTTCCCGGTGCTGCCGTAGCCGCCTTCGCCTCTTGTGGTGGAGGTGAGCTCTTCGGTTTCGAAGAATTCGGCGTGTTTTACTTTGGCGAAGACCATCTGGGCTACTTTTTCGCCTTTTTTAATTTCGTAGGGGGTCTTGGGATCCAAATTAATAAGGATGACGCCGACTTCGCCGCGGTAGGGGGCGTCCACGGTTCCGGGGGTGTTGAGGACGCTGATACCGTGCTTGAGGGCTAGGCCGCTTTTGGGGCGGACCTGGCCTTCGCAGCCTTCGGGGATGGCCATTTTCAGGCCGGTGGGAATGAGGACGCGCTCGCCCGGCTGCAGCGTATGGTTGATGGTGGAATAAAGGTCCAGGCCGGCGTCGCCTTCATGAGCATAGGCGGGCATTTTCACGTCGGCATGGAGTTTCTGCACTGCGATTTCAAGTTTGCTCATTGTTTTATCCTCTTAACTGGGTATTCGGGATGTGTTTCAGGACTTCCGCGTGGATATCCTGCAGCAATTGTATCGGGGTTTCCGGGAAAGCTTCGAAGCGCTTGTCCAGCAAACCGTCTTTACGGGGGACGAACTTCTGGACATAGTATTTATGCGCCGAGCTGCCTGTAGTGTCAATTATCAGGCGGGCGGCGGCAACCATTTCGGGCACGGTCAGGAAAGAGATCTCCCCGCCGGTCCGAAGGACGGGGGCGACGGTGGTGCGGAATTCGTAAACAGGGAAGCGGGCCACCAGCTTCATGCTTTCAAGCATAGCGGCCTCATAGCCGGGCACCCCGGCCGTATCCGGCCACAGTGTGTCCGGACCTTTCACGTCCATGGCTACATAGTCCACAAGTTTGTCCGCGAGGAGCCGGGCAAGAACCTTTGGATTGCTTCCGTTAGTGTCCAGCTTGACATTAAGGCCGCGGGAGCGAACTTGTTCGATAAAGGGGATAAGGTCGGGCTGAAGCGTTGGTTCCCCCCCGCAGATCACCACGCCGTTCAACCATTCTTTTACCGTATCAAGATATTCAAGAAAACCAGTGTCGCCGATATCCCTGGCATTGGCCAAAATCGGCGCGGCGTGACAATGCGGGCAAAGGTAGTTGCAGCCCGGCGTAAAAGCCACGGCCGCTATCCTTCCCGGGTAGTCGATAAGGTTAAAGCCGAGCACCGCTCCAATCTTCATAATTATTTACACCAGCGAAAGACAAGGGGACAGGGTTAGCAAAACCCTCTCGGAAGGCGAGGCTTGCGTAAGCGCCGAGCCTGAGAGCGGGAGTTGCGCGCACGGTGTGCGCGACAACGTTTTTGCGTTCCTGTCCCCTTGTCTGAAGCCCTATTTTACGGCGTAAGCGCCTTCTACCATCTTGAAATACTCCACTTCTTTGCGGTGCACGGGCTTGCCGCGCTTGTATTCAAGCTCGTAGCGGTTCATCGTGCCGTTGTTCTTCACCAGCACCGTCGGGATGGGGTCCAGCGGGACGTTCCAGCGGGCGGCCGCCATGCGGGCGTCCTGCTGGGTCAGGTCGTAGAATTCCACCGGGATCTCCATGCCCTTTTCCTTCAGGGCCTTGGTGAGGCTCGCTTTGGCCTCTTCGCACATTCCGCAGCCGGCTTTGCCGAACACCATCACGCGCTTTGAGGCGTCTTTCTCGTGCAGCCATTTCACGCCGGGAGTGAAATCGGCGTAATGCTGGGCCACCGTCTCGCGGGCCTTGCTGATCTCAAGCTGCGAGTCGTTCCAGCCGCTCAGGTTGGAGAAGTAGCCCACTATCTTGGTGCGCTTCGTGAGGTTGTCGCTGCCGCATTTTCCGCACTTTTCTTTGAAGCCGAAGTAGTTGGTGTGGCAGTTATTGCAGTGCGTGAACTCGGGAGACACGGTCACCTGCGAGGCGCGCGTATTGCGGTAGGTCTTCTCTATCAGCGTGCCGATGGACTCCGGCGGTATCTGCGACTCGCCGCAGTAAACGTGGATGATGGAGCCGGACTCGATCATGTCGTGGAACTTGCTCTGCAGCTCTATCCGGTCCAAAATGGAGACGTCGGCGCCGGGGTTGAGGTGCACGGAGTTGGTGTAATAAGGGGCCTTCTTCAGGTCGCCTTTCACAACTTTCCTGGCCTCCGGGTAACGGGCCATATCGCCCTTGGCAAGCTTCTGGGTGGCCGATTCCGCCGGGGTCTCTTCCATGGTGATCTTCAGGCCGTGTTTCACGCGCAGCGCGTTGATGGTCTGGTGCATGTGGTCTATCACCTGAAGGCCGGTCTCGAAGGCGTCCTTGCCCTCGTGCAGCTCTTTGCCGGTGAGGTACTGCACCACTTCGTTCAGGCCGATGATCCCCATGATATAGGTGGCCTTGTTCAGGTCCACGTAGGGCGTGCCGTCGTCGGAGGGGATGCCCAGCGAGCGGAGCGGGCTGCCGTCGGTGTCCAGCAGGGTCTGCGTATAGGCCTTCTTCTGCAGGTGGGCCTTCACGGCCAGGTCTATGGCCTTGTCTATCTGCGCAAGCGTCCCTTTCAGGGTCTTGCCCTTGAAAGCGGCCTGGGGCAGGTTGATGGTCACGTTCTGGAAGCCGGTGAAGCGGATATTTTCCGGGTGTTTGAGGAGATACGGGTCCGTGACCTTCTCCTTGAGGCGGCAGCACTGCGCAAGCGTCGCGCCCGCGCCGTCGCGGTCGAACATGAAGTAAGTGGAGCCGTTCTTTGTGGCCAGCTTGCAGCCGTAATCGTAGACTTCCCTCTCGTCGGGGTTCTCCAGCGCGTCCTTGCTCACATGCAGGTCGCACTTCGGGAAAGCGAACTGGATGCCGTACTTGTCGCCGTCCTCCCAGACCTTCATCAGCTCGATGGCGAATTCCTGCGCGGTCTTCACCAGGCGGGGGTCGCCGTAGGTGATGAACTTGCGGCCGTCGCCGGGGTGCACCACGTCGCCGTTGCGGGAGTCGCCGTCCACGCCGACGAAACGGGGAGCTTCGTCCACCATCTCTATATTGCCGGCGGTATCCTCGATCATGTACTTGCCGCCGGGGCCCATCGCGGGCACATTGTGCATGTACTGGGGCACGCCGGTGTGCATATTGAAGTCTATGAACAGGGTCTGGCCGCCGCGGCTGAAAGCGTTCTGGCTCGCCGAGAAGATCAGGTTCTGGGCGATCTGGCGCATTTCCTTCCTGGAAAGCTTGAACAGCTCGCGCACTTCACCGGTCTTCTTGAAGTAGGGCAGGGCCGTGCCGTCGGTGCAGGTGACGGTACCGGCCTCTACCATGGCCTCGAGTACGTCTTTCTTTATCTTTACGGTCTTGCCTTCCAGCTCGCCTTCCACCAGGACTTCAGGGCAGTTGAGCATGGGGGCGTAAAGGATATTAAGGAAGCCGAAGCCCAGGGCGCCGGCATAGCGGGACTGCATCGAAGCCAGGAAAGTCTGGATATGGCCGTTCAGGACCATCGCGGACTTGGCAGGCTGGCTCTTGTTCTGCAGGTTCGAGACTATCTTGTCCAGGCCGTATTTCTTGATGTATTCGATAGAGTGGCTGGAACAGTACACGCGCTGTGGGTAGCCCAGGTCGTGGATGTGTATGGTCCCGTTGTTATGAGCCTCGGCTATCTCCTCGGAGAACACTTTCCGCAGGTTATACTGCTTCAGGACATATTCGGCGATGCCCAGGTTCACGGCCTCGGGGTTATTCGAGGTGATATTTGAATTTTCCTTGCTGCTGCCGAAGACCAGGGCTTCGATGGTGGACAGCGGCATCGCGAGCGCGGAATTCTTGAGCGGGATGCCCATCATCGAGAGGTGGGACTCGGAGATGCGGCGCAGGAACTGGGTGTCGAAGTTCTTGGTCCCGTATTTCTCGGACAGCTCGTAGGCGTCGTTCTCGGTTTCCTTGGCGATCATCTCGGCCAGGTCGCGGGAGAGCTGGTATTCTTTCTCCAGCGCGTCGGCCAGCTTCTTCCGGTCGAACTCCTCGATGGTCTCGTTGGTGATGCTCTGCACCAGGAGCATCTGGTCGGTGATGTCGGCCTTGCCGGTCTTCTTCTTGACGGTCAAACCGCTCTTGCGCACACGGTTCCGGTCAAGGGAGTAGGACTCGAACTTGTCGGCGGTGCGGTCGAACCCTTTCTCGCGGAGAACTTCCACGCAGACGGTATTGCTGTCATCGACGGTGGGGATCCTGTTCTGCATGGTGAAATTATTGTTGAGGCGGCGGGCCACTTCATTGGCCACGTCCACGGCCTTTTCCTCGTCGCGCCCGCCCAAGGTATAGGCGGCTTTATAAATGGCGGTCTTTATCCTTTCCAGGTTGAAAGGCGTAACCTTGCCGTCGCGCTTCTTGATCACTTTCGGAAAAAATTCGTTCATTTTATTTAAATCCCCTGTTATTTTTTGATTGATTTGATTTCTTTTTCAAAATCGGTGACATCTTCGAAGTCTTTGTAGATCGATGCGAACCTTATATACGCGACCTTGTCGAGCTTCCTGAGTTTTCTGGCCACGAGCTCCCCGATAACAGCGCTGGGTATCTCGCTCTTGTCCTCGTTCCTCAGGCTGGCTTCGATATCCCTGCCCGCCTCCTCCATTTTTTCCACGCTTACATCCCGCTTCTGGCAGGATTTGACGATGCCGCTCATCAGCTTTTCGTACAAAAAGCTCTCGCGCCGGCCGTCTTTCTTAATGACGACCAGCGGGTGCTGCTCGATGCGCTCGTAGGTGGTGAACCTTTTTTCGCACTTCTCGCATTCGCGCCGGCGCCTTATTTCAAAGGCTTCGGCTGAGTCGCGGCTGTCGGTGACTTTGGTGTCTTCCGCTCCGCAAAAAGGGCACTTCATCAAATCGCTCCAAATTCTTCGTTTATACCGCCCGGGAGCATGCTCGACCGGGGGGTTTTAAATTCTTCGGGGCCGAAAGGCCCCCTGAGGCGGTGCCTTGCCTATGCTATGCTTGGCAACCGCGTAACCACTATATACTGTGTCTAAATCTATCCCCACCACCATTAGTAGTAGTCCGCATATTTTACACCATATAGTGTTTTTAAGGCAAATATTTTCTTTTTTTCATTGGGAAAATTATTCTTGACATACAAAGATAAAAATAACGCGCGTGCTTTACGGGTACTGAAAACCCCCTATAAACAGCCCCGAATGTAACTTGGGACAAGTGTACCGAAAGGACTATTGATAACCGGTATTTCCCGATGTATACTTCAATTGTGGGAGCAACTCCCTGGGGCATCATTTATATATTATCCCAAGGGTGTACTGCCAGACACTAATGCAGAACAGGAGGTAGTATCGTATGAAAAAACTTAGAAAAGGGTTCACCCTGATAGAGCTGATGATAGTCGTAGCCATTATCGGTATCCTGGCCGCCATAGCCATACCGAAGTTCGCCGACCTGATCAACAAGGCGAAAGAAGGCTCGACTAAAGGCGCTCTGTCTTCGGTGCGCAGCGCGATACAGGTATACTACGGAGACAATGAGGGCTGGTTCCCGGCGGACACACTCGCCTGCGTCACCCTCAATGCGAAGTATATAGCCGAAATACCGCTGGCCAAAGTGCCCGGCACCGGGCACGGAGACAGCCGCGCTGTAAGCGGCGCGCAGACCGTTACGGACGGCCCCGGCTGGATGTATGCAAACGACCCCACTATCGCCGTTACCTGGGGCAACTTCATCGTCAGCTGCACGCATGAGGACATAAAGGGACGCGGAGACTCTACTGTCGCGACGCCCTGGTCCACCTTCTAAAAGGAGAAGAAGGAATAAAAACCCCGCGCCGCCCGGCGCGGGGTTTTTATTTACAGAAAAAGGAACAGGCTACTTTTTCTTTTCCCCGGTGCCGGGGATGAACATGGTGGAGTCGAATTTCAGGGCGGAAACTGCTTTTCCCAGACCGGAGACCTTAACTTTGTGGGCGCGCTTTCCGCCGGCCGACGCGCTTTCACTGGTCATAAAATATACTTCATGCCCGGGCGGATAAACCCGCCGGATATCTTTCACGACTTTGGCCAGCAAGCCCTGAGGATCGCCGCGCAGCTGCTCGCGGTCCGGCGAGAAAAGCAGCAGCGGCACGGCCGGGTTTATAAATTTAGAAGGAATGTCCCAATTATTGGCCGTGGCGAGGTACAGCCCCGCGGGCGCCAGGTTCCCGAGCCCCAGGTCGGCTATGAGAGCGGTCAAAGAGGAAACGGCGCGGTATTCGCTGAAACCAGCCCCGGCCTTAAGACATTCCTCCTTAAGCCGCCCGGAAAAAGCGCACAAAAACGCCGGATCGCCGTAATCAAGCACGCCGACCATATCATGCTTGAGGAAACCGCCCATCACTTTGAGTATCAGGACCTCGAAAGGAATAGCGCTGACCAGTTCCGCCTTCGGGAACAGCGAGAGCAGCAGGCCCGCCTGTTCCTTCCTTATGCAGGTAAGATATACCTTCCCGCACTTCCGCAGCGCCGAGATGGTCTCAAGCGTTATCTGCTCCGGGCAGAGCCCCATAGACCCGAAAACAAGGGTTTTTTTCATAATATTCAGGAAAGATCTATCAGGTTCCAGCGCGCGGCGTAAAGGTCCTGCAGCTTGCGTCGCAGGCCGGCGTTCTCTTTTTTCACCAGGTCCGGGTCTTTCGCCAGGATGAGTTCGCGGTCCTCGATCGCCTGCGCGAGGATGGCACCGTCCCGGGACATATCCGCCAGCTTGAAATCCATATCCCCGTGCTGCCGCATTCCCAGGATCTCCCCCGCCCCCCTTATATATATATCCTTCTCGCTAAGCTCGAAACCGTTGGAAGTCTGCACCATCGCCCGCAGCCGGTCCGCCGAATCCCCGGCCCGCGCGTGGGCCACCAGCATGCAGCGCGAATCCCACTTTCCGCGCCCCACCCTCCCCCGCAGCTGGTGCAGGCTCGCCAGCCCGAAGCGCTCGGCGTTGTTTATCACCATCAGCGTGGCATTAGCCACGTCTATCCCCACCTCTATCACCTGCGTGGCCACCAGCACGTCGATGCGCCCGGCCGCGAAATCCTCCATCACCTTCTTTTTGTCTTCAGAAAGCATGCGCCCGTGCAGCATCGCCACCCGGCGGCCTTTGAAATAAACGCTCAGCCGCTCAAATTCCGCTTTTACCGACTTCATATCCGCCGCCTGCGTTTCTTCGATGACCGGGTAGACTATATAAACCTGCCGCCGCTTGGCGACCTCGTCGGCCGCCGCCAGGAAAGCGATGTCTTCCGTAGCCTCCGTGGTCTTAACAGGTTTGCGGCCCGGGGGCATTTCTTTTATTACCGAGAGGTCCAGGTCGCCGTAGAGGGCCAGGAAAAGCGTCCGCGGTATAGGCGTAGCGGTCATTATCAGCATATCAGCTTTGTCGCCCTTGGCCCGCAAAGCCGCGCGCTGCCGCACCCCGAAGCGGTGCTGCTCGTCCACCACGGCCAGCCGCAGGTTTTTGAACTTCACGCCTTCGCTGATAACCGCGTGCGTGCCAATCAAAATATCTATTTTCCCCTCGGCGAGGTCCGCCAGCAGCTTTTTCTTTTCCGCCGCTTTCAGGCGGCCGGTCAGAAGCGCGAACCTGACGCCCAGGCCCTTCAGGAATTTACCGAAAGTGAGGAAATGCTGCCCGGCCAGGATCTCGGTGGGTGCGGCGAACACGCTCTGCCCGCCGTTCTCGGCAGCCAGGAGCATGGCCGAGAGCGCCACCACGGTCTTGCCGGAGCCCACATCCCCTTCCAGCAGGCGGCCCATGGGCGTCGGGGCCTGCATATCGGCGAAGATCTCGTTTATGGCGTGCGCCTGGTCCGCGGTGAGGTGAAAGCCGAGGTTCTCGCGGAAAGGCGTAAGCAGGGTTTTCTTTATCTCGTAGGAAAAACCTTTTTGGACGCTGCGGGTCTGCCGCTTTTTTATCGCCCAGGCCAGCGCCATAAGCAGCAGTTCCTCGTAGATGAACCTGCGGCGGGCCTGCACCAGCTCGAAATTATTCTCCGGAAAATGAATGGCCCGCGCGGCCATAGCCCGCGTCGAGAGCCCGCGCCTCGCAGCCAGGTCGGCCGGCAGGAAGTCGCCCACGGCTTCGGCCCCGGCCATAACCGCTTCGTAAACGGCCTCGCGCATGAATTTGGCCGTCAGGCCCTCGGTCAGCGGGTAAACCGGAACTATCCGGCCTATATGCATCAGGAGGGCGCGGGCGTCGTCATCCGGGTAGTATTCGTCCGCGCGCAGGCGGCTGAGGAAGAGCGGGTCCTCAGGGGTCCCGGTGATCCACACGGTGCGGCCCTCCCTCAGGTCCTTGCGCAGCAGGGCGAAGACGTCGAAGCGCGGATTGTGCCGCTTGAAGAAGCTGGCCTCCGCCTCCCCGCAGGGAGTTTCCACGAAGGTTTTGAAGATGCGCAGGCTGCCGGAGGTATAAAGGTCCCTGATCCTTTTTATCCTGCCCCTTATCAGCGGCGTCCCCTCCAGGAAGGGCAGCGGCTCGCGCTTCTCCGGGAGCCGTCGGTCTTCCCACTTGGAAGGAAAATAGTAGAGCAGGTCGTCGAGCGTCTCCAGGCCGAGCCGCCCGAACAGCTCGGCTTTCTTGGGGCCCACGCCTTTAAGAAATTGGATGGAAGTCATTTTAAGGAATCGAAGATCGAAAGTCGAAAATCGATACGGCACTTTACTCTTACGACAGCTCCTCCGTTTATATTTTAGGAAATTAGCGGGGCTGAATGGGAACGTTTCCGTCGTAAGCGCTTCACTTTAATTCTTGAGCGTCATTTGAGTCCTGCTTGAGCGCTTCCTGAAGCGTTTTCTATATACTTTAAGTGTAGCAGAAAGCTCTTTTAAAAACAGATCCCCAGCGCTGTACGGTGCGCCCCCCTAACCTAACCCCCAAGACTCGGGGCCTTCGGGTCCCGTGCTCTATGCATCTGCAGCGCTGGCTCAATTTATGCCCCGCCGGGCAACAGTAAGACTCTTTGATCAGGCTTTCGTAAGTCTCCCGGCATCCGGCGGGGTTCATTTTAGCTCTTGAAAAAGTCTTGAGCCGGACTTGAACGATTCTTGAACGACCTTTGTTATACTTTCAGTATAGTAGCCGCTCTTTAAAAACAGATCCCCAGTGCTGTACGGTGCGCCCCCTAACCCAAACCCCCAAGACTCGGGGCCTTCGGGCTCCGTGCTCTATGCATCTGCAGCACTGGCTTAATTTAAAGCCCCGCCGGGCGACATCAGATAAGACTCCTTAGTAAGGCCTAATGTAACTCCTCACGAAAACTCCGGCGGGGCGCTTTTTTGCCTCCATAAATATTATAATTCCTATTATGAAAGAGCGCGCCCTTATAGTGGACGATGACGCCGACCTCCTCTCCATTCTCAAACGCTACCTTGAAAAAGACGGCTTCGAGGCGGTCCTGGCGGCCGACGGCGTAAAGGCCCTGGCCGCCGCCGCGGCGACAAAACCGGATATTATCATTACCGACGTAGACATGCCCCATATGGACGGGTTCACCCTTTGCCGCAGGGTGAAAGAATCCAAAGCCCTCAGGAATACGCCGCTTATAATTATGTCCGGCAAGAAGATCTCCGAGGCGGACATAGTCTCCGGCTATACCTTCGGCGCGGACGATTACGTCACCAAGCCGATCTCCTACCCCATCCTGATGGCGAAAGCGAAAACCCTCCTCCGGCGCGCCGAGAGCCGCGCCAAGCCGGCCCCCCTCCTGAAGAAGGGCGGACTGGAGCTGAACCTTGAAGGCCGAACGGCCAAGCTGAACGGAAAATTATTGAAACTTACCTCCAAAGAGCTGGACCTGCTCGCCGCTTTGGTCTCCAATCCGGGGCGCGTGCTCAGCCTGACCGGCCTGCTTGAATCCGTCTGGGGCTATAACACCGCGGACTACAATAACCCCCATACCGTAGAAGTGCATATCTCTAATTTGCGGAAAAAAACCGGCAGCTTCGCGAAGCGGATCGTCGCCGTCCCCGGGCACGGCTACAAATTCGAATAATGCCAAAACCACCCGCCGGGAGGCCCGTTCCGGGCGCTAGCGAGGAATTCCTGAGGGAACTCCTGCTCGCCGCCGCCTCGCCGGACAACCTCGACGCTTTCCTGCGCAGGGTAATAAAAACTCTTTCACGACCGGACGCTCTTGGCCCTTCAGCCGGCCTCTCCGTGATGCTGGATAAAGGCGAGAACGCCGCGCCCTTGACGGTTTCCCTGAATTTCACAAAAAAAGAGCTGGCGCGCAGGAGCTCCCCGGAACAGCTGAGCGGGATCTTGAGCTCCCCCGTGCAGGGCGGCGCTACGACAGGCTTCCTCCTTGCCCGCCCTCCCGCCAGGGCCGCCGCCGCTTTCTCCGGGCAGCTGGTCCAGATCGCGGCAAAAACGATAAGCGGGCGCCTGGCCCAGGAAAGCAGGGAAGGCCAGCTTACCCGCGAGCGCGACGTCGCCGACGCGGTCACCCATCTCGAAGAGCTTTACCTTGCTTTCCCCTCCATCTCCCTCAAGGAGATCTCCAGGACCGTCCTCGACGAAGCGCGGCGCCTTACGGGCAGCCGTTTCGGCTTCGCCGGCTATATCAGTTCCGCTACCGGCCACCTGGTCATTCCGGCTTTTACGCGGGAAGCCATGAAAAGCTCGCAGCAGCACCGGAAGGAACTGGTACTCAAGGAATTTACCGGCCTCTGGGGCTGGGTGCTTAAACATAAAAAATCCCTGGTCACGAATTCCGCCGCCACGGACCCGCGCGCCGTAGCCACCATCTCCAGCAATATCAGGATCGTGAGGTTCGCCGGGGCCCCGGCAATTTCGGGGAATGAACTTATAGGCATGCTCGCCCTCGTCAACCCGCCCGGGGACTACACGCCCGCGGCCGTGGACGCGCTAAAAAAACTGGCGCGCGTCTACGCGCTGATGCTGCGCCACAAACTGGCGGAGCAGCAGCAGGCCGAAACGGCGGGCAAGCTGGCGGAAAGCGAGCTTAAATACAAAAGGATCTTCGAGAAGGCGAACGCCGCGATCATCATAGCGGACGCCTCCACAGGGATTATCCTGGACGTCAACAAAGACGCCGAGAAACTTACCGGGAAGACGCGCGCGGAACTGATAGGGATGAACAGGCAGAAGCTGCATCCCAGGGAAGACGCCTCATATTACAGAGATCAATTCCGCGAGCACGCCAGCAAAGGCATCGCCACGTTAGCGGACGCGGAGATCATCCAAAAGGACGGCTCCCGCGCGCAGGTGCGCATAAGCACCTCGAAGTTTACGCTCAACGGCAGAGAGGTCCTGCAAGGGATCTTCCAGGACGTTTCCAGGCAGCGGCAGGCGGACCTGCTGGTGCAGGACATCGTAGATAAAAACCCGCTGGCCATCCAGATCGTGAACAAAGACGGCTTCACGCTTAAAACAAATGCGGCGCATACCAGCCTGTTCGGTTCGGCGCCTCCTCCGGACTATTCTATTTTCAAGGACCTCCAGCTCAAGAAACTGGGGTTTAAAAAGCTGCTCAAACGCATTAAAAATGGCGAGGTGGTCACCTTCCCCGACTCTCCATACAATGCCCGGATATCAAAGCCGGGCTTTCCGGACGTCCCGGTCTGGATAAAGACGGTGGTTTTCCCACTGAACGACGGCGCCGGCAAGCCGGAGCGGTTCGTTATAATGCACGAGAATATTTCCGCGCGCAAGCGGGCGGATGCCGAGCTCATGGAGCAGGCCGCGCTGCTAAGGGCCCAGCAGGAAGCCTCCCCCGACGCAATACTTGTAGTGGACAAAGACGGCCAGATACGCTCTTTCAACCGGCATTTCACGAAGATGTGGGCGCTCCCCGATAAACTTATGGCCATAGGGTCCGATAAGATGGCCCTGCAGGCGGTCCGCGCCAAACTTTCAGATCCCGAGGCTTTTTTAAAGCGGGTAGAGCATCTTTACGCCCACCCGCACGAAGAAAGCCGGGACGAGCTCCTCCTCAGGGACGGGCGCATACTCGAGCGCTATTCGACCGCCATACTGGGGAAAGAGGGCGAATATTACGGCCGGGTCTGGCATTTCCACGATATTTCAAAGCGCAGGCTGGCCGAGACCCGCATCCGGGAAAGCGAGGAAAAATACCGGCGGCTCGTAGAGAACCTGGGGAAGGAATACTTCTTTTACCAGCACGATACGAAGGGAATATTCAATTATTTAAGCCCCACGATAACCGACACGCTCGGCTATTCCCAGAAAGAATTCCTCACCCACTTCAGCAGATATCTTACCGACAGTCACAGGAACAGGGAAGTTGAAAGGCACACCGCGCTCACCCTGCGCGGAATACAGCAGCCGGCTTACGAAGTGGAGATTTACCACAAGAACGGTTCCATCCACTGGCTGGAAGTCACGGAGACCCCGCTGCGCGGCCCGGACGGAAAAGTCACGGGCGTGGAAGATCTCGCCCACGACATCACCGCGCGAAAGCTGGAGGGCAAGGCCCTGCAGGAATCGGAAGCCAGGTATAAGACGCTGCTCTCCGGTCTCGGGACCGGGATACTCGTGGCGGACACAAAGACAAGGAAATTCATCTATGCCAATCCGGCCATGTGCCGGATGTTAGGCTATACCGAAAAAGAGATCACGCGGCTGGGCGTACAGGACCTTCATCCGAAAGAGGCCCTGCCTTATGTGATAGCCGATTTCGAGGCCCAGGCGCGCGGAGAAAAAGTGCTGGCTCCCGACCTTCCCTGCCTGCGCAAGGACGGCGTCGTTATCCGGGCCAATATCCATACCGTCAGGCTGGTCCTGGACGGCCGCGACTGCCTTATGGGGCAGTTCACCGACATCACCGAGAGCAAACGCCTGGAAAACATCCTGAAGGTGAACGAGGGAAAATACCGCGCACTGTTCGAGACCTCGCGCGACGCGCTGATGATCCTGGAACCGCCGCACTGGAAATTCGGCCAGGCCAACAAGGCTACCCTGAAAATGTTCGGCGCGCCAGACGAAAGAAGATTCCTGAAACTGACCCCCTGGGCCATCTCTCCCAAAAAGCAGCCGGACGGGAGCCTGTCGGCCGAGAAAGCAAGGGAAATGCTGAAAACAGCTTTAAAGACCGGCTCAAATTATTTCCAGTGGGAGCATAAACGCCTTTACGGGCCCGTCTTCTCCGCCGAGGTCCTGCTGACGCGCGTCGATATAGGCGATAAGCAGGTCATCCAGGCCTCCGTCCGCGATATCAGCGCCAGGAAGAGGATAGAAGAGCAGCTTCGCCTGAGCGAACTGCGCCAGCACCTGGCGATGTCGCAGATCAACGGCGTGCTCTGGGTGCTGGACAAAACGCTGCGCTTCACCCTCTCACGGGGCCAGGGGCTTTCCTCGCTTGGCCTCAAGCCGGACCAGCTGATGGGCATGACGCTGGAAGAATTCATACGCCCGCTAGGGCCGGACAGCCCGTCGCTGGCCGCGCACCGCAGCGCGCTGCTGGGGAAAAACGTCACTTACGAGGAAAGGGTGCAGAACATCGATTTCAGCGTGCTTCTTTCCCCCCTCAGGGACTCTGACGGGAAAGTGAACGGCGTGGTCGGACTGGCGCTGGATATTTCCGAAAAGAAACGGTTGGAACGCATGCTCAGGGAAAACGAGGAGACCCTGCGGAAGATCTTCGACACCACCACTGACGCGATGTTCATTAAAGACACGAAAGGCGCCTTCACCGTAGTGAACAAGGCTTTCGCGGCGCTCTTCAATATGACGCCGAAAGAAGTGCTTGGGAAGTCGGACCTGGACCTTTTCGGCCCTGAAATGGCGGCCGAAGCCCTCAAGGAAGACTCCGAGGTGGCGCAGACCGGGAAAACGATGAGTTTTACAAGGGTAAGGCCGCTGCCCGCCGGGAAATTTTATTTCAACACCGTAAAAACCCCCATGCGCAATTTGCAGGGCGGGGTCACCGGCGTGCTGGGCATAGCGCGCGATATTACCTCGGTCAAAAACATGGAATCGGAGCTGGCGCTTACCCGGGCGTCCGAGGCGGTCAGCAAGATGACCCGGCCCATAGCTCACGACTTCAACAACATCCTG
>JAVHPG010000045.1:0-3511 GCA_036170455.1 Elusimicrobiales bacterium
CAGGGGAGTATTTTCGCGTTACGTCCGCCAGATATGTTTCAAAATAATCAATGGAAAAGTTTCGCTTTTCATCAAATGCCAGGGCCGTATCGGGGCATAATACATATTTTGAGGAGTCTACGCTGCGGGACCATTTTTTAAGGATCCGTGACGAAAGATTCTCCCCGTCGTCCAGCCTGAACAGCGGTTCGTGCGTCTGCTTAAGTATGTAGAAAACAGCGTCTTCATCCGCCAGGGAGGAATACACACTTATTGGCAGGCCGGGAAGATAAACAACCCAGGACCGGGCTTTTGTTGTGGTTGAGAAATGTCCCGCAATAGCCGCGAGCGCGGCTATACAGGCGACGAGTATGCCGGCTTTTTTTTTTCCGCGGCTGAAATTATCCGGCATATATTTAATTTTGCGGCCGGCTCTGGTCCGGCCGAACACTTCTGAACAGCCGCCTAAGCGACCCGCTTAAACACAAGACCCTTTACCCGGCCGGCTCCAAGAGTGAAGCCGTTGTAGCGGCCGGCTCTTTCTTTAAAAAAACGGAGGGAGAGCCAGTCCGCAGAGAACAATTCGCCCTGAAGAAGCCGTATCTCCTCTCTTTTGGCGTTCTTCCGCATTAAAAAAATCTTTTCTTTTTCCCGAACGATACTGTATTTAATATCCAGCTCCTCACAGTAATACTGCCCGGCGCAAGCTCGGCTTCTTTTTTTTGAAATAGCCGGGAGGTCTATTTTTCCATAGGTCTTTTCTTTTTCCGTGCGCTCCTTGACCAGGGCCGTGCCTGAGCTCTTCCCTTCTCCAGTACAAAACTTTATCTCAAAAGCCCCGCCCGTACGGGAATAATGAAACGGGCCTACCGGCTCAAGCCTATAGTGCCCGCCGCCTGAACCGGAGAACAGCTCCCCGTCTTTTATTGATATTTCCAGGAAGTCACCGCTTTTAGCGTTTAAGTAGATGCCCGCAAGCCTTTTTATTTTATTGACAGATGCCGGTGAGGCCCGCTTTGAATCCGGCCTCAGCGGAACACCGGACATTTCACCGCTTAGGCAGATATCCGCTATCTGCCAGGCGATGCGCGCGGGGTTCGCCTGGCTGAAATTAGAAAGGCAGATCACGGAAAAGTTTTTCTGCGGGAACCGGAGAATTTCAGTTCTGTAGCCTATCCATGCTCCTCCGTGTGTTACCGTTTTAAGGCCCCTGTACGTGCCAAGAAACAGCCCATGCGCGTAATTTAATTCCGTACCATCGTTAAGACGGCCTGTCGTCGTTATTTTTTCTATCAATTTCTGTCCGCCCCCGGCCAACTTGTTATGGTAAAAATTCTGGTCCCAGAGGAACAGGTCCTCAACGGTGGTATTCACGCCCCCGTCACCGACTACGTCAAACAAGGAGACATCCGCCTTGACCCCGTCCGGCCCGACAGAGTAGCCGGCGGCCCGGTTGTTCACTATCGAAGTAAACGAGTCGTGAAAATGGGTATTCTTCATTCCAAGGGGGGAAAAGATGCTTTTTTCGGCAAATTCCCGCAGCGATTTTCCCGCAACGCGTTTTACTACCTCGCCGAGCAGCAGATAGCCGGAGTTGCAATACAGGAATTCACTTCCAGGCGTGAAATTCAGGTCGCTTTGTCTTGAAATAAGCCCGATTATCTCTTCGTCCGGGTACTCATTCTCATACCGCATTCCGGCAAGGTCCATAAGCGTCAAATAATCCCTCAGGCCGCTTATGTGATGTATTAAGTGCCGCAAAGTGACAGGATGCTTGTACAGGCTCATTTCCGGGATGTGTTTTTGAACAGGGTCTTCCAGGGAAAGCTTGCCCTTTTTCTCAAGTATGGCTATACAGAACGCAACGAATTGCTTCGAGGTTGAGCCGATGTCGAACACGGACTTGGTAGAGATCGGGATGTTGTGTTCAAGGTTGGCCATGCCATAGCCGCGTTTATAAACGATTCTCCCGTTATCCACTATCCCCAAGGCATATCCGGGTAAGCCGGGTTTATCACATTCGGAAAACAGATAGTCAATTTTAGCGGTAAGGGCTGGTTTCATAGATGATCAACCTTTTGCTTTATTTTTTTAGAAGACAATATGCCGGGCACTATATGTTCGCATAAAGTGCAAGCTGCGGAATGCGCCGGCGACAAGCCGTCTTTTGGCAGCCCGGCCATCAGTAAAAGCTCGCCGAACGTATGGGTGGAAATTAATTTATAGAACCGGCTGCGCAAATGCGCCGCGATAGTCCGGTGCACATACAGGCCGTTTTTGGACTTAGAGGCCAGAAAACCACAGCAGGTAGTGAACCCGCACCCGCAATTATAAACAAGCCGGCCTATATTCGGACATTTCTTCCGCAGCACTTTCGCATCGAAAGCGGGGTACGAGTAGTTAAGCGCGTTTTTCTTGGCGCGGCCAATGGGTAGAATTTTCTGGGTTGTGACGGGCACTCCGGCAAGTTTTAATTTATTCAGGAAGATCAGGTCTAAAGGCGTCTCTATAGCGCATACAAGGCCGAAAGAAAGGTTTAATTCGCGGCACGCTGCCAGCAGGTTGTGGATACAGGCTTCGGGAACAAATTCCGCGTGGAATTTGTCGTAGGACATTTGCACGCTGTTAAGCGCTTTAAAAGATTTGAGGGTTTTTACGGCTGCCGCGGGGGTGGAGGCAAAATAGCCGTTCGTGATAATACTTGTGCGAATTCTATCCGGCCTGTCTATCGCGCAAAATATGCTGTTAATTTCTCCGGTAAAAAGGGCCGGTTCCCCTCCTGTAAAAATCAGTTCCCGCGGCTTATACCTGTTTATCTCCGAAACCAGGCCCCCTATCTCCAATTTTGTGATTCTGCGGCTGCCAAGATTGTCGTCCACAAGACAATGTCGGCACCGTATATTACACACGGTGCCGACTGTTATCCCCAGATCAAGCTTACGCTTGAGACTCATCCATGCTTCACGATGCGAAGAGGTTCAGAATCTCCGATCTCCTGAAGATCATTTGAAGCCAAAAGGCTGAGTTCCGTTTTTTGCGTATCTGAAAGCGCCTTTACATAGTGCATAGCATTGTACACGGAGAAAAGTCCCGCTGAAACCAGGAAGGCCGCTATTATTTTATCTTTGTTAGTCATTTGTTTTCCCCTTAACGCTTATATTCTGCCATTTTTAAAACAAAAAGGGAAAGCAAAGTTATTTGCTCTCCCTGGATACACCTGATTACGGTCAGGTCGTGGATGCTCTGGCGCCAATCCGCCAAATTACAAGGATACTACAACTATAGTTTTGCAGAGAACTTTGCTTTCCGAAAGGGCCTTTGGGCCTATCTGACACTGGGCCCCGCCAATTTGCTGCTCTTACGCGCACTACAGAGCAATTTTTGTGCCAGCCTGAAATAGCCCGGGATTGGGGCCCCTTTGAAAAGAATCTTCTCATTTGGGAATACGTGGAAGTCTCGTCCTAGCGCATCCGGCCCTAAAGAGGTAGAATTTTCAAGCAGGGTTAAGCGGGGCGGCTCTATATACATGAAG
>JAVHPG010000046.1:0-16753 GCA_036170455.1 Elusimicrobiales bacterium
GCCGATCGGCCGGACTGGCGGCGGCCGGGGTCCTCTGCTATACTTAAAAGGCGGATGGGGCTTTTCCCGGTCCGTCTTTATGTCCTTGAACAGATTAAAAAACCTATTCGGCGAGCTGGCGTGGCCGGCGGGCTTGATAGCTCTTTCCTCGATCCTCCTGCCGTTCGGCCTTTGGCTGCTTCTGGTCGCCGCCGGGACGTTCCATTCCGATTCGCTGACCGAGTCCTATGACCGCCTGTTCGCGCTGAATTTGGGCATGCTTTTCAGCGGGTTCGGGCTCTGGACGGCGCCGCTCGGCCTGCCCGTAGTATTCAAACTATTCGGAGTTCCTGAAAAAATTTACCGGGTCATGATCCGGGTACTGACCAATACCTGGGTGCTGTCGCCGGGGCTGCTGGCCCTGGCCTTTTACGCCTGGCGAAGCGTCAGGCCCGGGCTGACCGGCCATTACAATAGCGATAATACTTTGATCCCGGCCGCTCTTCTCATCGTCCTTGCCGCCGGCCGCTTCGCTATACAGGTCGCTTTCGCCCTGAAACGCCGCAATTTCGGCAAAATAGATTTTGCTCCCGTGGCGGACAAATGCGGGCCGGGAGAGGAGGCGTCCGGGATCTTGGCGCTGGGGAAGAAGGCCGGCTCCGTGGAGGGAGAACTTAAATTGTACAGCGACGGCGACGAGCCGCTGGCGACTATCGCGGCCAGGGTGGGCCCGGCGACGCAGGCGGCCGGGGGCTGGACCTACCGCGTCACGGCCGTGATACCGGAAAGCCCGGCGGTCGTGGGGGCAGGCGGCTGGTGGCTCTACGTTAAAGCCAAAGGCTTAAGCGGCGGAACTATCGAGGAAGCTTTTGAGATAGAGCCGCGCCGGGAACCGCGGCGGGGGGATAAAATATGAAAGTTACTCTTGACCTAGATAAGCTCCTGGCGGCCGGGAAGATCAATAAAGAAGAATATGAACGGCTGGCCGAGATCTCGAAGCAATCGGTAAAATCCCATACTTTCAACGTGCTGATAGTCCTGGCGAGCATCGCCGTAGTCGCCGGACTTGCCGGTATGTTCCCGGAATTTTTCGCCGAACTGGCGAAATTCCTGGTCGCGGCTTTCAACCGCGACGGGATACATCTTGTTCTGGTCCTCGGGCTGCTTGCGTGGAGCGCGGTCACGCGGGGCGGGTTCCAGGCGGGGCTGAGCAGCCTGGTCATACTTAACTGGCTCGGGGGCAGCGCTTTTTACTCGCAAGGGGGGTATTTTATCGCCATCAGGGAGCCGGCGCCTACGGTGCTGATCTTCTCGGCCCTTAGCCTGGCCGGCCTGGCGGTTTCCAGGCAGCTGCCTTGGGATTTCCAGAGGCTGGCCCTGATATTTTCCAGGACCTGCCTGTTCATCGTGAACATGGGTTTCTGGGTCGGCTCCATCTGGGGCAGCCCTTTCATGGGCTCCAATGTGCCGGATTACGTTTTCGCCGTCTTCTGGGCCCTCTCTCTGCTCTCCGTAGCGGTCTGGGCGGCCCGCGAGGGAAGGCTGTTCGTAGTGAACCTAAGCGTAGTTTTCGGCTCCATCCATTTCTACACCCAATGGTTCGAAAGGCTCGGCGCCAACCCCGGTTCCATGGTGGCGGCCGGCGCTATAGCCCTGCTGATAACTTATTATCTCAGGGATTATAACCAGAAGGCCCGAAAGGCGGCGGGGCCGGCCGGAGAAAGCGCCGCGCCCCCTGCGGAAAAAGCGGCCATTTAGGGCATAGGTCTTTTGGACTATTCCGGATAGGGCCGATATGCCCTTACGGCGGCAAGGCCGGCGGCGTATACTATAAGTCAGGAACAGGAATATTCCGGGCGGCTGGCGCGCACGCGGGATTTCTGCTAAGTTATATCGCGGTATTTTCCGGAGGAACTTATGAATATCAAACGTTTGGCTTTACTGCTTGCGGCGATCATCCCGGCTTATTACGCGCTGGCGCCTAAAGCGAAAACCGTGCCTTCCGACCTGCGCGACGCCGTTTCCGACGGCGCTTTCAATTCCCTGCCCGCCTCGGGCGGCGGGGCGGATGTACCGGCGGTGTCCGCTCCCGCGATGCAGGAGGAGAGCTCGGAGCGCAAGTCAATTTACGGCGAGGACGACCGCACGGACTATTACAGCGCCGACCCTTCTATGAGAGCGCTGGCGGATTCCGTCGTCTCTTTCTGGGAGTCCGGCTCCGTCACGACAGTCGGTGACAAAGCCCTGCTCGGAGTAATGAACTTCGGCCGCGCCGCGAGGCTCTGTCCCGGAGAAAAATTCGCCGAACAGCCCATAGGCGCTTTCTGCTCCGGCACGCTGGTCGGTGAAGACATCGTGATGACGGCCGGCCACTGCATAGTGGACGAGGCTAAATGCGCCGACACAAAGCTGGTTTTCGGCTACGCCCTCAAAAAGGCCGGCGATTATCCCAACTCGGTACCGACGGGCGACGTGTACAGCTGCAAAAGCATCATTAAACGGGACCTGGACGTCACGCCCGGGTTTCTCGCCAGCATCTGGAACGGCGGGCCCGGCCCGGACTTCGCTCTGATAAAGCTCGACAGGAAAGTCGCCGGCCGCAAGCCGCTGGCCGTGAACAGGCGCTCCAAGCCGGCTAACGGCGACAAATTGTTCGTAATAGGCCACCCGGTGGGCCTCCCGGTAAAGGTAGCCGGAAATGCGAAAGTGCGCAAAGCCTCGCCCAAGTATTTCTTCATGGCGGACCTGGATACCTTCGGCGGCAATTCTGGCAGCGCCGTATTCAACGCGGGCACGAACCTGATCGAGGGCATTTTGGTGCGCGGCGACGTGGACTTCGTCAATTCCCCGGCCGGCTGCAAGATGGCCTCCGTGGTTCCGCAGGACGGCGGCAGGGGCGAAGCCGTGACCAAGATCTCCGTGCTGGAGAAATACATTCCCTGAAAAGCGGGACGATCGTAAAGCGAGGCCGCCGGGACAGTCCCCGGCGGCTTTTTTGCGGCGGTTTCGGATGCCTTTTTGGTATTATTAACTTTGAGGCATGGTCAGCTTGAGCGGAGGCTCTTATGAAATACTGGGCGTACATGAATAATAAAGTCTGCGGCCCGTTCGAAAAAGAAAAACTGGCCGAGCTTCCGAGCTTCAGCCTTTCCTCCATGCTCTGCCCCGACGCGCCGGGCGGGGCGCAGGCGAACGATTGGAAAGCGGCGTCCTCTTATCCCGAAGTCCTGGCCCTGCTCGGCGCCGCTCCAGAGCCGGAGCAGCCCCGGAACCCGGCCGTACAGTCCCCTATCATGATGACCATGAGGGGAACATTGATAGAGGACCCGGTCGCCGAAGAGCCCGCGGCGAAGCCGCAGCCGGCCACTTCCGCGGGCCGGTCCGAAGCGGTAAGCGCCGGCATTGCCGAGCCGATTAAGGAGCTGCCCGCGGCCGCCGGTCCCGGGAAAATCACCTCCATTGCCGGAAATGCCGCAAGCCCGGAACCTGCCAACCTGATGGAAAAACTGGGACAGCTGAGCGCGATGCTGGTCTCGATAGGGAACACCCAGTCGCAGCTGCTCGACAGGCTGGGGCGCGTAGAAAGCGCGGTCGGAGAGATGAAAGCCCTGCTGCTGCCGCCGCTCCCCAAAAAAGATTGACCGCCCGCGGGTAAATTGACAATAAGCGGGGAAACTGGTAAATTTTGTTTTAACTTATAGAGAGGTTCAGATGAAAAAAATAATATTTCTCGTCGTTTTCTCCCTGCTGCCGGGCGCGCTGGCCGCGCAGTCTCCGGCCCTCGCGCAGCTGGGCGGCCTGGCCGCCGTAAAGGCCGCTCCTGTAGCGCCGGCCGCCGTTCCCGCGGCGCCCGAGGCCTCCAAAGACAGGAACACTCTTATGCTGCTCGACCCGCGCACAGGCAAGGTGCAGGCGGTGGTTCCCGTAGGCGGCGGTTTCATCTACGCTTCCACCGGTAAATTCCAGCCCGCCGTCTACAACGGCAGCGGCTACATACTTTCCGACGGGCAGTATATGCCGGTGGTCGGCGGCGCCCGCAAAGCGCGGTCCTCCGGTCTTTCCGGCAAATGGCTCGGCCAGGGCGAATGGACCTACCAGGGCTCCGGCGCCCACTGCTATATGGACATGGAGTTCGAGGACGGGCCGGATTATCTTTTCCGGAAGGGCGGGTATTTCGACTGCTCCGTGGCCGGCATGAACGTCGAGCCGGCGCGTTTCGTCAAGAAAGGGACGCAGCTCCTGGACCAGGACGGGCTGGCGGCCGGTTCCTATGAGAACAATGTCATCACGCTCAACGAGGCCTATGACGCCAATGTGGACATAAAGACCACGATCAAGGTAAGCGGGCTGCACTTCGACTATTCCGAGATCTGGACCGAGAAGAACGGCCGCGAGCTTTACAACATACAGGGCCGCCTTTTTACCGGGGGGAAGACGCGTGGCGCCGGGCCCGCCGCCCAGAAGATGTGGGAGGCTCTTAACCTGATGGCGAAATTCGAGGACCTGCCTCTCCACGTCATCGACGGCAACGCCGACACCATCGCGGTCCGCAGCCTTACCTGCGCCTCCGAAATGTACGACGCCTGCTCTTTCTTCGTGAAAGTGAACGGCGCGGAGAAGCTGATAGTGCATACCGACGCCGCCGGGAAGATAATAGACGCCCTTTACGAAAACGGGATCTACCCGAGCGAGGACGATCCCAGCCTGTCCCAGTCCGCGGGAAATGTCTCCTGCACTAAAACGGACGGAACTTACGAGTGCGCGATAGGGGATAAAAAATAAAGATGTAAGCCGGCGCACAGCCAGCCAAACCGCCGGGAAAGCCCGGCGGTTTTGTTTGCTAAAATTACAAGCGGCAGGAAAAGGAAAACTGCGATGAAAGAATATTCCGACCTCGGGATGCATACCGCCGAGCACATACTGAACCAGACCATGGTGCGCCTGTTCGGCTGCGGGCGGTCTTTCAGCTCCCACATCGAAAAAAAGAAGTCGAAATGCGATTATAAGTTCGCCAGGAACCTGACGCCTGAAGAAACCGCCGAGATAGAGAAGCGGGTCAACGAGGTAATCAAGTCCGACATCGTTGTCAGTGAAGAGCTCGTATCGAAGGAAGAAGCCGCGGGCAAGCTGGACCTCGGCCGGCTGCCGGAAGGGACGGGGGATAATTTGCGCGTTATCCGGATAGGTAATTATGACGCCTGCCCCTGCATCGGGAAACATGTGGCTTCTACCGGCGAGATAGGCGGGTTCAGGATAGTTTCCAGCAGTTTCGAGGCCGGGGTCCTGAGGGTAAGATTTAAATTGGTGTAGCCTTTTTGCGCCGTTTATTTGGCGCTGTCGCCGGGCAGCAGGCGCTGCGGGATATCCTTGAAAGAAACGACCTTGCCGCGGTAAAGGTCGAGGATCCAGACCCTGTCGAAGCTCTGGTCGGGCCAGGCCGCCGGCAGGGAAACCTGCGCGTCCGGAGCGGCCCCGCTGTACTCCGCCAGTTCGCGTACGATCTCGATAATGTTCGTATGCTGCCAGCAGACCAGCACCATCTTTCCCGTATAGGCGGGGTTTTCCATGATATCCACGGCTATTTTATGCGTCTGTCCGCGCGTGAAGTCCGTGTTTATCTTCTTGTTCAAAGCGTTCGCGAGCGGGGTTACCGTCTGGATGGACCGGATGGAGCTGTCCTCGTTCTTGGGCGCCGCCGCGTAGATCGCGAACGGGGTTCCGCGCTGCGTGACGGCGGGAGAGGTCTGGAAGAACCAGACCAGCGCCTCGGCGCGCTTCCAGCCCTTCTCGCTTAGCTCGCTGCCGTTCTCCGGCTTTTCCGCGTGGCGGATGAAGATCACCTGCGCCGGCGCCGCGAAGGCCTGCGCGGCGAGAACGAGCGCGGCGGCCGCGCCGAAAGCAAGGGTCAATATTGTTTTTTTCATAGTTCTTCCGGTACGGTGATACCGCGCGCGGCGCAGAATTCGCGCAGGTCGGCCGGCAGCGGCGCGGTAAACACGCGGTCCAGGCCCGCTTTCCTCATGTCTATTTCAGAGCAATGCAGGGCCTGGCGGGGCAGCAGCAGTTTCTCCGCCAGGGCGGGGGTCCAGCCTGTGTCGATGAAATCCAGGAACAAGCGCTCGTCCGGGCCGTAGATCTTGTCGCCGACGAGACAGCGGCCGAGCCATTGAGCGTGGGCCCTGATCTGGTGCTTGCGGCCGGTTTCCGTGACGACGCGGGCCAGCGTGAAGCCGCCGCCGCGGGAAAGCGGGGTGAAATGAGTGACCGCGGCCTGGCCGTCGGGCCGCACGGCCGATTTAGCCAGGACCGGGCTCTTTACATCGTCGCCAAGGGGCTGGTCCACGGTCACGGGCTCTGAAAATTCCCCCGTCATGACCGCGAGGTAAACTTTGCCCGTCTGGCGGAGCCTCACGGCTTTTTGGAGCCGGTCGGCCATTACGGGATCTTTCGCGAACACCACCACGCCGCTGGTCTCGCGGTCTAGGCGGAAGACCAGGTGCGATACCGCGAGGCCGGAATATTCTCTCACCGCGCCGGCGAGGCTGGACCAGGGGCCGGCCTTGGACGGGTGGCAGACCACGTCGCCGGGCTTGTTTATGACGATCACCTGCCCGTCCTCGTGAATTATCCAGCTTTTAATTTCGCCCGGCGTCATGATGCGGACGCGCGGCTCCCTGGGCAAGCGCGGCCAGGCGCAGGCCAGGCGGGGATTTAGAACGGCGTGTGGGGGCTTAAGGGTCAATGTCATCAAGTTCAGAACTCGCTGCCGCTCAGGCCGGCGTAGATCAGGGCGCCGCCGTTCAGGGTGTGCAGCGCGGTGCGGATCTCGGTGGTGGAGACGGCCAGGCAGCCGAAGGAGCGGCCCTGCGTCATGTTGGCTTCCCTGACATATGCTGACTCGTGCAGGACCACGGCCCTTGAAAGAGCGTTCGAATTGGTGGAGGACTGGCCGAGCAGCCTCATGGACTTGCCGTGGCTGCCGGTGTAAAGCGCCCCGGTCAGGTAGAAGCCGAGCGAAGAGGCCTTCGACTCGGGCACATTGCTGAATTTGGTGGCGTAGCCGTCGCCGTCGGGGTCGGAGCCTTTTCCGTGCGCCACGCGCATCGCATGCACCTCGCCGTTCTGCATGTTCAGTATGAAAAACCTCGCCCGGCTTGAATGCGCCGTGAAATCGACTATGCCGATATAGTTCTTGTTCTTTACCTTGTCCTGGTTGGCGCTGAAATATTCCAGGGCCTTGCGCTTGAGGTCCTCGGGGATGGTTCCGCCGCCGTTCCCGCCGGCGGGGGGCTGCTGGTATTGCGGAGGCTGCTGGGGCTGCTGAGGCTGCGGCGGCTGTCCGGGCTGCTGGGTTCCGGGAGTTTCCTGCAGGTCGGCGGGGGCTATCGGGGTATAGGTCTCGCCCTCGGTGTACTTCTCTTCCGACTGATCGTCTTCCAGGGTCCCTTCCACCTTCGGCGCTTCCGTCAGGGGGTTCTCTATCTCTATGTCCCCGTTGGGGCTGAACAGGAGTTTGAAGAAATTAATTATAAGCTGGGCCAGGACGGGGGTGGGCTGTATTTCATACTGGGTCGTGGCGGATTTCTGCTTGAGGCTCCCGGTCTCTATCCTTATGTTCTCGGAAGACTTGCGCAGCCTTTCCATGTTCTGCGCCAGGAGCGGGCCGGAAGAGAGGACCACCGACATAGCGACTAAAATTATTTTCTTCATAAGAATATCTCCTGGATATATCTTATACCCGTTCCGCGGCCTTTCAAAGGGGAATTAGGCCTATGCGCGCCTGGGCCCTAAGTCCCAAAATTTAATGAGGGGGGGCGTTCATGCTCTCCTAAGCCTCTGAACTTGCGGGACTTTATGCCCTTGAAATTCCGGGTTCCGGGAGCTATACTATATTAGCGGTTGGAGTGCGGTGAAATGGGGTGAGTATGGAGCCCATGTAATGGCGCAGCGGCAGCGGAAAAAAGCCGCGCAAGTGAAGGAAAGCCGGGGAGTTGCCCCGGCTTTCATTTTGCCCGGGTTCACCGGGCGCGGGAATAGCGGCGCGCCTTTTTTGTAGAATAGGTCTTGGAAATACCCGGAGGGAAAATGCTTAAAATAACGGCTTTCAACGGGAGCGCGCGGAAGGACGGGAATACCGCCATCCTGCTGAATGCGGCGCTGGCGGAACTTAAGGCCCGGGGCTTTGAAACCGAGCTGGTGCAGCTGGCCGGCAAGCCGCTGCGGGGCTGCCAGGCCTGCAACGGGTGCTTTAAGAACAAGGACAAAAAATGCGTCCAGCCGGACGACGGGCTGAACGGCTATATCGAGAAGATGGCGGCATCGGCCGGCATCCTTATAGGGTCCCCCACTTACTTCGCGGACGTCAGCAGCGAGACCAAGGCGCTCATAGACCGGGCCGGCTATGTAAGCATGGCTAACGGCGGGCTGTTCAGGCGCAAGGCGGGCGCCGCCGTCGTGGCGGTCAGGCGCGGCGGGGCCATCCACGCTTTCGACACCATAAACCATTTCTTCACCATCAACCAGATGATAGTACCCGGCTCCAATTACTGGAATGTCGGGATAGGGCGCGCCATAGGCGAAGTTGAGAACGACAAAGAAGGCATGGCGACTATGAAAGTCCTGGGCGGGAACATGGCCTGGCTGCTTTCAAAACTGCACGGCCTGCCGGAAAAATAAAGAAGAGGGGCTCGCGGCCGTCCGCGCGTGAAAAGAGGACCAGCGATGCCGGAGATGACGTTTGGAGTGATATTATTCTGCTCTCTTTCCGGCCTCGCTTATTCCGGCGCGGCGCTATGGCTCCTGGGAAGAATAGCCAAAGTTTCCCGCCGGAGAAAAGCGCATTTTCCGCATGCTTTCTTCGCCGGGTCCGTCACCTTCACGCTTGTTTATTTTGTAAACAGGCTGAGCTTCCCGGTAAGGCCGAAAGCGACGGCTTTTATCAACCTGGCCCTGCTGGCCGCCGTCTTTATCATCCCTTTGCTGATAAAAAGGCTCCGGAAGAAACTTCTGCGGCGGCGGCCGAAAGCCGCGAAAAAGCACCCCCGTTACGCCGAGGCCGCGGCTTTGGAGCGGCTGTTCGCCCAGGACCCGCTTAACGCCTTCTGCCCCGAGAAGCTGAGCGAGATCTACGAGGAAATGGGGGAGCACGACAAAGCGCTCGCCGCGGCGGAGCAGGCGGCCAAGCTGGAGCCGTCGGTGAAAAACAAATGGCGGGCGGACGACCTGAGAAAGGAAATACACGAGAAGAAAAGTCATAAGGGCGGCTGGAAGCGCCGCGGCTGAGGGCCCGGCATTAAAGCTATGAAGATATTAAAATTCGGCGGAACTTCCGTCGGTTCGGCGGAAAGAATGCGCGCGCTGGCGGGCCTTATAAACGACGGCGCCCCCAAGATAGTCGTGCTCTCGGCCATGGCCGGGACCACCAACGCCCTGGTCGAGATCGCGAACGCTTTGCACGCGAAAGAAACAGGCCGGGCGAACGAATTGATCGACGCGCTGGAAAAGAAATACCGGGGGGTCGTCGCCGGATTATACAGCTCTGAAAAAGCGCTCGGCAAAGGCGGGGAGCTGGTGAGCTTTCATTTCATGGAGCTGCGCTCCTATCTCCTGGGGCCGTTCACCGGGAAGGAAGAAAGGAAAGTGCTCGCCGGGGGGGAGCTGATTTCGACCGCGCTGTTTCATTTCTATCTTGAAGAAAAGGGCGTTGATTCGGTGCTCCTTCCTGCCCTGGACTTCATGCGCATCGACGAGAATGAAGAGCCGGACATGGAGCATATCGAGGCCAATGCCGCGAAAGAACTCGCGAAATACCCCGGGAAGACGCTGTTCATCACCCAGGGGTATATCTGCAGGAACGCCCTGGGAGAGACCGACAACCTGAAGCGCGGCGGGAGCGACTACACGGCCACGATACTCGGCGCCGCTATCAGGGCGGAGGAGATCCAGATCTGGACCGACATCGACGGGATGCATAACAACGATCCCCGCCTGGTGGAGAATACCCGCCCGATAGCCGGGCTCTCTTTCGACGAAGCCGCCGAGCTGGCCTATTTCGGCGCGAAGATACTGCATCCGACCTGCATCCTCCCAGCCCAGGTGCGGAATATCCCGGTCCGGCTCCTGAACACGATGCAGCCCGAGGCCAGGGGGACGCTTATCACGGAGAGGTCCTCGGGGGACGACATAAAGGCCGTCGCGGCGAAGGACGGGATCACCGCGATCAAGATAAAATCCGGGCGCATGCTGCTGGCTTACGGTTTCCTGCGGGCGGTCTTCGAGATCTTCGAGCGCTACAAAACCCCGATCGACATGATCACCACGTCGGAGGTCGCGGTCTCCCTGACCATGGACAGCAGGACGAACCTGGACGCTATCGTCGCGGAGCTGAAAGGCTTCTGCCGGGTGGAGGTCGACGACGGCCTGAGCATAATCTGCGTGGTGGGCAGTTTTACCGCGGAGAAAGAGGGCTACGCGCTGAGGATCTTCGAAGCCCTTAAGAATATCCCGATCCGGATGATATCCTACGGCGGCAGCGAGAACAACGTGTCCGTGCTGGTGGACACAAAACTGAAGCAGAAGGCCCTCCTCGCCCTCCATAAGGGCCTGTTCCAGGAAAGGGGACAGGCTGCTTTTTCAAGGCACCCATGATCTCGGTCCTGACGCTTTTTCTTATTCCCGTAGGCGGCGGCATCCCGGCGGGGGTGCTTCTGGCCCGCAGCCAGCACCTGGCCTGGCCCGTTACGGCCGGCCTTTACCTGGTCTCCGACGTGATCCTGGCTTTCCTGTTCGAGCCGGTCCTCAGCCTGCTCAGGCTGGCGGGCCGGAAGATAAAATTTATCGGGCTTATGGGCGCGGCGATGAAGCTCGCTATGAGCCGGACCGCGGCGCACTACGGCGGGGCGGGGCCTTTCGCGCTTATCATGATAGCTTTCGGCGTCGATCCCATGACGGGCCGCGCCGCGGCGGCCGCCGCCGGGCACGGGTTTATCGCGGGCTGGGCGATCGCGATCTCCGGCGACATGCTCTATTTCGGCGTCGTGATGGCCGCCACGCTGAAGCTGAGCTCCGTCCTGGGCGATCCGGGCCGCGCGATGTGGATCATGCTTGCGGCGATGCTCCTCCTCCCCGTGATAGTGCGCCGCCTGAAAACCGCCTATGTCCGGCTCAGGGTCTCCCGCGGCCCGGCCTGAGGAGCGGCTATGGCTGAAAAAATAAAATTGATCAAGGTCTTGAAGAACCAAGTGCTTTACTCCCTGCCTTCGACGGCGCTGCTCGGGGACAAGTTTATCGACGGGATCTACTGGCCGGAAGACAAGGCCGTTCTCGTCTTCAGTTTCCCCGCTGAAGAAGCCGGAAGCGGCGAACCGGTCAGGGATATGGTCTCGGGCGGGAAATACGTCTGCCGCCTGACCTATATGGCCGACAAGAGGAAGCTCACGGCCGGCGGGACGGCCGGTCCGCGCTCCGGGCTCGCCCTGGAGCCTTTTAAGAATACGGCGGAGCATAAAAAGTGGGCGAGGGCGACCGACCTGAAATATTTTTCCGGGCCCTTCAAAAAATATCTTACCCCGAGCTTCGAGGCCGAGGCGAAGGAATATTACAAGAACGAGCTGCCGAAAGCCAGGGGCGTCAGCGTGCGCAAAAAAAGCAGGGTAGTTTCTATGCTTACGCTGCTGAAGATAGCCGGAAAGCCCGGCGCCGGGCCTTTGGACTGGATCTCCTGGATCTGGGTGGCTCCCTGCCTGGCCAAAGCCGAGCGGCTGGCCGCCCACGCGCTGCTGCGGGGCTGGCTGCGCGAAAACAGCCGTAAATATATCGGCGCCAGCGTTCACGCCGCGAACCTGAGGTCGCAGAAATGGTTCCTCAGGTCCGGGTTCAGGCCCGCCAGGATCTCCTTCTCGCGCCGGGCGCCCTCTCCCTCGGGTCGCCGCCCGGGCAGCGGATAGATCCGGACCGCCGCCGTAATAATGCTTGTGGCGGCCCGGGCATTTCTGTAAAATTTGACAATGGCCGAAAACAAGAAAAAGGTGCTTGTCGTGGACGACGATGCCGTGATCAGGGATATGGGCGCGGATATCCTCTCGCCTGAATACGAGGTTATGGACGCCTTTGACGGGCAGGACGGCTGGGAGAAAGCGAAATCCTGGCGTCCCGACCTGGTGATCTCCGACCTGATGATGCCGCGGATGCACGGCTATGAGCTGTGCAAGCTTCTCAAGGGCCCGGACGGCTTGCCGGGCGTGAAGGTCCTGGTCGCGTCCTCCAAACCTTTCGCCACGGACAAAGCCCAGGCCCTCGCCGCGGGGGCCGACGATTATATCGTAAAGCCTTTCCCCATAAACGATCTGCTGGAGAAAGTTAAAAAGCTCTTATCCGCCTCTCCGCCGCCGCCCCGCGCCGCCGTCAGTCCCGCCGTTACCAAAAGGTCCTCCTCCCTCGCCGCCCCGGAAAAGCCGCGGGCCCTTCAGCCGGTCTACGTGCAATTCTGGGGAACGCGCGGCTCCTGCGCAACCAGCGGCCCTAAAACGGTGCGGTACGGAGGGAATACGCCCTGCACCGAGATCCGCATAGGCGGCGTCCCTTTGATAATAGATTGCGGGACCGGCCTGCGCGAGCTTGGGGTCAAGCTCGCGCAGGAGTTCGCCGGCCGGCCTATAGAGGGCCATATCTTCGTCGGGCATACGCACTGGGACCATATCCAGGGCTTCCCTTTCTTCACGCCCCTGTATAATCCCCGGAACAAGTTCGACGTTTACAGCCTGCACGGGGCGAACAGCAGCCTGAGGAGCATTTTCGGGGAATCGATGGCTCTGGATTATTTTCCTATACCTCTTTCAAGCCTGGCCTGCAAGCTTAACTTCATAGAGCTGGTGGGCTCCGTAGACATAGGCGTCGCCAAGGTATCCTTCCAGCACCTGAACCACCCCGGAGTCTGTATAGGGTTCCGCATCGAGACGCAGGGAAAGGTCATTACATATCTTAGCGACCACGAGGACTTCGGCAGGCTGGGCGGGGACAGCGAAATGTCGCGCCGCTACGATGCCGCCATCGTAGAGTTCGCGCGGGGGAGCGACCTGCTTATAAGGGATTCCCAGTATACCGAGGAAGAGTATGCCACCCGGAAAGGGTGGGGCCACAGCAGCTATGACGACGTGGCGCGGTTCGCGGTGGCGGCCGGGGTGAAACTCCTGGCCCTGTTCCATCACGATCCTTCCCATACGGACGAGATGATGGACGCAAATGTAAAATCCTGCCGGGCCATTATCGCCCAGGCCGGGTCAAAAGCCGAGTGCTTCGCGGCTTGGGACGGGCAGAGAATAGACCTTCTAAAGGTTTAACGATAATAATTATACTGATATCTATATGAATATTAATTTCATCCTATACGTAAGGGACCAGGCCAAGAGCAGGGAGTTCTACGCGATAGCCCTGGGGATGGCCCCTCGCCTGGATGTGCCGGGCATGACCGAATTCGAGCTTGCCCCCGGCAGTGTACTCGGCCTGATGCCCGAAAAAGGCATAAAACGCCTCCTGCCGGAGATGCCGGACCCCGAAAAAGGCAGCGGCATCCCGAGGGCCGAAGTCTACCTGACCGTCCCCGACCCCGCTATTTACCACGCCCGCGCCCTGTCCGCCGGCGCCCGGGAGCTCAGCCCCCTGGCCCCCAGAGGTTGGGGGGATAAAGCCGCCTACAGCCTGGACCCTGACGGCCACGTCCTGGCTTTCGCGGAGAAGGCCTGAAAGCGCGAGTAGCCTGGGTTGTCCGGGGTCCTGCCCCGCGAACCCTTTGCGGAAGGGGGGGCCCCGCCATAATTTCCCAAGGCGGGGGGAAACCGACGCAAGGGTTTCCATCTTCCAGGGTTCGCGGGGCAGGACCCCGGACAACCCCGAAAAAATAAATCCTTTACACTTCCGGAACCTTTTGTTATAATAAATCTGTAGTTAACTGCGGCAACGCCGCGGTTTCTTTGAAAAAGCAGTTTTTATTACGCTGTCGCGTTCGAAAGAATACGGGCAGCGGCCCTATAGATGAAGCGGCCTTTGATTCCCTTCACCTGCGGGCTTAATCATAGAAACTTAAAATATCGTTTTAAAAAAACCGGAGCTGTAAAGTTCCGGCGCGGTTTGTTCGTTTGTTTTTTGCGACCGCGGAAACCCGGCGTCAGAACCGGGCCTTTCCCGTCGCAGCGGCTAACGCAAGGAGCGGATCGATATGACAGAAGAAAACAAAGAAAATACAACCCCCGTGGCAAAGCCCGAAGTACAGGTGCTGCCCGTAGCGCATAAATTTCTCGTCGGCAAGAAGCTGGGCATGACCCAGATCTTCGACGCCGCGGGCAATCTTCACGCCGTCACCGTCGTGCAGACCGGCCCGTGCCGCGTGGTCTACACCCGCACCAAGGAAAAGGACGGCTACCAGGCCGTCTGCCTCGGCCTGGGACACAAAGTCGAGCACCGCGCCAACGCCGCTGAAATGGGCCTGGCGAAAAAGCTCGGCCTGAAACCCATAAAGCACATGAAAGAATTCCGCGTGGCCGACCTAGCCGGCGCCGCCGCCGGCCAGACCGCCAGCGTGGAGCGCTTCGCCGAGGGCCAGTACGTGGACGTGCAGGGCATCAGCAAAGGTAAAGGTTTCGCCGGCGGCATGAAACGCCACGGCTTCGCCGGCGGCGGGGCCTCCCACGGCGCCTCCGACAGGGAAAGGGCGCCCGGTTCGCTGGGTTCCCGCCGCTCCCTCGGGCGCGTGCTTCCCGGCCAGCGCATGGCCGGCCACATGGGCGTGGATACGATTTCGGTAATGAAAGTTAAAATAATAAAGATCATCCCCGAAGAGAACATGATCCTCGTGAACAGCGGTCTTCCCGGCGCCAACGGCAGCATGGTCTGCATCACGCTGACCAACAAGAAAGTCAATGTCGCCCGCGCCGAGAACCTCAAAGCTAAATCCAAGAAAGACGCCATAAAGGGCACGGCCAAGAAGCCGGCGCCCGCGGCCAAGAAATAACGGCGCAGAGAACGCAAGGAAAAACTATGGAAACAAAACTTTTAAACCTGCAAGGCAAAGAAGTGGGCAAGTTCGACCTGCCGGAGCTTTTCTCCACCCGGCCCGATTCCTGCTTCATCCACGAAGTGATGAAGTATTACCTGGCCAATAAGCACCGCGGCACGGCCTGCACCAAGACCCGCGCCGAGATCTCCGGCGGCGGCAAGAAGCCGTGGAAGCAGAAAGGCACCGGCCGCGCGCGCGCCGGTTCCACCCGCTCCCCGATCTGGCGCAAAGGCGGCGTGGTGTTCGGGCCCAAGCCCCGCTCCTTCCGCCAGTACCTGCCCATACAGAAACTTCAGAAGGCCCTGATCGAGGCCCTCTCCGCCCGCGCCGCCGACGGCGCCGTGCTGGTGATGGAGAACCTCGCTCTCGAGGCCCCCAAGACCAGCGCTCTCAACGCCCTGCACAAGGGGCTCAACGCCAAGAGCATCTTGTTCATAACGGACAAGATGGACAAGAACTTCAAGATCGCGGCCAGGAACAGGGCCGATTTTGGGTGGTGCCTGGCCAACAACCTGAACGCCTATGAAGCTATGCGCAGCGAAAAACTCGTTTTCACCACCGCCGGCCTGAAAGTCCTGGCCGATGCCGTCAAGGAGGCCAAATGAACTTTACCGAAGTACTCGTTTCCCCGATCCTCAGCGAAAAAAGCATGACCATTAAGGACACGCAGAACCGCTACACCTTCCGCGTCAATCCTAAGTCCAACAAGATCGAGATAAAGAAGGCCATTGAGGCCCTCTTTAAGGTCAAGGTTACGGCCGTACGCACCGCTATCTACAGAGGCAAACTGCACAAAGTGGGCCGCCACGAGGGTTACCGCTCCGACTGGAAGAAAGCGATAGTGACAGTGAAGGCCGGGCAGAAAATAGACGTGACCGAACTGCCGAAATAAGGCGAATAAATAGGAAGAAAGATATGCCAATTAAATCATACAGACCCTACACCCCCTCACGGCGCACGATGCAGATCGCCGATTTCTCGGAGATCACCAAGCTGGACCCCGAAAAGTCCCTGGCTACCGGCATGCGCAAGCACGGCGGCCGCAACAACACAGGCCAGGTAATGGTCCGGCACCACGGCGGAGGCCACCGCCGCCGCTACCGCGACATCGATTTCAAGCGCGAGAAGTACGGCGTCCCCGCCCGCGTCGCCGCTATCGAATACGATCCCAACAGGAACGCCCGCATAGCCCTGCTGTTCTACGCGGACGGCGACAAGCGCTACATTCCGGCCCCTCTCGGGCTCGGCGTCGGCGCCAACGTAATGAGCGGCCCCCAGGCCGAGATCCGCCTGGGCAACGCCCTGCCTATCACCAATATCCCCGACGGTACCTTCATCCACGCCATCGAAATGATCCCGGGCAAGGGCGCGCAGTTCGTCCGCGCGGCCGGCACCCAGGCGCAGCTGATGGCCAAGGAGGGCGACTACGCCCTCATCAAGATGCCCTCCGGCGAGATCCGCAAAGTTCTCAAAGCCTGCCTCGCCACCATCGGCCAGGTCGGCAATATCGAGCACAATACCATAACCCTCGGCAAGGCCGGGCGCCAGCGCCACATCGGAGTGAAGCCCACCGTGCGCGGCGGAGCCATGAACGCCTGCGACCACCCGCTCGGCGGCGGCCGCGGCCGCTCCAAGGGCAATAACGTGCCCCGCTCGCCGTGGAATCAGCCTTCCAGAGGCTACAAGACCAGGACCAAATCAAAGATCTGGGGCTGGATGATAGTG
>JAVHPG010000047.1:0-16611 GCA_036170455.1 Elusimicrobiales bacterium
GGGCGCCCGGGGCCGCGGCCCTGAACCCGGACCTCCTCGAGAAATATGAGAACATCCGCGTGAACAAGAAGGGCCTGGCGGTGGCCGTGGTGCACGAGGACCCCGAGACAGGCAAGCTTTCCTGCGGCGGGTGTCATATGAGCCTGACCCCGCAGAAAATGCTGGACGTAAAAAAGCAGGATACTTTCGCCGTCTGCCAGGACTGCCGCCGGCTTATGTATCTTGAAAAAACGGTTTATCCCGAGCTGGCGCAGAACGCGCCCGCGGCGGCGACAGAGAAAAAAGATTAAAGCCTGAGGGCTACAGTTTTCAGACCGCGGATGGAGGGCCGCTCTTCCCGCAAGGGAGGGGAGGAACTTCCGAACTTCACAGGGCAGGGTGCCGGTTCAAACCGCGCAGCATAATATGTGCGCGGCATAGGCCGGGAGGCGGGGGCGATATCCCCCGTTTACGGATAGCGCCACAGAAAATATACCGCCCCGCAAGGGGTAAGGGTGAAAAGGTGCGGCAAGAGCGCACCGCGCACGCAGAGATGCGTGCGGCAGGGCAAGCCCCTCCTGAAGCAAGGCCAAAATTGCGCTTGGACTGCCCGTCCGGCCCCCTCCGGGGGGCGGCGCAGAGTGGGCCGCAACAGATAAATGGTCCTCCAGGTCCCGCAAGGGGCTGGACAGAATTCGGGGTACAATCCGCGGTCTGAAAAAATTTGCGGGGCCTGTCAGCGGGGGCGGAACGCAAAACGCGTTCGGGCACACCGTGCCCTCACTCGGTATTCGCCTGCCGGGCTATGCAACCGGCAGGCTCAACGACGGTTTTGCTAACCCGCCCCCGCTGCCAGGCCCCGGCGCACGCGGGTAATAAGAAGGAGACATTATGGATTCGCTTGGACAGAAGATTCCGGAGATAAAATATTCCTCGGACGCTAATGAGATACCCTGGGCGGATGCCGTGGTCTGGAGCATCATGCCGCGCGTGGGGCCCCGGGTGTATGAGTGGGTGGAGGCCCGGCATATACGCTATGTCTCCTGGACCAACGGCCTGGTCAACCTGATGCCCGAGAACAGCTCAATCCTGAGCAATACCTGCCAGTGCATGGTCCTCCCCTCCGGCTTCGTCTGGGTGGGCAAGAACGTGAAAGTCTCCTGACGCCAAATAGGGGATAGGGGTTGCTGTGGGGGTTGAAAATTTAAATAATGGTATATAGCGTTCCGGAAGGGGTTTTGGACTAGGAGAGAAATGACGACGAAAATTAATCTTGGACTTTCACTGACACTCAACGTGATGCTGGGCGGTGTGATATTGGTGAATAATGTAAATAATAAAAAGCCGGTGAGCTTGGCCGATTTCAGGGACGCCGTTGCGGATACCCGCGTTCCCCCAGAGGTTCTGCCTCCTCCCGCGGCCGAGATCATGCTGGTGGAGGCCGCCCCTGCCGCGGCCGCCGTGGAAGCGCAAGCCCCGGCCCCGGCTAAGGCGATCATAGTGGCGAATGACCTGGCCGCTTACAAGCAGGAGATGGCGGAAGACAGGGATGTGGTGGTAAGCAATCTCTTCCGCTCGGAAAAGAACTGCAACAGGGCCATGTACTCCATGGTGCGCAGTCTGCAGGCTGCCGGGAAAGAGGTTCTCTTCTCCTGCCTTATGCCGGCGACCGGCGGCGGCACGTTCTACCTGATCCGGTTGGTCTCCGTCACCCCGGAGATCCCGAGGATTGCGTCCAGGGGATAGGGGACGTACATGACTTAATGACTTTATTAAAAGTCATTTAAAACCGCCCGGGAAGCCCGGCGGTTTGTTTTTGTAGAATAGTAGCTGAAGTCTTTTATAGCCGGGCGAGAGGGGATATGAAGGAATTGAAGGCCGAAGACCTTATTCGGATATATTCGTTGAAGCCGCATCCCGAGGGCGGTTTTTACCGCGAGACTTACAAGTCCGCGGCCAGGGACGGGCGCGGAAGGCATTTTTGCACCGGGATCTATTTCCTGCTGCCGAGAAAGGCTACGTCCCGCATGCACCGCTTGAACTCGGACGAGATGTGGCATCACTACGGCGGCGGCGCCTTGACCGTGGGGATGATATTCCCGGACGGCAGGGAGGAGCGGGTGGTGGTCGGGCCAGACGCCGGGGCGGGGGAGGTGCAGCAGTTCGTGGTCCCCGCCGGCACGTGGTTCGGGGCCTGGCCGAAGCCGGGCGCCGGGTACGCTTTCGTCGGCTGCACGGTCTCGCCCGGCTTCGAGTTCTCCGATTTCGAGTTCGGTGAGCGGGCGTTCCTGCTGAAGGAATTCCCCTCGTCCGGGAAACTGATCAGGCTCCTGACCTGAACGGGGGATAGGGGGCGTTGCCGACTAAATGAGTGTTTATTAGCAAGTCATTGAAACCGCCGGGGAAGCCTGGCGGTTTTGTTTTGGTAGAATTGGTGGATGAAGAATATACGGCTCGAGACGGAACGGTTGGTGCTGCGGACAGTGAGAGAGGAGGACGTGCCGGCTATTTACGCTTACAGGTCCAGGGCGGATGTGGGGAAGTACCAGACCAGGTACAGGCGGCTGGCGGATGCCAGGCGGCTTATTAAGAGGGTCAGGGAGATAGCGCTCAACACCCCCAACTCCTGGCACCAGCTGGCCGTGCTGGAAAAGGGCGGCGGCCTTATAGGGGACCTGGGGATGCATTTCACGGGCAAGGAGAACCGGCAGGCGGAGATAGCGTACACCATAGCGCCCGCCTACCAGGGCAAGGGTTACGCCACCGAGGCGGTGCTCGGCATGATGGGCTTCATGTTCGGGAAGCTGCGCAAGCACAGGCTGATCGCCACCGCGGACCCGCGCAATAAGAGTTCTCTAAAAGTGATGGAGCGGGTGGGGATGCGCAGGGAGGGCTATTTCAAGAAAAGCTTCTGGGCCGGCAAGGCGTGGACGGATGATGTCCTTTACGCGCTGCTGAAAGAGGAGTGGCCCGCAATAAAAAATAAAAATAAGTTGCGCGGATAAAGGGGGCAGGACTTTGCTTTTGACCTTTTAGGTGGAATGGCAGCGGGGGCTTTTGCATTCGAAGCTAAAAACATTTATTCTTATGAATATGGAAGACAAACCTTTAGTGGTGATACATGAGGCGCAGAATTCGGCGGAGGCGGAGATGCTCTGCGGGGTTCTTAAGTCGAACGGCGTGAAATGCGTTCTGCTGGACAGGAACGCGAGCGCGATGGTGGCCGGCTTCGGCCCCGCTATTCCAGTGCGGCTCGCGGTCATAGCCGAAGACCGGGAGAAAGCTTTAGAGATATTGAACTCGTTCAAATATAACGAAGAGTAATAAAGGGAAAGGCGGGCCGGGGGATAGGGGACGCTGATGACTGAATGACTATATATTAATAAGTCATTGAGACCGCCGGGGAAGCCCGGCGGTTTTGTTTTGGTAGAATACAGGGTATGCAGCAGGACTATCCGCTTTACGAGGAGATGGTGCGCCGTGGGTCGCGGGGGCGTTGGTTCTGGCGTGTCGGCAGCTGGCTTTATTACACTGGCACGGTGGGGATCATCCTGCTCCTTATTGTCTGGCCTGTGGTCTTTTATTTCAAGGTCGGCGATGCGGGGCTGCTGTTCTTTGTGCTGCTGGTCTTGATGGCCGCGCTTTTCACGGCGGGGACCTTCCTTAAGAAGGTATCCTACAGGATAGCCCTGGGCGAAGGGCTGGATATCGCCAAATATTTACAGGGCCAGGAGGCCGGGCCTGGCAGGGACCATTTGTGAAAAAAAGCTCAGCAATATTTATTCAGGTAGTTATTGTGCTCATCGCCGCCGCGGCGGCGAAGTTCGAGCGGACCTTGAAAAATGCCGGTGGGGGAAGGGGCAGTATATGACTCTCGATCTCTGGATCCTGGCGGCGCTGGGAATATTCGCCGCGATCGGTTTCTTTACGGGCGCCATCCAGCAGTTTTCCCACTGGATCGGCCTCGTCGCCGCTTATCTCTGCGCCAAGCCCATAGCCGCGCTTCTTGCGCCGGCTCTCGCCAAGAGCATGGGCTGGCCGCCGGCGCTGACGGCCGTTGGCCTGAGCGCGGTCTCCATGCCACTGGTCCTCATCGTTGTGACGCTGATCGCGCGCGCGATAATCAACGCTATCGTCCCCGGGAAGCAGCGCAATATGCCCGACCGGGTCGCCGGGATCTTCCTGGGCGCGGGCAAAGCCGGCGCGATCGCCTGGGTCGCGCTCGCCGCCGTCCTCGCCTTCGAGGAGCCGCTGGTAAAGTATCTTCCCGGCGCCGAAGCTGTTTTGGGCGCGTCCAAAGCCGCGGCTTTCACGCGCAAGCACAGCCTTTTTGATAAGGTGGCGCCGGCGGCGCTGGATAAGTTCCGCGCGGTGGCCGCTATGCGCGGCGACCCCAAAATGGCCCAGGCCCTGCTCGACGACCCGGCCCTGAGATCCATGCTCAGCGACCCCGCTTTGAAGCGGGCTTTGGAAAAAGGCGATACCTCGGCTTTGCTAGAGAACCCCCAGATCAGGAAATTTCTCGATGACCCGGAACTGCTTAAAAAAATAGAGTTGATGGAGACCCATTGAGGGTGATCGGGGACGCTGACGATTAAATGACTAATTATCGGCAAGTCAGAGACCGCTGGGGACCCCGGCGGTTATTCTTTTGCGCGCGGAGCCGCTTCGCCGCTCAATGACCTTGCTGCGTCAAGGCCCGTCGATAAAATGGCAAGGGCAGGCGGCCTAATAACGGCTGGGCCCATATGCGGCGGGCTTTTGGGCACAAAGCCTTATGCGGCCCTGGCGGGCTAATTAATAAACTAATTCTGTAGTGAACTCGCTTCCGTGGATTTTTAAGGAGACACATGAAATTATTTATAACCGCAATTCTGCTGGCCGCCGGCCTTTCGCCGGCCATGGCCCAAAACCAGGCTGCCCTGTCCCTGGCTTCCCTGGCCGACCGGGTGGCTCCCGTTGCCGTTCCGGTTCCGGCCCCCGAGGTTTTAAAAGCCCCTGCGCAGAACTGGGCCGCAGCCGCCAAGGCGGCGGTAGAGCGGGAACTTGAAGCCGGCGGTTTCACTGACTATGCAGATAAAAAAGAACTTCCTCCCGGCGCCCGCAGCTGCCTGGAGCGCGAATGGGCGATACTGCCCTCGGGCCCGGGCAATTCCTCCGAAGCCTTCAAGCTTAATGTGAACGGCAGGACAGCTTTCATCGTACAGAGCTACATTTACAGCGACAGCATGCGCGTCTACGTCTTTGACGCCGCCGGCAACAGCATCGCCTACGGCGAAGGCAGCGTGGATAAAGATTTCGCCTGGCTGAACGCCCCCGCGCAGACCAAAGGGATGCCGGTCCGCAAGGATGCTTTTCAGGATCTTCCCGGCTGCACGGTAGTCGACGCGATGTTCTTCATGCAGCCCACGATGCCCGATGCTATAAAGATGCTTTCCGGGTGCCTGAAGGACGTTGAAACGCGCTACGGTTTCACGGCCAGGGCGAGCGTAATAGCCCAAGGCGGCGCGCGCAGCATAAGCCTTACCGTTCCCCAAAACCTGCCGGTGGGCAACCGGCTACTTGCCGATCTCAGGTTTTCGCTTGAAAAGCGCCACAACAGCCTTTTCGGCTACCCCGCGGCGATAAGCGAGCTGCGGGCGGAATAGGGACGCTGGTGACTGAATGACTGTTAGTTAACAAGTCAGGAACCGCCGGGGGAGCCCGGCGGTTTTGTTTTGGTAGAATAGGTGGATGGAGTTATCTTATGCGAAATAAGTTTCTTGAGCCGTTAATGCTGGCAGGGTTATTTCTATCGGCTTTCTTATGCTGGTATTTCCTTTATCGCGCCGTTACGGTGCCAGGCGCCAGCGTCTGGGGCGCCCCGATAACTGTTTTTTTCATATTGCTGGTCGTTTTCTACTTGTGCACGGTCCTCGTCAGGAGAACCGCTTACCTGGCAGCGGTCCTGGCCGCTTCGCTGCTTCAGAGCATTGTTTTCGCGGCGACGCCGCTCCATTTCGCTTTTCTCGCGCTTTCCGCCGGCATAGCTTATTACGCTCTGCGTAATATCCGGGCGAGCCTGGGGCTTTCGATAAAGCTCAGTTTCTTTAACTCGTTCATGAACGGGCGCAGTTATCTGGTGCTGGCGCTGATCATAGCTATTACCAGCCAGTATTACGCCCTGGTCAGCAGGGGGGGGAGAGAGGTAAATCTTCCGACCTTCGAAGTCAGCAAGGATATCGCGTTCTTCCTCGGCAAACTATACGGCCGCGTAAACCCGAAATATTCTTTTTTCTCGTCCGCGCGGGAAATGACCGTGGACAAATTTATCCTGCAGAATCAGAGCGCTGTCCTTCCTGCGCAGGATCCGGGAAAGCCGGACGCGGCGGTAAGCCTGGTCCTGGAGCAGGGAAGAAAGCAGCTTTCCGGGCTGGCTGGAAAGCAATTGAGCGGGAGCGAACAGGTGGCCGACGTCTTTGTCGATTTCGCCACCAGGAAGATAAACGACTATTTCTCCGTCGGGATAGCGCAGTCGAGCAAATCCAGCCCCATCCCGTTTTTCCTGACCTGCGTGCTCTTCCTGACCCTGCTGCCGGTCGCGACCATCGTCGGTTATGCCGGGACCTTTTTCTCCGTCCTGCTGTGCGGCGCAATGCTTAAGAAAGGTTTTATCGTAAAGAAGATCAAGCAGGTCCAGGCTGAATCATTGCTCCACTAGGCGGCGGCGCGGGACCGGGGCCTTGGCCGGCTAAATGGCCGTTTATTAACAAAGTCATTTGCGGCCGCCGGGGGAGCCCGGCGGTTTTGTTTTATCCTTGTGATAGGGATTGCTCCAGAAAGCGCGGGGGTCAAAGGGCCTATGTCCGGGGCGCCATTTTTCCCTGTAACACTGGGCCTTTTTGCTCTATGGACCCCTGGGAGGGTTCGGCTACAATATCTTATCTGTTCAATGCTCCGGGAATCCGGAAACTTAGGGGTATGTTAATGAAAAAAACATTATGCGCGGCGTCGTTGTTTCCCTCTCTTCTGATAGCCTCGGGCGTGATCTTCGCCTCAACTGACGGGGTTGTCCAACTGTCCGATGTCAGCGACAGTGTTAAAGAAATCCTCCAGGAGCAGAAAGATTTTCAAGGCAAGCCGCTGCCCCAGGGATGGCAGCCCGGCCAGCCTGGTCAGCAGCCCCACCCCGGCTGGCCTGGTCAGCCCGGCGGCAACAATGGCGGCTTCCCCGGCGGCAATCATGGCCAGCCCGGTGACAATCACGGCGGTCACCCTGGCCAGCCTCCTCAGCCTCCCCAACCTCCTCAGCCCCCCCAGCCGCCCGTGCAGGTGGATACTACTAATGCGCGCAATGCCGGCCTGAGGGATGGTTCCGAAGTCGGAACCAGGGAAGGACGCCGTCAGGGCTACTCCGACGGCATCGACGCCGGTGAAAGGGACGGGCGCTGGAAAGGCGCTGATGAAGGCGAGACCGCGGGCAGGCAATCCGGCTACAGGGACGGCTATAATGTCGACCAGTCCATGGGAACGCAGAGAGGAAGCGCGGACGGCCAGAACGTCGGTACAAATAACGGGACCGAGACCGGCAAGAAGCGCTGCTATGACGACGGCTATAGCACCGGTTACAATACCGCTTTTGCCGCGGCGAACCAGTTAGGTCTGCAGGACGCGGCTTCCTACAGCGCGGGCTACACGAAAGGCCAGGCCGAAGCGGCTGTTATAGAGGCCGCGAACGGGCAGAAGGCCGGTTACCAGGCGGGCTTCAGCCTGCGTGAGACCGAACTTCAGAATTCCACCCTCGACGCGAGGGGCGCAGCGGCGAAAAACGCAATGTCGAAGGGCGCGACTACGGGGCTTCCCATAGCGCTGGCCCGCAACGGGTATACGACCCCGGAAGAGCAGCGCGCCTATCAGGAGGGTTATAAAGAAGGCTACCGTAACGGCTACCAGCGGGCTTATGACTTCTCCAAGCGGGAAGGCTATAACGAGAGATACAGCATGGCGTACAGGCGGGCCTACGACGCGCAGTTCTCGGTCAGCTACCGGAACGGCTTTGCCGAAGGAAAAGAGAAGGGCTACCAGGACGCTTATCACGCGGCGTATAACTCTGCCTATTCTTATTATTACGACGAATACAGCAGGAGGGAATACGCAGACCAGCGCGCCCAGGGCCTGAATAACGGCCAGGCCGTCGGCCAGAAGGAAGGATTCGCCGCCGGCTGCGCCGAACAGACGAAGCGCGGCTACAAGGCCGGCTACGAGAAGACGGCGGCCGAGGTTTATCCCGGCGCTTTCGCCGCAGGCAAGCAGGCCGGCATCGCGGCGGCTGACAAGTATTACAGCGAGAACGCGGTGCTGAAGGTCGTCGACATCTCTTTCTACGACGAGAACAATAACGGCAAGTTCGAGGCGAGCGAAAATATCATGATGAAGGCCGAAGTAAGGAACTTCGGTTTCCAGAAGTCCGACGCCGTCGCCATCGTGGTCAAGAGCGAGCGCGGGGAGATAACCCTCGTGCCCGACCTGAAGGCCGAAGGCGTGGGCGGCCGGGGGAAAACTGTGGTGACCGTTAATATCGGCAAGCTCTACGATGTGGTCGCGCCGGATGCGGACGCTCTTAAGGTCACGTTCTCGGAAAAGGGCGCGCTTGTAGGCGAGTCCCGCCAGATGTACACCAGGACGAACCCCAACAAGGTCGGCGTCGTCTCAAAGAACGGAACCGACGTGCGGAAAGGCACCCACGGGATCTTCTCCAGCTCGATCACCAAGCTCGACCGCGGAGCGAAAGTCATAATAACCGGCGACAAGAACGGTTACTGGAGCGTCCGCAAGTCCGCGGTAATGGCCGGGGACTGGACCGAGGGCTATATCAACCAGGATAAAATAAACCTTCAGTAAAGCGGCGTTAACAAGCAATGCGAAACCGCCGGGGAAACCCGGCGGTTTCGTTTTAGAGGGGAGCGCCGCTAGGTCGTCAGAGGGTATTCTGCCAGGGGCCCGCATTTGTGACGTTCCGGAAGCCGAGGCCTCTCAATATGCCGACGGCTATGCCGCTGCGCGCCCCGGAGGCGCAGCAGAGGACCACCGGCTTCGTTTTGTCCAGTTTCGCCGCCCCCTTGGCCAGCGTATCCAGCGGTATATTGATGCTGCCCGGCCGGCTGCCCGCGGCGAACTCCGCCGGCGAGCGCACGTCCACTATCACCGCGCCCTCCGCGGCCAGCCCGGGCAGCTTCCCCCGCACGGCCTTGAATCGGAAATAGCGGAATAGCAGGAAAGCGACAACGCCCGCCGGCAGGATATACGGCTGTATGGTTTCCAGGTTCATGTTCTGTGTCCTTGCTCCGGTCTGATTTAACCTTCATTATTTAGATGCATTAAGGCGCTAAAAGTTTCAGCTCCCGGCGGTTTTGTTTTGTAGAATTTGGATATGAAAGAGCTGCGGAAATTGCGCGGGGTGGCGGCGGCCCGCTCGCTGTTCGAGGCGGGCACGCTGCAGCAGGCGGTGGACAGGCTGGGGTTCGTGCAGGCGGACCCTATCCGCTCGCCGGCGCGAGCGCAGGACCTGATACTGCGCCACCGGGTGGCCAGCTACAGGGCCGGGGACCTGGAGCGCCTCTACCCGCGGCTCGACGCGGAAGAGGATTATCTTTACGCCTACGGTTTCGTGTCCCGCGGCGTGTGGCGGCTGCTTCACCCGCGCGGCCGTTGCGCCGATATTTTCCCGGCCTGGGGACGGCGCCCGCTTTCCTTGCTTCGATGATAAAAGAAGGGGAACTTGCCGTGGTGAAAGCCGGCGGCGAGGACTATGTGCTGCCGCCCGGCTGCGATCTTTCCGCCGAGGCTCCGCGCAAGGTGAGGTTCCTGGCCCCGTTCGACCCGCTGGTCTGGGACAGGGCCCGCTTCGAGCAGTTCTGGGGTTGGGCGTACCGTTTCGAGGCCTATACTCCGGCGGCAAAGCGCCTGCGCGGTTATTACGCTATGCCGCTATTGTGGGGTGATGAGGTAATAGGCTGGGTTAACGCCGCCGTGAGCGAAGGAGCGCTGCGCGTCGAAACCGGTTTCGCCGGTACGCGCCCGGCCGGCGCCGCCTTCCGGCGCGAGCTGGACGCCGAGCAGGCCCGCCTGGCCGCTTTCCTGGGCGCCCGGCTTTAAAAATAAAAAGGCAGCCGGAGATATTTGCCGGGACCGCCTGGAGGCCCGGCGGTTTTGTTTTGCTAGAATCTCGGTATGACGAAAAAAAGCGTGGTTATCACAGTGGTCTTGATCCTGCTCGCGGCGGCTTTCCGGGCGGGAATGCTCTACCGGGAGCGCTCCCCCTCGCAGGCTTACGAACTGACCGACGTTCTTGTAGCCAGGGTGGACCTGCCTGCCGGGACCGTCCTGAAAGAGGACCTGGTAGAGACGCTGCGGCTGCCGAGGCATTATATGCAGCAGGACGCCTACGAGATGCGCAGCATGTCCGATATCAGGCTTATCAATAACCTGGTGACGCTGGTCAGGATCCCCAAGGGCAACCAGATCACGCAGTCCTCCCTTGACGCCGTGAGCCCGAAGGCGGCCGCGGACTCCGGGGTCCCTCCCTCGCAGCGGCATTACCTGGAAGGCGTTAAATATTTCCAGAACGCAAACTATGAACAGGCGCGCAAAGAATGGAAGACAGCCCTGAAGATGGATCCGTCCAATACCGAGGCCGCCGCCGGTCTTAAACGGATAGAACAGATACTCGCCGGAAGCAAGTAAGCGGCGAGAGGGGGCGCTGATCACTGAATTGCCAAATATCAGTGACAGGCAGCGGGGGCAGGAGGGAAATAATGAAGAAGATATTCATGGCGGTCGCGGTGCTGGCGCTGGGGACAGGGCTGGCTTTCTCCAGGAAAGAAAAGCCGGCGCCGGCGCCTAACGGCATAGAGCTGCCGGCGGACTTCGCCGACTGGCGGCTGGTCTCGGCTTCGCTGCGCACGGACAACGACACCATGCGGGCCATCCTGGGCAATAAGGCGGCGGTAAAGGCCGCCCGCGAAGGGCGCATAAACCCCTGGCCGGACGGGGCGGTTCTGGCCAAGGCGGCCTGGAAGCGCAAGACGCTCGAGGCCTGGCCCGCCGCTTCGGTTCCGGGGGATTTCGTGCAGGTGGAATTCATGTTCAAGGATTCGCGCAAGTACGCGGAGACAGGCGGCTGGGGTTTCGCGCGCTGGCTGGGCGGGGAGCTGAAGCCCTACGGTAAAGATCCATCCTTCGTCGCGGAGTGCTTTGCCTGTCATATCCCGGTCAAGGAGAGCGATTACGTGTATACCAGGCCCGTATTCATGCCGTCGACGCGGTAAAGGAATGTCCTGATAGTAGGAAACCGGAGTAAATTTATGAAATCTAACTGCAAGCACTGGGACGCCATATTCTCCGCGACGGAAGACCCGGAACTCGGCTGGTACGAAAAGAACCCCGCGCAAACGCTTAAATTGCTGAAACTGGTCCCGGGCCTGAAGAAAGCCAGCGTGTTCATACCGGGGGCGGGCACCTCGGTCCTGATAGAAAAACTTTTTCCGAAATGCGCGAAAATGATCGTGAACGATATCAGCGCCGAGGCTTTGAGCCGGGTGAAAAAGAGGGTCAATGATAAGAAAGGAAAGATCGACTATCTTTGCCAGGACATTTCCCGGCCGCTGTCGCGCGCGCTGGGGCAGGTCGATATCTGGATAGACAGGGCGGTCCTGCATTTTCTGCGGGATAAAGAGGATATCGCCGGATACTTTAAAAATGTGAAATCGCTCCTGAAGCCGGGCGGCCATGCGATATTCTCTGAATTTTCCAGGACGGGAGCGCCTAAATGCGCCGGTTTGCCCCTGCACAGGTATTCCGTAGCGGAATTGTCCGCGAAATTAGGCAAGTCCTTTAAACTTGTTTCTCATTTTGACTATACTTTCATAAATCCCAACGGCGACCCGAGGCCGTACATTTACGCCTTGTACAAAAAATAAGTTGAAAGGCCGCGGGCCCTTTTTGCTGTCGCCCCGCGGTTTAAAGTTTTCATGCTGAAAAAAACCGATCCTTCGAACGAGGTCCAAAGCGCCAACCGCGAGGAGTGCTATGCCTGCTACCGGGCGAAGAAGAACTGTTTATGCGGCAGCATAAAACCTTTCTCCACGAAGATGCGCTTCGTGATCCTGATGCATACCAAGGAAGCCCGGAGACAAAAGACGGGGACGGCCCGGCTCGCGAAATTGTGTTTAAAGAACTCCGAGCTTTTAATAGGGACTGATTTTACGCTGGACGAGCGGGTCAATTCCCTGCTCCGGGATCCCTCCTATAGCCCCTTTGTCCTCTACCCCGGGCCAAAAGCCGCGAATTTTAAAACTTTAGGGAAGGACCTCCTCCCGGAGGGGAAAACCCTGCTGATCTTCGTGATAGACGGGACCTGGCTCTGCGCAAAGAGGCTTTTGAACAGAAGCCGGAACATCCGCGCCCTGCCCCGCATCTCTTTTTCCCGCGGTTATACCTCCCAGTTCGCGATCAAAAAACAGCCAATGGAACACTGCGTTTCTACCATAGAGGCGCTTTATTATTTATGCGGTGAGGCTGAAGAAGCCGGCTATGAAAAGCTCGACGGGCAAAGCGGGAACCTGATGGCCGTTTTTAAAAAACTGGTCGAGAGCCAGTTGAATTATTCAAGGGGGAAGGGAAAAAGGGGGAGCGGGCTAAGGTCCTGAGAGCCCGCGTCCATGCGCGAAACCGCCGGGAAAGCCCGGCGGTTTTATTTAGCCGCGCGCGCGGCAAGCTGGCCGCAGGCGGCGGCGATGTCGGCGCCTTTTTCCTGGCGCAGGTAGGTGATCACGCCGGCGGCTATGAGTTCCCGCTGGAATTCCTTTATGCGCGGCGAGACGCGGCCGGGGCCGCCCGGCGGGTTGTAGGGGATCAAATTGAGGCGGCAGGGAATGCCTTCTATCAGTTCGGCGAGCAGCGCGGAATCGGACGGCCGGTCGTTCACGCCGGGGAGCAGGATATACTCCAGCATGACGAGCGCCTGGCGCGCGCGGCAGTATTCCCTTACGGCGGCCAGCACGCGCTTCAGCGGGTAAGCCTTCTCCATCGGCGCGAGGCGCGCGCGCAGCTCCGGGTCCGCCGCTACCAGCGAGACGGCCAGCCTTATCCGCAGGTCGGATCTTGTCAGTTCCTCTATCACCGGGAGCACGCCCACCGTGGAGACCGTCATCTTGGCCTGCGGGAAATGGCGGCCGCGGCTGTCGGAAAGTATCAGGATGGCCCTTTTGACGTTATCCCAGTTCAGGAAAGGCTCGCCCATGCCCATGAAAACCAGGCTCTTCAGGTCCGCGGCCTCGCTCCGGCAAGCCTCGAACTGGGCTACTATTTCGGCCGGGTCAAGCGAGCGCTTGAGCCCCAAAGTCCCGGTGGCGCAGAAACTGCAGCCGCAGGCGCAGCCGGACTGCGAGGAGAGGCAGGCGGTATCGCGGCCTTTGGCCGGCAGCACCACGCATTCGGCTGGCGCGTCCCCGGCGAACCGGAAGAGCAGCTTTTTTGTCCCGTCCCCCGCGGTCAGCTTGCGCTCCGGGAGCGGCAGGGGCCGAAGCGAGAAAGCGCGGCCCAGCGCCCGGCAGACGCGCTCCGGCACGTTCGGCAGGAGCGCCAGGTCCGTCGCGCCGCGGCGATGCACGGCCAAAAAGACCGCGCCGGCGTTCCCGGGCTTCTCTCCCAGGCTCACAAGCGCCGCCGCTATCTCCGCGCGGGTCAAACCCCGCAGGTCAGGTTCCATCAGGATGTTTTATTCGTGATCAAAGGCAGGGACAAAGTGACTTTGGCGCCGGTGGGGGCGGCGTTCCGCGCCGTGGCCGTGCCGCCCTGCTGCTCCAGGAGCTTGCGCGCGATGGTAAGGCCGAGCCCGACGCCGCGCGGCTTGGTGGTGAAGAAGGGCTCGAAGACTTTCTCTCCGTCGCCCTCGGGAAACCCGGGGCCGCTGTCGGTGACGGCCAAGATCGCGCGGGCGGCGTCGTGAGAGGCTTCTATGGTCAAAGTTCCGCCTTCCGGCATGGCCTGCACCGAATTGTCTAAAACGCAGCGGAGCGCGCGGGAGACGGCTTCCATGTCCGCGTTCACGCAAGGGTCCGAGGGGTCGGGGACGGCCTTTACCGTAATTGAAGCCGGGAACTGGTAAGCGCCCGTAAGGTCCTGGATGGCGGAGTTTACGGAGGAGGGCGCGCAGCGCAGTTCCTTCGTGTGGGTGAAAGCGAGTATCTGGTCTATAACTTCGTTGCTGTGCTTCACCTCTCCCTCGATTATTCCTAAATGTTTCGCTACTTTCGGGTCGACGGCCGCGCCGCCGGCGTTCAGCTTGGTCTTGATGAAATAAATTGAATTGGAGATGATAGCCAGGGGATTGCGTATTTCGTGGCTGGTCACGCTGGACATCCGCTTCAGAAGATCCGGTTTTTGGTCATTATCGTTCATAAAAGCCTTATGCTGCCCGCCTTGATAAAAGTTTAGCAAAAACCGGGCCCGGCGGTTTAGTCCCGCGGGCTTCGTTGACAAACGGCTTTTATATAGCCTAAACTAAAAATTATGCGTCTTCCTGTGCTGTCCCTGGTACTTCTTTCCTGCCTCCGCGGTTTTCGTGCTGGGCAAGCTCGTGGGTGCCGCCTTTGCCGGTAACTCCTGAGGGCTGCACGTCTGGAATAGCGGGAGAGGCGGCGGGAGTTTTCTGAGCTTTAAATACTCAAGGAGAAAATATGAAATATCTTATCGGAATAGTCGCTCTGTGCTTTATCGCCGGGACCGGCTGCAAGCCTAAAGAGCAGCCCGCAGACGCCCAGACGGAACAGTCCGCCGCCCCCCTGAAATTCGAATTCAAGGTGAAGAGGGCGGGGAACTCCCTGGTCTTTAAATCCGTCAAAGGGAATGAATGGACCGATCTGTCTTATGCCTGCAAAGAACTTCCCTGCGAATTCGCCCTGAATAATTTCGGGGTAAATTCAAATATCCCCGCTACCGTCTACAGCATCAAGTTCAGGCTTTCGGCGAAAGAAGTCGAGCTGGCTTCGGCCAGCATGGCCCCGCTCAAGGGCTCCAGTTGGGAAACTTTGAAATACGCCTGCGAGGCCAAAGACTGCGACTTCGCGGTTACCGAAGAAGGCGTTGCCGGCATAGGGAAAAAATAACAGGAGAAGAAGGCCGCTGACGGCTGTTTGCCGCAGTCCGCGAAACCGCCGGGTAAGCCCGGCGGTTTTGTTCGGTAGAATTGACGGAGTTGCTATGAAAATCGCAGCGCACATTTACGCCTCCATAGCGGCCGGGGGCGCGGGCCGGGAGCGGAAATCATGAAAAAATATCTTTTACTGATGGCGGCGGTCCTTTGTGCCGGAGTAGCTGGCGCCGGGGAGGGCGGGGCGGACCCGTTCGCGCCGGCCGCGGGCAGGGAGCACGCCAAGAGCCTGAGGGATTTCGATATCGACGCCGTGGTGGAAGCCGTAAGTTCCGCGATGGCGGGGGCGGCGCGGAATTACTATCTGCCGGATAAACCGGAAAATTCTAGGGCGATAGCCCGCTATAAGAAGGACGCCAGGACGATACTGGCCTATGACAGCACTTTCAGGCGGTCTCTGGGCGAGGTCTGCCTGGGCCTGGCGAACACCGCGGTGAAAGCCGTGAACCAGGAGGAAGAAAAGCTGCCGGGCAGGCCGCTGACGCTGCCCATGAAGCAGGACTATGAACCCTACGACGAGGGCGTTTCTTCCATTACGGTCACGGGGTCCGAGCCGCTGATGGTCTTTACCAATACCATGCCGTGCATCAACGCCGCCGGCAGGGCGCTTAACGGCGGGGTGCGCGAGCAGTATCTGCCGGGGGCGAAGGAAGGTTCGCCCGAGCGGGAATACTATGGCAGCGGGGCAGCCGCGATCATGAGCAGCGACAGGCTGTTCAACCATTCGCTCGCCGAGGTCTGCGCCAAGCTGGTACGGGTAGCCAGGAGGGAAGCCGAAGCCAAAACCGGCGGCAAGCGCTGAAGGCGGGGGCTATAGTTCCATTTGCTAGAATATCCGTAACGGACAGGGGGCTGTCCCGGAACAATGGAATGCCTAAATGACCTTTAAGAAAGTCCTGCTCCAGGCCGCCGTCATCCTTTTCGCGCTTTGCCAGGCGGCTCCGGCCGCCACGCTTAAATCTTCCGACGACGCTTTCTCGCTGAACCTTCCCGGCAAGTGGCAGGTCTCGGAGTCCACCGACCCGCGCAGCGCCCTGCTGGCGAAAAAAGGGAAGGCGGAGATAAAGGTCCAGTCCCTCTCCAAAGCCGCCACGGACAAGGCGCTGACCGCCAAACTCCAGGCCACCCGGAATAAGCTTAAAAAGGGCGGGGTTGCGGTGCCCAACAAGATCCTCTCCGTCACTACCGAAGAGGGCATAAAAGTTTTCTTCATACAATTCGTTTCGAAAGGAAAGGGCTATCGCTCCGGCTATTTCAACCTGGCAGGCAGGTCCTATAACTTTTTGCTGACCAACCTCTCCGAGTCGGAATTCGAGGCGATCTCCGTTTCCCTGGTCCCGCTGGCTGAAGAAGAGGGCGCCTCTACGGCGGAACAGGAGAAACCGGCGGAGCGGCCGGCCGCGCCGGCGCCAGCCGATCCAGGCCATCGGCACGAGCACGGC
>JAVHPG010000048.1:0-3411 GCA_036170455.1 Elusimicrobiales bacterium
AAGTGGACCCCCATCCTTAATAAGTTCGGCATCAAGGTTACCGGGACCGAATACAAGAACCAGTTCGGCATCCTCAAGTACGAATCCCCCGACGGCCGCGTAGTGCGCGACTTCATGGCGGAGAGCCTGAATTACGACGCCCTCAGCTCCACCACGATGGTTAAGCTGCAGCACGAGCTGATCGAGCCGCTCGAGCAGGCGGGCATGACGCCGATAGCCTCCTTCTTCATAAAGCACGAAGCTTTCAGGCCGACCTTCAACGTCTATTACCTGACCAAGCCCGAAGCGAACATGGACCACGAAATTCAGCTGCGCCAGCTCAAGAACGGCGAAGACATAGACTTCGACCTGCTGGCCGGCGCGGTCAGCATCGTCAGGAAGGACGCCTCCTTCTCGATGGTCTATATCGGCAAGCTGCTCGGCTTCAAGTCCAAGCTGGCCACCGACACCGCCGCAGCCGCGGTTTCGCTGGAAAACTACAAAAAATTCCTCGCTGAGAACAAGAAGGAATTCATAGCCTCCAAGGTGCTTAAACTGGACGAGCCTTTCACTTCCGGCGATCATACCTTCAACTACCTGCTCAATATGTACTTCTTCCAGTAAGCCGGGCTCCGATACAGAAATAAAAAACCCGTCCGCTTAAAAGCGGACGGGTTTTTTAACGCCTTAAGCCAGGTCCTGCTACAGGCCCAGGTCGGGCGCTATCGCCCTCATCGCCCCCAGGGAAAGTTCCACGAATTCATCCAGTGTGAGGCCAAGCGCCTCACATTCAAGTATAATCCCGCGGTCCACCGAGGCGGCGAAGCGCTTGTCTTTCATGCGCTTAGTAACGGAGGAAGCTTTAACGCTGGAAAGCTTCCTGTCCGGGTAAACCATGGCGGTAGCCGTTATCATGCCGGTTATGGTTTCTCCGGCGGCCAGGGCCTTATGGAAGATCTCGGAGCGCTTTATTCCGCCATGTGCCGCTTCGTTATGCATTTTTACGGCTTCGATAAGATCTTCGGGAAGCCCGTTCTCTCTAAGGATGCGGATGGCTTCATGCGTATGGCGCGCCAGGTCGCCGGCGGTAAGCTCCGCGTCGATATCGTGCAGCAGCCCGGCCAGGCCCCAGAGCCCGGCGTCGGCCCCGAGCCGCGCGGCCAGCGCGCGCATTACGGCCTCGGAAGCCAGGCAGTGCCTGACCAGGTTCTCGTTCTTAAGGTGAGTCCTGAGAAGCTCTAAAGCTTTTAGCCTTTCCATGCGTTTAGAATTCGGCGTAGCCGGGCACGCGGGGGAAGGCGCTTACGTCGCGGATATTGGAAATGCCCGTTATCAGCATCATCATCCGCTCGAACCCCAGGCCGAAGCCGGAGTGAGGAACGGAACCGTAACGGCGCAGGTCAAGGAACCACCAGTACGGGGCGGGATCCATCTTGAGGTCGGCCATCCTCTTCTCCAGCACGTCCAGCCTGTTCTCGCGTTCGCTGCCGCCCACGAGCTCGCCTATGCGGGGAACCAGCACGTCCATGCCGCGCACGGTGCGCCCGTCCTCGTTGAGCTTCATATAGAACGAGGCCGTTTCCTTGGGCTTGTTATACAGGATCACCGGCTTCTTGAAATAATTTTCCACCAGGAAGCGCTCATGTTCCGAGGAGAGATCGACGCCCCAGCCGACCTTCACCTCGAAGCGGGCGTTCTCCGGCTCGAGCAGTTTGACCGCGTCGGTATAAGGAAGGCGCTCGAACTTGTTATCGGTTATGTTCCTGAGGTTGTCCATCAGCGTCGGTTCTACGTATTTGGCGAACAGTTCCATGTCTGAGGGACAATTTTCAAGCACGCCCCTGGTGATCGACTTGATGAAGTCTTCGGCGAGCTCCATGTTGTCTTCCAGCTCGTAAAAAGCCATTTCCGGCTCTATCTGCCAGAATTCCGCGCAGTGGCGGTAGGTATTGGAGTTCTCGGCCCTGAAAGTGGGACCGAAGGTGTAGATCTTGCCCAAAGCCAGGGCCAGGCTCTCCCCCTCGAGCTGCCCAGAGACGGTGAGGAAAGTCCTCTTTCCCAGCAGGTCTTTGGAAAAGTCTATCTCCCCGGCTTCGGTCTTCGGGATGGAACCGAGCTTGGAAAGGTCGAAGGCCGTGGCGGTGAAAACCTCGCCGGCGCCCTCGCAGTCCGAACCGGTAAGTATCGGAGCGTGCACATAATGAAAGCCGTTGTTCCTGAAATAAGTGTGTATCGCGTAAGCCAGCTCGGCCCTGATGCGCAGCATGGCCGCGTATTTATTGGTGCGCGGGCGGAGGTGGGCCACCGTGCGGAGGAACTCGTCCGAAGTCTTTTTCTTCTGTATCGGGTATTTCTCCGGGTCGCAACCGCCGTAAAGCTTGACCTGCTTCGCCTGCAGTTCGAACTTCTGGCCGGCGGCGGGGGAGGAAACCAGGTCGCCCCGGATCTCGACGGCAGCGCCGGTCACCAGGGAGGGAAGCACCTCGGCAAAATTCCCGTTCTCCTGCGAGAAAACTATCTGCAGGCTCTCGCGGCAGGAGCCGTCGTTAAGCTCCGCGAAAGACATGACCTTGGAGTCGCGCCGGGTCTTTATCCAGCCGCGGGCGACGGCCCCGGTCTTCGGACCGGGGCTTTTGAGCAATTCGCGTATAGTTGGGAGCGCCATGTTGCCGTCCTTGGAGTAAAGAGGTCTTACTTCTTGCCTTTCTTCTTTTCTTCGGGAACTTTGGAGATGGCAAGCAGTTGCAGTTCGCAGGTCTTGTCTTCCCCGTAATATTCCTCGAGGATATAGCCGACGCCCGGCGCGTAGTAGCGCACGGACTTGCCGGAGTCGCCGCCCGCCAGCATGGTCACTATCTTCATGCACTTGGCGAACCTGCCGGCCTTGATAGAGACCTTGTCTGAGAGGGAAATTATCTCGCTGGTGTCCGTATACTCGTTCCACTTCGCGCCCTCTTTGACGGGGAGGGGGAATTCGCGCCGCCCGCCGGTTATTACGCCGTCGGCGGTGGTAAACCATTTCGCGTCGCGGGTGATAGCGTATTCCGTGGTATGGGAGTCGCGCAGCTCGAAGATCATCCGGGCCTGGGCGACCGTCTTGCCGGTTTTCTTTTTAACCTCGAGGATGTCGATATAGATCTTCGCGTCGCCTTCGAATTCGGTGCTGGTAAACTTATATTCGTAGCGGGTCTGCTCTTTAAGCGGGAAATATTCTGCGGCCATTTGTGATGCCCCCGGGTAGTGGATGCTGAGAAATCTGGTGGACGTGACAGGGATCGAACCTGCGACCTCCTCGTTGCTCACTCGTGCTCTGGCGGCTGCTGCCGCCAGCGCCTCGTTCGAGGCTTTTTCAAATCTGGTGGACGTGACAGGGATCGAACCTGCGACCTCCTCGTTGCGAACGAGGCGCTCTCCCAACTGAGCTACACGCCC
>JAVHPG010000049.1:0-11860 GCA_036170455.1 Elusimicrobiales bacterium
GTTCGCCGCCGCCGCACCGGCCCCGGCGCCCGCGCCGGAATTGCCGCCCGCCAAAATTCATTCCGACCTGTCCGATTCCTGCGGGGCCTGCCTTTCCTGCCTGCAGGCGGCCAGCGGAGCCCACCCCGACATCCGGATAGTGGACACGGCTTTCCAGGCTGCCCTGCTCGACGAGGCGGAGAGCGCGAACCTGAAGATAGACACTATGCGCGAACTGACGCGCTGGGCCCAGCAGAAACCGATGCTTTCCGGCTGGAAGGTTTTCATAGTGCGGGACGCGGAAGCCATGATGCCTCCGGCCCAGAACGCCCTGCTTAAGACGCTGGAGGAGCCGCCGCCCGGGACGGTGGTGATACTCACGGTCTCTAAAAAAACTTCCCTGCTTTCTACCATTATCTCCCGTTCCTGCCTGGTAGAGTTCGGCCGCCTGCCGGCCGCCGCTTTGAAGACCATACTCGAGGCGCAGGGAGCGGAGCCCGGGCAGGCCTCAGCCCTGGCCGCCCTTGGCTCCGGCTCGCTTGAAAAAGCCGCGGACGCCGCGGCTTTCCTCAAGCAGGTTTCGGCGCTGCGCCCGGGGGACCAGTCGAAAGTCTTCAAGTTCGCCGCCGGGCTGCCGCGGGACAGCCACAAGGCCCGCGAGGAAGTAAAGACGCTGCTGGACCTGCTGCTGGCCAAGACGCGCTCTTCCTGGGCCGCGGCCTCGGGCCCCGCAAAGGCAAGATTTACGGCGCTGCTCCGCCGCACGCTGGACCTGCGCCGCATGGCGGACCGCAACGTTTCGTATTACCTGCTGCTGGAAACCGCCCTGCTCGAAAGCGAGCGGGCCGGCATAAAAATAGAGGACCTGGTCAGGCCCTGAGCCTGCTACCGCCCGGGAATTAAAAAATGAAAACAAAGAAATATTACATCACAACCCCGCTCTACTACGTGAACGATAAACCCCACATCGGCCACGCCTATACCACGCTCGCCGCCGACATCCTGGCGCGCCACCTGCGCTCCAAGGATATCCCGGTCCATTTCCAGACCGGCACCGACGAGCACGGCTCCAATATCGAGAAGATCGCGAAGGAAAAGGGGATAGCGCCCAAGGCCTGGTGCGACGGGATCTCCGCCGATTTCCGGGAGCTCTGGAAAACCCTCAATATAAAGTACGACCACTTCATCCGCACCACCGACCCCGCGCACGAAGCCGGCGTGCAGGCGGTGTTCGAGAAACTGATAAAGAGCGGCGACATTTACCTCGGTTCCTACACCGGGCTGTATTGCAGCTCCTGCGAAGCTTTTTACGACGAGGGCGAGCTGAAGGAGAAGAACTGCCCTATCCACGCGCGCCCGGTGGAGCAGGTAAGCGAGGAAACTTATTTCTTCAAGCTCTCCAAATACGAGGAGCCGCTGCTGAAGCATTACGAGCAGCACCCTGATTTTCTCTCCCCCCGCTACCGGGCCCAGGAGCTGATCAATTTCGCGAAGTCCGGACTGAAAGACATCTCGGTGTCGCGCACCAAGGTCTCCTGGGGCGTGCCGGTGCGGTCCAACCCCAAGCATACCGTTTACGTCTGGTTCGACGCGCTCCTTAACTACGCCACGGGCGCGGGCTACAACCCGGAAAAGCTTTCCCCGGATTTCCCCGTGCTCTGGCCGGCCGACGTACATCTCGTCGGCAAGGAGATCTTCCGCTTCCACGGCGTGATCTGGCCCGCCATGCTGATGGCGCTGGGCGTGGAGCTGCCCCGCAAGGTTTACGCCCACGGCTGGTGGACCATAAACGGCGACAAGATGTCCAAGTCCCGCGGCAATTTCATAAAGGCCGAGGACGTGGTGAAGGACTACGGCGTGGACGCGCTCCGCTTTTTCATCTTCCGCGAAGTCACCTTCGGACAGGACGGAGATTTTTCGATGGACGCCTTCCGCCGCAGGTACAATTCAGACTTAGCCAACGACCTGGGGAACCTGTTCTCCCGCGTGATGAACATGGCCGCCAAATACCTGGAGAACCGGCTGCCGGCAAAGCCGGAGGAGTCGGAGACCTTCAGGGAACTCTCGTCCTGGACTCCCGCCATCCACCGCAGCATGGAGGCGCTGCAGTTCAGCGAGGCGCTGGAGAAGATCTGGCAGGGCGTAGGGACCCTGAACCGGCTGGTGGATACCAGGAAGCCCTGGGAGATGGCGAAGACCAACCCGGAGGCCCTGAAGCCCTTCCTGCACGAGATGATCTGGTGCCTGCGCCTCATCGCGGCCTGGATAGACCCCTTCATGCCGCACACGGCCAGCCTTATGCACCTGCAGCTGGAGGCAGGGAGGACCGCCGACGGTACGGAGCCGCAGAAAGTACCGCCCCTCTTCCCGCGGAAACAGGACGAAAAGCCCAAAGATATCAAGACCAACTAAGGCCCGGAAAACAAAAAAGGGGACAGGCTACTTTTCTAAAAAGTAGCCTGTCCCCTTTTTTCGCGCCGCCTGGTTCAGGACTGGGTGGGCGCCGGCTTGCCTTTCACCAGGTTGTAGAACCCGCCGAAGACTCCGGACAGGGCGTAGATGGAGAAGAAGATAAAGAGCGCGTCCTGCGGGTAGGCCACGGTCAGCGACAGCATGGCCGTGAGGAACAGGATGCCCTTTATAGAATTAAGTTTAATCATGTCGCCCTTGAAGGCGGCGTAGGGCGCGTTGGAGACCATCAACAGCGCCAGCGCCACCACGATGAAAGGGATACCGGCGTAAACAAAGGGCATGAACGCGGAGACGCCGGGGATGCTGCGCACGCCGCCTTCGCCTTCGAGCATGCTGTAGGCCAGCACGAAGGAGATCATCACGCCGGCCGCGCCGGGGGTGGGCAGGCCCTGGAAATAATCCTTGGAGCCGCCGCCGAAATGTGATTTCAAATTGAACCGGGCCAGGCGCAGCCCGCCGCACAGGACATAAAGAAAGGCCACGGGGTAGCCCCAGACGCCGTAATCCTTGAGGACCAGCTTGTACATCAAATACGCCGGGGCAATGCAGAAGGACATCCAGTCCGAGAGGGAGTCTATCTCCACCCCGAAGGAGCTTTCGCCGTGCACCAGGCGCGCGACGCGGCCGTCGAGCATGTCCATGGCGTAGGAGACCACGATGAACCAGGAGGCCTGCACGAACTTGCCCTCGGAAGCCAGCAGGATGGCGAAGAAGCCGAAAGCCATGTTGGCGATGGTGAAGATGGACGGCAGCACGATCGCGCCGGTCTTCTTAAGTTTATCGATGTCTATCCGTTTTTTTTCCTGTATTTCTTGCATATGTAAGTTCCTTACCAGAGGGCCAGAGCGGTCTCGGCTCCCTGCACTTTGTCGCCGGGCTTTACCAGCACGCGCACATTTTCCGGCAGGTAGACCGCCACCTGCGAACCGAAGTAGATCATGCCGACGCGCTCGCCCTGCCGGATGGTATCCCCTTCCTTGACATAGCAGGCTATCCGCCGCGCTATGGAGCCGGTTATCTGCTCTATTTCAACGAAGCGGCCGTAGTCCCCGTCGATGCGTATCAGGTTGCGCTCGTTGGTGGCCGCCTCGGGCTTATAGGCTATGGCGAAAGTACCCCTGGTGTATTTCGTCTTCGTGATCTTCCCTTCCATCGGCGCGCGCTGCACGTGCACGTTCAGGACGGAGAGGAAGATGCGGACCACGGTTATCCCGGGGGTGCCCTCGTTCTTCACGGTCATCACGGTGCCGTCGGCGGGGCAGGCTATTTCGCCGGGAGCGAAGACTTTGTCCCGCTCGGGGTCGCGGAAGAAATAAGCGGAAAAGCCGGCGAAGGCCAGGCCGAGAAAAAGGATGGGCAGGCCCAGCCCCCTGGACCAGGCTGCCACCATACCGCCTATCGCCCCGGCGATAACCCCGCCGGCAATAAGCTTTATACCCGCAGGCGCAAATCCCATAGTCTACCTCCAGAAGTTTACCGCAAGATCTTTAAAGTGGGCAAGGCGGGACTCGAACCCGCACGGCCATAAGGCCAACTGATTTTAAGTCAGTCGCGTCTACCAGTTCCGCCACAAGCCCTTCTACGGCGCCGACACCGCAAGACATATTATTCTACAAATTTTACCGTACGTCCTTGCGCAGCTCGGCCTGGGCCAGGTGCTGGAAGGTTTCGCAGGTCAGGGTTTTCACGCCCTCGGCGGCGGCCCGCTCGCGCAGGCCGTTGTCCGAGGTCACGATTATGGCGCGGATGCCCTCGCTCCGCATGAAATAGCCGCGCTCCACCAGCATATCGTCGGCCGGCTCCGAATCGCTGTAATAGACCGTGACGGAGGGGCCGGCCGCGCCGGACCTGCGGTACGGCCCGTCGAAGACCACGCGGAAGCACGAGGCCTTCAGGGTCTCGGTCCTGGCGATCTCGCCGAGCCAGCGCATGAACTCGCTCTCCAGCTCCCCGGGCGAGGTCCCGCCCGACTTTTCCCAGAACCTCATGGAGAAATTGGAACCGTCCATGAGGTAAACGGTGGGCTTTGTCGAAAGTCTTTTCATAACGTGCGTTGGTGCCGTATCAAGGACGGTGTCCGTCGGACGGCCATTTTATTTTGGAGATCTCGACTACGATTATTTTGCGGCGCAGACGCTCAAGCTTGAGGCCGAGTTGCTTGCGCAGCTGTAGATCTATGACCTTGGGGTCAGCCGAGGCCAGCTCGAAACTGTACTCGAAGGGCCCGGCCGCGCTGGTTTCATCCAGCACCGGCCGGCGCAAAACTTCCTTGAGCCTAGACGCAAGCGCGGTGAAAGAGCCGCCTTTGACCTCCAGCACCGCCCCGTTAAGTTCGGCCCCCCCGTAATCCCGGCGCTCCTTCACATTGACAGGCCCGCCGGAAGCCTTCTTCATTACGTAGACTTCCGCCTCCCGCTCCGTCTTGTTCACTTTAAGGCCCAGCGCGGACTCCAGCCCTTTCAGGAAAAACTCCGTTTTCCCGGCTTCGCGCTCCGCCGGCAGGCGCAGGCGGATATTATAGGACGCCCCCATGGCAGGCGCGGCCTCCGGCTTTATCTCGAAGCTGTCTATCCTGCCGTACAGCCATTCAAGCGCGTATTCGAGCGACATGGCGGAGGCGTCCAGCGAGGCGGGGCCGTACTGCGCCGTCCCCCCGCGCGCCGCGGACTTTGAAATATAAAATTCCGCCAGGGCCAGGCCCGTGGACAGAACAACCTGGCCTGCGGACTCCGGCGGGGTCTGCCCGGCGAGCAGGCTCATCAGTGTTTCCGCGTTAAGGCCGCCGGAGGGCGGAAAGGACGCCACCTCGCCGGCCTTGTTCAGGAGCACCGTATACGGCCTGCCGAAAACCCTGAAAGCCTTGAAAACCTCCGCGCCGGCTTCGGGAGCCACCCAGCCGTCGATCCGCTGCGTCTTGAGGAATTCGCGCACGTCAGGCTCGCTCTCGTCGGTAATATGGATAAAGACCACCGGCTGGCCGCGGAACCTTTCCGCGAGCAGGTTCAGGGCGGGGAGGGCGTCCACGCAGGGCTCGCACCAGGTGGCCCAGAATTCAAGAACGACGACCCTGCCCTTAAGCTCTTCCAGGCTTTTCAGTTCGGCGGCGGGCGCGCCGATAAGTTTTTTCAGGCTTATCGAGGGGGCGGGAAGGCCTTTCTTCGCGAGCTTTGGCCGTTCCGGCGGCTGCCCGGAGCAGGAGGCCAGGGCGGCGGCGAGAACTATCGGCAGCAGCTTCTTCATATATTTTTCAGGCGGAGCGGCCGCTACTTTTTAATACCCAGGGCCAGTCCTTCTCCGGCGGGCAGGACCGCGGAGGAAAGAAAACGGTCGGAGTCGAACAGGACATGGAAGAACTCGCGCATCGAGCGCGCGGCGGAGTTGCGGACGGCGTCGTCGCCCCCGCGGCAGGTCCCGCCTTTCAGGAAAGCGCCGCCGGCGACCACGAGGCCGCCGGGCCTGAGATTGGCGGCGGCCCAGCGCAGGTAAGCCGGGTAACTTTCCGGGTCGGCGTCTATAAAGCAGAAATCGAAGGGAGCGAGCTTCGCCAGGGTTTTAAGGCTTTCCAGCGCGGGACCGTCCATGACCGTCACTTTGCGCGTAAGGCCGGAGGCTTCTATCCCTTCCTTGGCCGCGTTCACGCAGGCCGGATCTTTCTCGAGGGAATACAGGCGCGCGCCGTCGGGCAGGGCGCGGGCTATCCAGTGCGCCGAGTAACCGTAGAGCGAGCCGATCTCCACCGCCTTTTTTGGAGAAGAAAGCCGCGCAAGAGATTCCAGCAGCCGCCCCTCCATCGCCGTTACGGAGGCCCCGCGCACGCCGGCGGCGGTCATGGCCTTAAGAACATGGTCCGCGAAACCCTCGTCGGCCCCGGTCAGGGCCGTGAAATAAGCGGCCAGCTCGGGTGTATCGCAAAGCCCGGGGAACGAGTCGGTGTTTTCTTTATTCATTGTTCGGTATTTTAGAGAGGCTGCCGGTGAAGAGTGAGTCCGAAGCGGCGCCCGTCGGCGCCGATGCCGGCGCACATGAACACCGGGAAAGGCGCGAAGTCGGCGGCGTTAAGCGAAGCGGCGCAGAAAGCGCCGGCCGGGCCTGAAAGAGAGCCCTGGGCCTGGAAATATCTCCCGGCGCAGTTTTCTTTGCCTCCGTACGGGCAGATCGCGTAGAAATCAAGCTCGGCAGCAAGTTCGCCGCCCCCGGGGAGGGCCAGCTTTTCGGAAGCATGGGCCGCGGAAGCCTGGCCGGGGTCGGCCGGCAGGGCCAGGCGCAGCGTAACCGGGCGGTTGCGCTCTCCCGGCTTGGGAAGCTGGCAGGAAGAGCCGGCGCAGTCCTGCGTCCAGGCGGAAACGTAGCCTTTAAGTTCCAGCGCCGGTTCGCCGACAGCCGCGGCAAGCGGCTGGGCTAAAAGCGATACAGCCAGTATAAGTTTATTCATTGTCCCTATATTTTACAAAATATACGCGACATAAATGAATTGCCCGCTTTCAATGGCTTCCCCTCTTCTGTATCCGCGGTTCCTATTGGGCCGCGTTGCTTTCTTTTCCTTCTTATGCTATATTTCAGTATCTATGGCAACCCCAAATATAAAGTTCGGCACCTCCGGTTGGCGGGCCGTCATCGGCGAAGACCTCACTATTTCAAGCCTGCGCCGCGTCGCCCATGCCGTGGCCGAGCATGTGAACGACAATAAAGAATACGGGTATAAGGGCGAGGAATACCTGCTGAACCTGCGCAAAGCCGGCAAGCCGGCGCCCAAGACCGCCAGGATCATAATAGGCTACGACACCCGCTACCTTTCCGAAGATTTCGCCCGTAACGTGGCCGAGGCGCTGGCCGCGGAAAGCATAACCGCGGTCATCTCGGACATCGAGGCCCCCACCCCGGTGGTCGCCTGGGAAGTAATGCGCAATTACGCCTCCGGCGGCGTGATGATCACGGCCAGCCACAACCCCCCCCATTACAACGGTTTTAAATGGACCCCTTACTGGGGCGGCCCGGCGCTGCCGGAGATCACCAACGACCTGGAAGCCAGGGTACAGAGCCTGACCATAGCCGAGGTGGAAAAGCACATCCCTTTCGAACACGGCGTTACGGCCGGCATCATAAAGGTTGAGGATTTCCACGCCAACTATTTCAAGCAGCTCGACACCCTGCTGGACCTGGGCGCGATAAAGAAGGCCGGGCTTAAGATAGCCGCGGACTCCGTCAACGGCGCGGCGCGTACCTACCTGCGCCCCTTCCTGGAGAAGGCCGGCGCCAAAGTAATGGGCCTGCGCGAGGAGCGCGACGTGCTTTTCTGCGGCCACGCCCCGGACACCGACGAAGAAAATCTCAAGATCCTGCGCGAGACCGTGTTGAAGAACAAGCTCAACCTCGGCCTCGCCTGCGACGGCGACGCGGACCGCTTCGGCATCATAGATTCGGACGGGACCTGGATCTCGCCCAATTTGGTGCTGGGCCTGGTCCTGGAGCACCTCGTCAAGAACCGCGGCCTGAAGGGCAAGTTCGCCCGCTCGGTCATGACCTCCCATTTCGCGGACGCGATAGCGCGCCACCACGGACTGGAAGTGCGCGAAACCGCGGTCGGCTTCAAGCACATAGGCAATTTGCTGCGCACCGGCCAGTACCTGCTCGGCGGGGAGGAGTCCGGCGGGCTGTCCATAATGAACCACGTGCCGGAAAAAGACGGCATCCTGGCCTGCCTGCTCATCGCCGAAATGGTGGCCTACGAGCGCAAGCCGCTTAAAAAAATACTAGCCGACCTGAACAAGCGCGTGGGGTATTTTGTAAATTCGAGGGTAAACCTGAAGCTGGACAAGAACCTCAATATGGACGCCCTTGTCGAGCGCCTGCGGGTCAACCCGCCGCTCAACCTGGCCGGGGCCTCGGTCTGGCGCATCGACCACACCGACGGCTTCAAGTTCATCATGAAGGACGGCAGCTGGCTGGGCCTGCGCCCCTCCGGCACCGAGCCGCTGGTGCGCATTTACGCGGAATCCGCCACCGCCCAGAAAACGGCCGCCCTCAACGAGGCCGGCAAGAAGATAATGAGCGGCAAGTTTTAAGGGACTGGCGCCGCTTAAGCGCCTGGCCCCGGGAGAAAAATAATGGACGCAAAAATAAAAAAGATCGTTGCGAGAGAGATCCTTGATTCGCGCGGCTTCCCCACAGTGGAAGCTGACGTATTCCTGACCGACGGCTCGTTCGGGCGCGCGGCGGTTCCGAGCGGCGCCTCCACCGGCACGCACGAGGCGCTGGAAATGCGCGACGGCGGAAAGCGCTACCTCGGGAAAGGCGTGATCAAGGCCGTCGAGAATGTGAACAAGGCGATAGCCGCCGAGATAACCGGCCTGAAAGCCGACCAGATAAAGATCGACGAGATGATGATAAAACTCGACGACACCCAGATGAAGACCAAGCTTGGCGCCAACGCCATCCTCTCCGTCTCCATGGCGCTGGCCCGCGCCGGCGCCGAATCCGCCAAGCTGCCCCTCTATGCCTATATCCGCAAGGCCTACGGCCTCAAGCACAAGGACTTCATCATCCCCGCCCCGATGATGAACATCATCAATGGCGGCAAGCACGCGGACTCCGGGATCAGCATCCAGGAATTCATGATAGTCCCCACCGGCGCCCCGCATTTCACGGACGCGATCCGCATGGGCTGCGAGATCTATCATACGCTCAAGAAGGTCCTGACCAAGGCCGGCTACAGCACCTCGGTAGGCGACGAGGGCGGCTTCGCCCCGAAGATCTTCACCCATGAGGCCGTGTTGGAGACCATCTGCAATTCTATTAAGGACGCGGGCTACACTTTCAAGGAAGTGCAGATAGCCCTCGACTCCGCCGCCAGCGAGTTCTTCCAGAACGACCGCTACGTGTTCGAAGGCTCCAACCTGACCTACCAGGAACTTACCTCCAAATACACCGAGTGGAGGAAGCATTTCCCGATAATCTCCTACGAGGACCCCCTCGCCGAGGACGACTGGGAAGGCTGGGACCACCTGACCAAGCACCTGGGCAAAAAAGCCCGCGTGGTGGGCGACGACCTGTTCGTCACCAACCCCGAGCGCCTGAAGAAGGGCCTGGAGGAGGGCGTCGGCAACGCCATCCTGATAAAGCTTAACCAGATAGGCTCGCTGACCGAGACCATCCGCGTGATAGAGATGGCCCACAAAGCGGATTACGCCACCGTGATCTCGCACCGCTCGGGCGAGACCGAGGACGCCTTCATAGCGGACCTGGCCGTGGCCACCAACGCCGGAGCCATCAAGACGGGCGCGCCGTGCCGCTCGGAGCGCCTGTGCAAGTACAACCAGCTCATCCGCATAGAGGAAGAGCTGGGCAAGAAGGCCCGCTACGCTAAGGACAGCGTTTTCAAGTTCAAGTAAGCCTCCTGCCGTGAAAGCCCCGCCGGGCAGCGGCGGGGCTTTTTCATAGTTTTCCCGATGGCCGTCTGATGGCCAGAGGCCCTGATACGGCACCTGCATAGCAATGAAACCTCTCCGCGTTAAATTCAGCCTGAAATACCTGGCCATACTCGCCCTGGCCGCGCTTTTGCTGGGTAACCGCGGGTTCCGCAGCCTTATCAAGAATTACAACGAGTACCGCCGGCTGAGGTCGGAAAAAGCGCGCCTGGAGCTGCAGCGCGGGGACCTGGAGAAAAAGCTGGAAGAAATCCACAGGAAGCCGGCGATCGAGCAGGCGGCCCGCAAGGAACTGGGACTTATAAAGCCGGACGAAACGGAGTATCGCTTCCCCCCCCCGAAGGAGTCGGATAAATGATCCGAACGCGCCAGTTCAAGGTAGGGCCGATGGACAATTTCTCCTACCTGCTCTGGGACGAGGGCAGCAAGGCGGCGGCCGTGATAGATCCCGCCTGGCAGCCGGAGAAACTGCAGGAGTTCATAAAAAAAGAAGGCCTGCTGCTTCAGTGTGCGCTGCTGACCCACGCCCACCCGGACCATGTGAACGGCGTCGCTTTTTTCACCGGCGCGAACAACGAGCTGCCGGTCTACCTGCACGAGGCCGACCATTTCATGCTGGAAGGCAAGCCCCCGGTCCTGCGCATAGCGCTGGACGGCGAGGAGATAGAGGCGGGCGCCCTCAAGATAGGGGTCCTGCACACGCCCGGGCACACCCCGGGCTCGGTCTGCTACCAGGCCGGCGGCGGCGTCTATACCGGGGACACCCTGTTCGTGGGAGAGTGCGGCCGCGTAGACCTGCCGGGCTCGAGCGCCGAGGACCTTTACGACAGCTTCGTGAAGCTTTGCGGGATTCCGGACGGGACCGCCGTTTACCCGGGCCATTCTTATAACGGGGACAAGTCCACTTTCGGCGTGCAGAAGGAATACAACCTTTACCTGAAGCTGGCCCGGGCCGGCCGACGCATGGAGTTCCTGAAGGCGGTCAGGTGAAAGGCTGGGCGGCGGTTTCCGGCTTCGACGGGACGATAGCCCTGCGCGACGCAGGGGGCCACCGGCTGCTTCATTACGGCTTCGCCGACGAGGAAACGATAGCGCCCTTCCCCCTGACCGATTTTCGCAGGGCCGTAACGGCTATAAGGAAAAACACGCCGCCGGGCAGGTAAGATATTGTTTCCCGGACTCCCGGTTCCCGATTTTTTTCTATGCATCCTATAATTTTCCGCCTCGGTTCCTTTACGCTGCCCGCCTACGGCCTGCTTGTGGCCTGCGGCTACCTGGCGGGGATCTTCTATATTTTCCGGAAGGCCGAGGCCGCCGGGTTCGAAAAGGAGCCGCTTTCTGACCTTATCTTCTACACCGTGCTCAGCGGGATGCTCGGCGCCAAGCTTTTCTACGCCGCCACCTATTGGGGAGACTTCGGCGCGGATTTCCTTTCCAGGACCGCCTACCTGCTGAAAAGCTTCCGGTACGGCTTTGTTTTTTACGGCGGGCTCCTGTCCGGAGCGGCCGCCTTTTTCCTGGCGGCCCGCCGGGCGAAGCTGAACGTTTTAAAAGCCGCCGACCTGTTCGCCGCGGCCCTGGCCCTGGGGCACGCTTTCGGGCGAATCGGGTGTTTCCTGGCCGGCTGCTGCCACGGCCGGCCTACCGCCTGTCCCGCGGCCGTCACCTTTACCGACCCGGCTTCGGAGGTCAACCCTCTTTATCTCGGAGTTCCGCTCCACCCGGCCCAGCTCTACGAGGCGGCCGGGAACCTGGCGATCTTTTTCCTGCTGAACTCGGCGCTGCGCCGCTCGCACGAAGGGAAACTTCCGCAGGGCGCGGTGCTCGCTCTTTACGCGGCGCTCTATGCCGCGCTGCGCTTCTTCGTGGAATTCCTGCGCGGCGACGACCGGGGCGCGCTGCGCCTCGGCCTTTCCCCGGCGCAGTTGATCTCGGCCGCGGTCCTCGCGGCCAAGCAAAACAAGGTCAAGATGCGCGGGCAGGAC
>JAVHPG010000049.1:11870-16310 GCA_036170455.1 Elusimicrobiales bacterium
CCGCTGCGGCGGTATTTTTAAGGATGCGGTCAAAGGCAAAAATATGAAAAAAACCAAAATAGTATATTCCGGCGAGCCCAAAAGGCTGGACGTCTTCCTGAGCGAGACGGGTGAGAATTTCTCCCGCTCCTTCGCGCGGCGCCTCGCAGAAGAAGGCCTGGCCACGGTGAACGGCCAGACTAAAAAGCCCGGCTACATCCTCAACGAAGGCGCTGTCGTGGAATTTTCGTCGCCGGACTCGGATGAAGCCCAGGAAGGATTCGAGGACCTGATCCTGTTCGAAGATAAGGACATGATAGCCATAAGCAAACCGGCCGGCCTCGCGGTGCACCCTAACGCCGCCAACTGGGAGGTAAACCCGGCGGCCTCCCTGTTGGGCGAGCCGACGCTGGTCTCTATGATATATTCCGCCCGGCCGGAGATGGCTAAAGGCGGGATAGAAAGGCTGGGCCTCGTCCACCGCCTGGACCGGGACACCAGCGGCCTGATGCTCCTGGCCAAGAACGTGCATGCCCAGAGGGCCCTTACGGACGGTTTCAGGGAGCGCCTGATGGAGAAGATCTATATAGGCGTCGTCTCCGGGATCCCGGCTCAAAAGAAAGGCTTCATCGACGCGCCTATAGGCCGCGCCAGCGGCTTCAAGAAGATCAAAGTGTGGGAATACGGCCGCGAAGCCCTTACGGAATACGCCGTTAAAGAAAGGGCGAAGACCTGCTCGCTGCTTGAGATCCGCCCGCAGACCGGGCGCACCAACCAGATAAGGATACACCTCGCCCACATCGGCCACCCGATAATGGGGGACAAGCTCTACGGCGGCCCCACCGCCCCGCGGATGCTCCTGCATTCTCTCAGCATCGGCTTCAAGCACTTCTCCACCGGCAGGAAAAGAACGCTCGAGGCGCCGCTGCCCGCGGATTTTACGAAAGCCTGGAAAGCCCTGAAAGCGAAAGCGCGCGCGCGCGCTTAACAGGCGCCTGCAAAAACAAAAACCGCCCGGCTGCCCGGGCGGTTTTTTCATGCGCCGGCCTTTAGAATTTAGAGGTAGAGGAGAAGACCCGGAAATCGAGCCTGGGAAACACGCTGTTCTGCTTCTCAAGGACCGCCAATTCCTGCTCGTTCACGCGCTTTTCGATAACTTCCCCCAGCAGCCTGATAGCGTTGGCCGCGTGCGCTTCCAGCCGGCCCCTGGCGTATTCGGAGTGGGAGCCTATATAGATAAGAAAGGCCCAATCGGACGACTGGGAGAGCAGCGTTTCCCGCGCCGCCTGGTTAAGGGCGCGGGCGCTGAGGAGGGAAAGGTCCTGGTTGCGGAAGCGGTTGGCCGTCTCTATCATCTTGTCGGTGGCCGCGTAGACCGCGGGGTAGATAAAATCGTTTGCCTCGTTCACCCAGGGGTCGAAGTAGCCGTTCTCCCCCCACGAGGAGATCCCGGGCGTAATTTCCTGCGGCTCCTGGCAGGAGTTAAGGTATTCCGAAGGGGTGACGAACTGCAGCGGCAGGCGCTCGACCCTTATTTTCCTTATCACCGCCTCGAGGAAAGCCGGGCCCTCGAACCACCAGTGGCCGAAGAGCTCGGCGTCGTAGCAGCTGACTATCAGCGGCCCCGAGCCGCGGGCGGCGTAGTAATCCTCGGTCTGCTTCAGGCGCCGCGCGAGAAAGTCGGAGGCGTGCGCCTCCACCCTGGCCAGGGCGGCGTCCGGGTCGTAATACTGCTTGGAGGAGAGGTCCGCGCCGGAGCCCGTAATGCAGTGATATTTAAGGCCCAGCGGGCGCCTGAGCCCATCGGTCCCGAAGTAGGGGCGCAGGTACTCGTAGTCGCCGTCATAGCCGAGGTCGCGGTAAAATTCCCGGTAGGCCGGATCTCCCGGGTAGCCGGACCTGGAGCTCCACACTTCGCGCGAGCTGGCCGCGTCCCGGGCGAAAAGCGCCACGCCGTTGGAAGTGCGGTAGGGGGAGTAGACGCCGTTGGGCGAAGCATCCACCGCGTGAGATTCCGTAAAGGTGTAATTAAAGCCGGCCAGCTTCAGGGAAGAGTTCAGCCGGGGCTCGTACGCGCATTCCGGCAGCCAGAAGCCGGAGGGCTTCCTGTTAAAGCGGTCCTCGTAGTCCTCGGCGGCGGCGGCCAGCTGGGCGCGGATGGCTTCGGGCCTGGTCAGCAGCGGCAGCACGGCGTGGGTGGCCGAGGTTATGATTATCTCTATCTGCCCGGCGTGCTGCAGGGCTTTGAGCGGGGTGATCAGGTCGCCGCTGTACTTGTGGAGCAGTTCGGCGGCGTCGCCATAAAGCTTCTGGTAGAGCTTCACCGTCTTAAGGAGGGAGGGTTCGTTCTGGACGCGCTCGAGCTCCTTCTCCAGAAGCTCCAGGCGGGAGTCCACGTACAGCCCCAGTTTATCCTCGAGCGCCTCGTTCTCCATCATCGCGCCCAGCGTGGGGGAGATAGAGATGGTCACCCCGGGCCTGATGCCTTCAGCGGCAAGGCGCTCCAGCACCGAGATGAGCGGGACATAGGTTTCCACGACTGCCTCGAAAAACCAGTTCTCCTCGAGAAAAGCTGAATTCTCCGGGTGGTTCACATACGGGAGATGCGCGTGAAGCAGGAACATCAGGGAGCCGCGCGAGCTCATGAGAGGACCTTCTTGTGGAATTCAAGACTGGCGTAAGCGCGGTCCCCGGCCATGCCGGCCGCGGCCGGGGCGGCTGCCTGGTTGGAAGCCAGCAGCCTTTCCCAGGCGCCGTTGCGCAGGGCGTAAAGGGCCGCTTCGCAGTTCCCCCCGCGCTCCGGCACCGGCAGGTAGGCGCGGCCCGCCTGCCACTGGGCTTTATGGGAGGAAGCCGGGGTTTTATCCTCGGCGTAAAAGAGGCGCAGCTCTATCTCGGGGGAAAAAGAAGCGAGGCGGAAGGCCTCCCCGCGGCCCGCGGAAAACCGCCAGAAGACGAAAAAAGTCGCCGGGTTCTTCGGGAGAAGCACCAGGCAGTCTTCGGGAGGGAGCGGGCTTGAAAGTTCCGGCATATAGGGCCACCTATAATTTACTAAATTTCCCCGCACATAAATATTAATTTTTCCTCATTTTTTTACCGGCCTTTTTTTTATATCATACTAACAGACGTACAGTAAAGGAGAACACCCATGGAATTCGACACGCTGAAATTCGCCGGCGAGGAAGTTGCCGCTCTTAAAAAAGAAAACCGCTTTATCAGGCCCCGGGTGCTCGAGTCCGCGCAGGAGCCCGTCTCCGTCATCGACGGCAAGAAAGTAGTGAACCTCACCTCCAACAACTATCTCGCGCTGGCCAACAACCCTAAGGTAAAAAAAGCCGCGATAGAAGCCATAGAAAAATACGGCGTCGGCTCCGCCGCGGTGCGCACCATCATCGGCACCATGTCGATACACCGGGAGCTGGAGAAGAAGTTCGCGGAGTTCAAGCACGCCGAGGCCTCGATCCTGTTCCAGTCAGGCTTCACCTCCAACGTCGCCGTCTGCCAGTCGCTGATGTCAGGAGAGACCGACCTGCTTATCTCCGACGAGCTCAACCACGCCTCCATCATAGACGGGGCGCGCCTGGCGAAGGCCCAGCGGAAGATCTACCGCCACAAGGACATAAAGCACCTGACCGAGATCCTCGAAACCCCGGAAGCCCGGAGCGCCCGGCGCAAGATGGTGGTGACCGACGGCGTGTTCTCAATGGACGGAGATATAGCCAACCTGGACGAAGTGGTGGCCGTAGCGCATAAATACGGCGCTTTCGTGATGGTGGACGACGCGCACGCCAGCGGCGTGATAGGCAAAGAGGGCCGCGGTACGGTGAGCCACTTCGGCCTGGACGGCAAGGTGGAGATACAGATAGGAACGCTTTCGAAGGCTTTCGCCTCGGTAGGGGGCTACGCGGCGACGACGCAGAGCCTGAGGGACTATATGGGCTCGGTGGCCAGGCCCTTCCTTTTCTCCAGCTCCCAGCCGCCGTCGGTAGCGGCCACCTCCCTCGCGGTCCTGGATATCCTGCTGACCGAGCCGCAGCACCTGAAAAATCTCTGGGCCAACACCGCGTTCCTGAAAGAAGAGCTTAAAAAAGCCGGCTTCGACACGGGCGCCTCGGTGACCCCCATCACCCCCGTCATGACGGCGAAGGCCGTCGAGTTCTCGACCCGCCTTTTCGAGGAAGGCGTCTTCGCGCTGGCCCTCGGCTTCCCTACCGTGCCGAAGGGCAAGGAACGCCTGCGCACGATAGTCACCGCCGGGCACACCGTAAAAGACCTTGAATTCGCGGTGGAGAAGTTCAGGAAAGTCGGCAAAGAACTGAATATAATCTGAGTCAAAAACAGAGCGGCCGCGAGTTTAGAATCCACGCGGCCGCTCTGTTTTATGCTGCTAAACCGGCTACTGTGTCAGGAAAAGGTCTTTCGTGACAGTGTAGCGGCCGGCCAGCCAGCCCGTGATCTCTT
>JAVHPG010000050.1:0-13466 GCA_036170455.1 Elusimicrobiales bacterium
AAGGCGGCTGCCTGCATCTCGCCGCCCTTGCCGGCCGGACTTCCGGCGCGGTCCTCGAGGCTGAACTTAAAGCGGCGGGCTTTCAGCGCGAGCAGGCGCCGGCGGGACCGGGCCCCGCGCTTGGGAAACTCGCCGCATTTTATTCGGCGGAGGCCGGGCGCGCGGAGAGAGCTTTGAAACTGGCCGGGCGGGAAATAGCTTCGCTCGCGGCCGTGGCGGCGGGGCCGCTCGCCGCGGCGGAGAGCCGCATCGCCGAGGAGGCGCGGCTTCTTGAGGCCGAGCAGGGTCTGCCGCGCACCGCCGCTTCCGTATTTTTTTCAGGCTGGCTGCCGGATGGGGACGTTAAGCGGCTGAAGCGCGCTCTGGCTAAAGATTCCGCAGGGCGCTGCGCCGTAAAAACCAGCCCCGCGGGGCCCGGCGGCGGGGCGCCGGTGCTCTTGCGGCCTCCGCGGCTGCTGCGGCCTTTCGCGGCCCTGGTGACCGGCTACGGCCTCCCCCGCTACGGCGAAGCTGACCCGACGGTTTTCGCCGCGCTTAGCTTTCTTATTATGTTCGGAATGATGTTCGGCGACCTGGGGGACGGGGCCGCGCTTTGCCTCGCCGGCGGCTGGCTTGCGCGCCGGCGTGGAGTTAAAGAGCGGGAAGCCGGGCGCGCCGTATTTGCCTGCGGTTTTTCGGCGGCTTTTTTCGGACTTGTCTACGGGAGTTTTTTCGGTCTCGAAAGTTTTAAAAAATACGCGCTCTGGCGCGGCCCCTTGGAGGGGGACCCGCTTGCGCTCCTGGCCGCGGCCGTTCTGTGCGGAGCCGCCGTGATCAGCCTGGGCGTGATGCTCAATATCTTTAACCGCGTCCGGCTCGGCGACAGGCTGGGCGCGGCGCTGGACCGGTTCGGGGCCGCGGGGCTGGCTTTTTATTGGGCGGCGCTGCTGCTTGCTACGGGCAGGGCCGGGGCCGGCGCGCTTTTGGTCATGGGCTGCGGTCTGGCCTGCTGGATCATTAAAGAGCCGCTTCTTTATTATACGCAGCGCCGCGGCGCGGCTAAAGCCGGAAATGACGGTTTCCTCACCGTGGCGGCCGAAGCCTTCATCGGGGCTTTCGAGGGTGCGCTTCTTTATCTGGCAAATACCGTCAGTTTCGTCCGTCTTGCTGCTTACGCGATGAGCCACGCGGCGCTCCTGGCTTCGGCCTGGGCGCTCAGGGACGCGGCCGACAGGGCCTGGGGAGCGAACAGCTTTGCGGGGATACTGGCCGTTGTCGCCGGCAATGCGGCCGCTTTAGGGCTGGAGGGTTTGGTGGCCGGCGTACAGGCGCTGCGCCTGGAGTATTACGAATTCTTCGGGAAATTCTTTGAAGGCGGCGGCCGGCCTTTCAGGCCTTTCGTTCTGGGAAACAAAAGGGGGATAGGATGAGAAAAGAATACGCGCTGTTGTTCTCGGTTTCGGCGGCGGGCTTGTGGTTCTGCCAGCAGGCTCTTGCGGCCGCGCCCGGGGGGGCTGAAGCCGCCGGCGGCCTGGTCAGCGATTACAGGGCGGTGGGGATCGGCTTCGCCGCGGCGGCTACGATGGCCGTCTGCGTGCTGGGCGCGGCCTACGCTATCGCGAGGATAGGCTCGGCGGCGATGGGGGCGGCGGCGGAAAAGCCGGAGCTTCTGATACGCAGCCTGCTTTTCGTGGCCCTGGCCGAAGGCCTCGCCGTGCTCGGGTTCGTTATCTCGATGATGCTGCTCGGGAAAATATGACGGAAGGGCTGCGGTTCTATTGTATCGGAGACGAGGAGACTGCGCGCGGGTTCCGCCTGGCGGGGGTGGAGGGCAGCGCCGTGTCCGGTCCCGAAGAAGCTGCGGCCGCCCTCGACGCGGCGGCCGCGCGGGCGGACTGCGGCGTGATAATAATGACGGGGGCGGCGGCCGGGCTCGTGAGGGAGAAGGTGGATGAGATAAGGCTGCAGAGGGACAGGCCGCTGATCGTGGAGATCTAATGGAAATAACCGGTGATGCCAAAGAGCTGGCGAACGAGATAAAGGAAATGGCCCGGCGGGAGAGCGACGGGATCATAGCCGCCGCGGAAGCGGAGGCTGCGGAAATCCTGGCCGGCGCCGAAAGCGCCGCCGCGAAGGCGCGGCGGGAGATCCTGGCTTCGGCGCTGGCGGCGGCGGCGAGGCGGCGGGAGGTGATGCTTGCGGCGGTGCCCGGCGAGGCGGGACGGCTGCGGGCGGATTTTCGGGAGGCCGTTCTTGATTCGATAAAGAGCCGCGTGCCGGGGCTGGCCGGGGAGGAGGCGGAGAGGGAGGGGAAGGCGGCCGTGCTGGCCGGGCTGGCGGCGCAGGCGGTGAGGCGCATGGAAGGAGCGGCTTTTATCGTCACCCTGGACGCCGCGGACAGCGGCGCGGCGGGAACGCTGGCGGCTGAAATAGAAAAGCTGGCCGGGCGCGGGCCGCTGGAAATAAAGATAGAGGAGAAAGCCGGTTTGGGCGGAGGGGTTATCGTGCGCGACGCGGAAGGGCGGCAGCGTTGGGATAATAGTTTCAAGGCCAGGCTGGAGCGGCTCTGGCCGGACTTGCGCGGGCGGCTGATGCGGGAGCCTGAAGAGGGGGGAAAGTGAGCGCTGCAGACGGGGAAAAAACTGTGGTGACCCGGGTCAGCGGGCCCGTGGTCACGGTTAAAGGCATGGGCGGCTCCGCTATGTACGAGGTCGTGCGCGTCGGAGAGCTCGGCCTGGTGGGGGAGGTGGTGCGCCAGCACGGCGACAGCGCCACAGTGCAGGTTTACGAGGATACCTCAATGCTTAAGCCGGGCGCCCCGGTGGAGCGCACGGGGGGGCCTCTCTGCCTGTGGCTCGGGCCGGGCCTGATAGGGAATATTTACGACGGGGTGCAGCGCCCGCTGCCCGCGCTGAAGGCGCTCGGCGGGACCTGGCTGAAACGCGGGGAAAAAGCGGACCCGCTGGATACCGCCCGCCGCTGGGAATTCAAGCCGCTGCTCGGCGCCGGGCAGGAAGTGAAGGCGGGGCAGGCGGCCGGCCTGGTTCCCGAAACGCCGCTGGTGGAGCATAAAGTTCTGATCCCTCCCGGCGTCGGCGGGAAAGTCCTGTCGGCGGTCCCCGCCGGCAGCTATACAATAAACGAAGTGCTCGCCGTGGTGGAGACGGCGGATGGCCCGATGGAGATAAAAATGATGCAGAAGTGGCCGGTGCGGCAGCCCCGGCCCGCGCGGGAGCGGCGGCGGGTGGACGGACCGCTGGTGACCGGCCAGCGGATAATAGACACTTTTTTTCCGCTGGGAAAGGGCGGCAGCGCCTGCATCCCCGGCGGGTTCGGCACCGGCAAGACCATAACGCAGCACCAACTGGCCAAATGGTCCGACGCCGAAATAATAATCTTCATAGGCTGCGGCGAGCGCGGCAATGAGATGACCGAGGTGCTGCGGGAATTCCCGCAATTGAAGGACCCGCGCACGGGGCGGCCGTTGATGGAGCGGACGATCCTTATCGCGAATACCTCCAATATGCCGGTGGCCGCGCGCGAGGTCTCCATTTACACCGGGATAACCATGGCCGAGTATTACCGCGATATGGGACTCGACGTGGCGGTGTTCGCCGACTCCACCAGCAGGTGGGCTGAGGCCCTGCGGGAGATGGCCGCGCGCCTTGAGGAGATGCCCGCCGAGGAGGGTTTCCCGGCCAGCCTGCCTTCGCGGCTCGCGAAGTTCTACGAGCGGGGCGGCGCCGTGACCACGCTGGGCGGGGAGAGGGGGTCCATCAGTATCGTCGGGGCGGTGAGCCCCCCGGGCGGGGATTTTTCCGAGCCGGTGACCCAGCATACCCGCCGGTTCACGCGGGTGTTCTGGTCGCTGGACACGGAGCTCGCGAACGCCAGGCATTATCCGGCCATCAACTGGCTGCGCTCCTACTCCGACTACCTCGACGAGGTGGAGCCGGTCTGGGAGAAGCTTTCGCCCGGCTGGCGGGCGCTGCGCGCCGAGGCGATGGCGGTGATGCAGCGGGAGGAGCATTGCCGGCAGATAGCCCGCCTGATCGGCCCGGACGCCCTGCCGGACAGCCAGAAACTGTTCCTTTTTATCGGCGGCGTCATGAGGGACGGCTTCCTGGCCCAGAGCGCTTACGACGAGAAGGACATGTTCTGCCCCCCGGCGAAGCAGGCGGCGCTGCTCGGGATGATAATGGCGCTCTACCGCGGCGGCAGGGACCTTGTAAAGGCCGGTTTGCCGCTTTCAACGGTTTCGGCGCTGCCCTGCGTGCCGGAAATACTGCGCGCCAGGACCGATTACGCCGGGGACGACCTGCCCGGCCTGGCTAAACTCTCCGCGCGTCTCGCGGAAGAACTGGAAGAAGCCGGCAAGAAGGGGGGCGCATGAGCGGCATTGCCGACCGCGCTCCCGATCGGGGCCTGGAGTATGTCGGGGCCTCGCGCATAGAGGGGCTCCTGGTGGTGGTGGAGCGCGTGCGCGACGTCGGCTTCGACGAGCTGGTCGAGATCACCGGGCCCGGGGGCAGGCCCCGCCTCGGCCGCGTGCTTGATATTTCGGATAAATGCGCGCTGGTGCAGGTGCTGGAGGGCACGGACGGCCTGTCCGGCCGCACGATGAGCGCGCGTTTCCTGGGCGAAAGCCTGCGGCTGCCGGTCTCCCGGAGCATGCTTGGGCGGGTCTTCGACGGACTGGGCCGCCCCGCCGACGGCGGGCCGCCGCCGCTTTCGGGCGACAGGAGGGACGTAAACGGCTCGCCCATCAATCCCGTGGCCCGGCGCTATCCGCGCGAATTCATACAGACCGGGATCTCGGCCATAGACGGGATGAACGCGCTGGTGCGGGGGCAGAAGCTGCCGATCTTCTCCGGCAACGGCCTGCCCCACGACAGGGTCTGCGCCCAGCTGATAAGGCAGGCCCGCCTGCCCGGGGAGGGTGACGGGTTCTCCATAGTTTTCGCCGCGATGGGCGTAAAGCGCGACGTGGCCGATTATTTTATGCGCGATTTCGCGGCGTCCGGGGCGCTCTCCCGCGTCGCTATGTTCCTGTCGCTGGCCGACGCGCCCGGCGTGGAGCGCCTGCTTACGCCGCGCGCGGCCCTGACGCTGGCCGAGCACCTGGCCTTCGACTGCGGCCGGCACGTCCTGGTGGTTATGACCGACATGACAAATTACTGCGAGAGCCTGCGCGAGGTCGGCAGCGCGAGGGGGGAGATACCGGGCCGCAAGGGCTATCCCGGCTACCTCTATTCGGACCTGGCCTCGCTTTACGAGCGCGCGGGCCGCGTCGACGGTTCTCCCGGTTCCATAACGCAGACCGCCATCCTGACCATGCCCTCCGACGATATCAGCCACCCGGTGCCGGACCTGACAGGCTACATTACCGAGGGTCAGATAGTGCTGGACCGGGAGCTTTCCCAGCGCGGTATCTACCCGCCGATCGCCGGGCTGCCCAGCCTTTCGCGCCTGATGAAGGACGGCGTCGGGAAAGGCTACACGCGGGAAGACCACCCGGCGCTGGCCAGCCAGCTTTTTGCCTGCTACGCTTACGTCAAGCGGGTCAGGGCGCTGGCCGATATTATCGGGGAGGATGAACTCGGCGCCGGGGATAAGTTATATCTGAAGTTCGGGGAAGTTTTTGAGAACAGGTTCATCAGCCAGGGCGAGCGCGAGGACAGGCCTATCGCGCTTACGCTCGACCTGGGCTGGGAGATCCTGTCGATGCTGCCGCGAGAAGAGCTGCGCCGGGTGAGCGAAAAACTGCTGAACGAACATTATAAACCGGGGGGAAAAGACTTGAGAGCCGGGAATCAGGAATCGGGAATCTAAAATCGGGTAAGGGGATGGGAGGTGGGATGGCTTTGCTGAACGTGCCCGCGACCAAGTCGGCGCTGCTTGCGCTGCGGCGACAGCTTGACCTGGCGGAAGAGGGCTATAGCCTGCTGGACCGCAAGCGGGAGCTGCTGCTTTTGGAGCTGGGAGCGCTGTCCGGGCGCGCCGCGAAGACGCGCGCAGCGTCGCGGGAGGCCCTGGCGGCCGCTTTCGCGCGCCTCAGGGAGGCGGAGCTCGACGGCGGCTCCGCGGCTTTGGACAGGGCGGCGCTGGGCGTAGGGCGCGGGCACAGCGTCGTGATCGGGGAAAGGCGGTTCATGGGCGTCAGGCTCCCGGAGGCCTTGGCGGCGGCGGGTCCGGGCGGCGCCCGCTTCGGGCCCGGCGGCACGCCCGCCGGGGCCGACGCGGCCATGCTGGCCTTCAGGGAAGCGCTGCCGGGGCTGGGCGAACTGGCCGGGCTTGATACCGCTTCGGCGCGCCTCGCCCGCGAGCTTAAAAAAACGCAGCGGCGCTGCAACGCGCTTTCTAAAAAACTGATCCCGGACTGCAGTGAGACGATAGCTTACCTGGGCGGGTCGCTCGAGGAGCGGGAGAGGGATTCTTTTGTTATCCTTATGATGATCAGGAACAGGCTGCGGGCCGCGCGCGGCTGATCATTTGCGCGCGGTATGCACGGCGACGGCGCCCGGGAAGAGCGTTTTGTGCGCGGCGCCGTTGAGGCCGGCCTCGGCGAGCACCGCGGAAAATTCCTCCGCGGAGTAAAAGGCCAGGATCGTGTTTTTTAAAAAGGAGTAGGAGTCGCGGCTTTTCGGAGACAGCAGGTTTAAGGTACCTATGAGCGTCTTTACGTAGAGCCGCATCAGGAACCAGACGGCGGGATTCGCCGGGCGGGTGGTCTCGAGGTTCAGGAAAAGACCGCCGGGCTTGAGCACGCGGCGGAATTCGCGCAGCGCGGCCAGCAGCTTTTCTTTGTCTATGTCCAGGTTGCGCGTCGCGAAAGCGATGGTGACCAGGTCGAAACTGCCGTCGGGGAACGGCAGCTCCTTCATCTCCGCCTGTATAAATTCAACTTCGGTGAGCTTAGCTTTCGCCGCGGAAAGCATGGCCGCGCTCAGGTCGGCACCGGTAAGCCGCAGGCGCGGGCCGAAGGCTTTTTTCAGGGAGAGGGAGAAGTCGCCGGTGCCGCAGCAGGCGTCCAGCGCCGAGACCGCGCCCGGGGCCGAGGCCGCGGCGAGCTTCGCGGCGGCGGCCCGCCAGTAAAGGTCGAGGCCGAAGGTCAGGAAGGAGTTAGCCTTGCTGTAAAAAAGGTAAATGCCGTCATAAAACCCGGCGATAGCCAGTTCTTTGTTAGACGGCATTTAGCTTCCGAAAGAAAGAATAAAAACTATTTCTTCTCTTCTTTGTTGTCGTTTTCCGCCACGAATTTCTTTATTTCTTCGAAGCCCTCTATGATGAGGCGGGCTTTGGAGAGGCCGAAGGAGAACGGGTATTTGTCGTTCTCGTTCCGCTTGAGTATGAGTACCGGCTGGCCTTTGTATTCTGTTCTTTCAACTATCATGGTTTCTTCCTCCACTGCGATTGGCCCCAAAGGGCGGCTTAAGCCCCTATACTAGCACAAAAAAGACGGGCTTATCAATAATATATTATTTATTCATATATATATGCGGCGGCGGAGCCGGAGCGGCTTCCTCGGGGCCCGCCCCGGGGTTTGCGCCCGGCGGGGCATATTTGTTAAATTTCAGTATGGGGAAAAAAGAACTTCTGTGGGACCTGCTGATAAAAGCCGTTAAGACCCTGGTGGCGCTGTTCACGCTGTTCGCCATCGGGTTCTTCGTCGAAAGCCTGCCTTACGCCCGGTCGCTGCCGTTCCTGAGCCTGAAACTGTCCGTCAGCGTCTTTCTGAACGCGGTCGTTTCCCTGCTCAGCGTGATCGTATTCGTGAAATTCGGGGGCGAGGCCTCCCCGGCGGCCGACGGGATACTCGATTTTATTCCCGGCGCGGGCCGGCTGGTCCGAAGCCTGATAAAAATAATGGCGCTGCTTTTCTCTTATTACGCCTTCCAGGCCGCGATCTTCCCTTTTATCGAGAATTACGAGTGGGCCTACCAGACCGTTTTTCTCGGCTTCACCCTTTTCTTCCTCGTGAGGGCGGGGCTGCAGATCTATGAATCGAGCGAGGAGATAAGCAAATTCCTCGTCGCCGGCCTGCGCCCGTATAAAACCGCCGCGGCGCCTGAAAAAGCGGGGCCGGAAAAAAAACGGGCGGCTCAAAGCGAGCCGCCTCTTATCCCCTGACCCTGATTCCCGATTCCTGATCCCCGATCTTCGATTTCTTGTTTACAACGGTATCGCCGCTGACTTTACGGACGCCGAGTAAGAGGCGTTCCTGAGCAGCTTTACGCAGTAGCGCGAATTGCGCAGCCCGGAGCCGCGCTCCCTGCTTCCCTCTATTTCCTTCTTGAAATCCGAAAGCTCGGCAGCCAGCCACTCCGGGAGGCAGGCCCCCGGGGCCAGTTCATGCCGCAGCTCCACCGTCTCCGGCGCCATGTCTTTTATGTCCAGCCGCAGCAAATTCCCGTCCAGCTCTATCCGCCCTTTATCCCCGGCGACCGCCGCCCGCAGGCGCGGGGCGTGGGCGCCGCAGGAGAGGTGCAGAAAGCCGTCCGCCCCCCCGAAATGCACGTGGCAGGCCGCGGCCGCCCCGGAGTCCAGCCTGGCCTCTATGGCCGACGGCGGGCGGCGCACCATGGCCAGCAGCATCGAAGCGGCCTGCCAGCCCAGGGCCGCAATAGCCCCGCCTTCCGGCGCCGGGCCGGGGAGCAGCGCCTGCACCTCGGCGTAATTTATTTCCCCGGCCAGGCCGCGGGTCAGCGCTTTGCTCAGCGCGAGCCAGGGGGCGGCGTGCTCCCAGGGCTGCACGATAAAGATGACCTTTCCCGCTTTTTCCGCGGCCCCGCGCAGCGTTTCGAATTCCGTGGTGGAAAGGCAGGGCGGGGCGGAGCAGATCACGTGCAGGCCCCGCTCGAGGGCCGGCAGGACGGCGCCGAAAGTCCCGCCCGGGGCCAGGCTTATTGCGGCGAAATCCAGCTGCAGTTCGGCCGCTACCAGGCTTTTGATGGTCGGGTACTCCCGGGCTTCGCGGGGAAAGGCCGGCCTTTCCCTCCTGGCCCCGGGGGCCGCGAAAGCCGTGATCTTGAGATCGCCGCCGGCAAAAGAGGAGGGGCTGAAGCCGAAGGCTCCGGGCCCACCGATAAAGGCGCCTTTTAACATAGTTATATTTAAGCAAATAGGAGGGGAGCGAAAGAAATTGCTTTGCCGGTAATAATTAGTTAATATAATTGTTCTATACTGGTTAATAGGAAAACGGGGCGGCAGAGGCTTTTAAGGGCAGGCGGCGGGGCAGAAAATAAATAGATGCTTTCAAATATTTTTAAACACATGTTCCCGGCCAAGGACGTTATAGGCGTCGACATCGGCAACTACGCCGTGAAGCTGGTCTGCATCGGAGAGGTGAAGAAAGTCCTGACGCTCAAGGATTGGGGCTATATCCCGCTCTCTATCAAGCCGGATACCCCGCCCGAAGAAAAAAAGGCCATAATTTCCGGGGAGATCAAGACCTACCTCAAGAAGAAGAACATCCAGGCCAAGAACGCCGTCGCTTCCATCTCCGGCAACGCCGTGATCGTGCGCTACGTCAAGCTGCCCAAGCTGTCCAAGAAAGAGCTCGACCTCACTATCAGCGTAGAGGCCGAGCCGTTCATCCCCTTCGACATAAAAGACGTCAACCTGACCTACAGCATCCTCAACGACACCTCCGAGGACGGCGACCCGAAGATAGACACGGTGCTGGTGGCCGCCAAGCGCGACGCCGTGCAGGACAAGCTGGACATAATCACCGGCGCCGGCCTGGACCCGCTGATCATCGACGTGGATTCTTTCGCCCTGGAGACGCTTTACGAGCGGATAGCCCCTAAAGGGGAGAACAGCTCCGTCCTGATGCTCAACATCGGGCAGAAAGTCACCAATTTATCCATAATCTCCCAGGGCGTCACGCGCGTGGTCCGCGATATTTTCATCGCCGGCGCCACTTTCGACAAGGCCATCGCCAAGGTTCTCAGGACGGACACTCTCGCTTCCGACGCGGTAAAGAAAACCCGTTCGGTGCTGGTTTCCGACGAGGACAAAGAGGCCGCTATCGAGAGTTTCGACCGCGACGGGATAGCCGTCTCCAAGGCCGCCTCCGGGGTGCTGAGGGACCTTTACACCGAGGTCTCGCGCTCCATAGACTTTTACCTCTCCCAGGGCGTGGACCATTCGGTCTCCAGGATAATGCTTTCAGGCGGCATAGCCAACCTCGGCAATATAAACAAGTTCCTGTCCGCGGAATTCAAGGTGCCGGTGGAGATCGTCAACCCGCTCTCCTTCCTGCCCGAGATCCCCAAGAACATGCCCAAGGACGTGCTGCCGGCCCTCGCCGTGGCGACCGGCCTCGCGCTGCGCAAGATGAAGGACTGGGAAGAATGATAAAGATAAACCTCATTCCGCCCGAATACATAGCGAGGATAAACCGCAAGGTCCTCATCGCCAAGGCCGTGCTGGCCGGCGTCCTGGTGACCGCGGTGGTCGTAGTGGCTTCCCTCTGGCACATAGGCGCCGCCAAGACCATAGAGGCCTCCCTGGCCAGGTGCGAGGCGGAAATGGTGATCCTGCAGAAGGACGTGGACCAGGTGAAGGCCATAGAGGCCCAGATCGCCGAGGTCCAGAAATACCTGAATTCCATAAACAGCATAAACAAGGGCCGCTTCATCTACACGCGCTTTCTGCAGGACCTTACCAGCGACCTGCCCTCCACTATCTGGTTCAACAGCGTGAACACTTCCCTGTACGGCAACACCGTAAGCGTGTCGCTGGCCGTAAATTCCAACTCCGCCTACGACCTGGCGTACTGGATAAATTCCCTGGAGACCTCCGGCCCTTACTCCGATGTAGGCGTCGGCGGCATCTCGGTGAGCGACGTGGACACGGGCAAAAGGCTGGCGGTCGCCATCACGGTGAAGTATAACTATAAATAAACTATGGGCAAGATACAGCTGACTAAAGAGCAGATGGGCCAGATCGCCGGCGGGGCGCTTTTAGGCGGGCTGTTCATTTTCCTCTACCTGCAGTACTTCTGGCTGCCGACCTCCAGGCAGATCGAGGAGAATTCGCAGAAGGTCGCCTCGATAGAGTCCGATATTAAAAAGGCCAAGGAGCAAAAGGCCAAGTATAAGGACCTGGAGGCCAAGCTGGTCAGCCTGAAGCTGGAGAAAGAAGCCGCCGTTAAAAAGCTGCCCAATGAGCGCAGGATCCCGGACCTGATCCGCACCGTGACCACCCTCAGCAAAAAGTACAAGGTGAGCGTTACCGCGATAAATCCCTCCGGCCAGTCCAAGGTGGAGTACTTCACCAAGGTCAGTTACAGCATCACTTTAAAGGGCAATTACCACGACGTGGGACGCTTCCTGACGGCGCTCGGCCTGGAGGAGCGCATCCTTACGTCGGAGAACCTGACCATGAGCGGCACCGGTTCTTCCGACTCCTCCGTGACCGCGAGCTTTACGCTGGTCGCCTACCAGTATAACGGCTAAAATATGAGCCTTACCCTGATCCTCTTTTCCTTTCTCGGCGCAGCCCCGGCCGCGGCCCAGGTGGCGGTGTCCACCCCGGTTCCGACCGTGGACCAGGCTTACGCGCCTGCCAACCCGCGGGACCCGCTTGTGGCGTCCACCGTTTACAGCGACCAGAAGGGGCTAAGGGCCAGGCCCAAAGGCGCCGCCGCGGCCTCCGCCGCCGTGGAGAAGGGGACTTTCTCGGTTTACGGCCTTACGCTGATCGGCATCATGGAGGACTCCAGAGGACGGCAGGCCCTGCTGAAGGACGCCTCCGGGGCGGTCTACACTCTTAAGGCCGGGCGCCTGACCGACGCGAAGAAGAAACAGGTGCCCGGGATCTCCGGCGTGGTAAAGGGTAAACAGGTAGTGCTGATGACCGTGGACAAGAAGGTCCAGCAGCTCAACCTGCATGAGAAAGAATAATCCGGTGAAGGTGAAAAAAATGAAAAAATTCATAGCGACCGCCCTGACGGGGCTTTTGCTCGGACAGAACCCGCTGCTGCTTTTCGCCGTGGAAAACGCCACGGTCAGGTCCGTCCGGGTCTCCGCGGAAAGCGTTTACATCGACACCGACAAGCCGGTGCAGTACAAAGCCTTTACCACGGAGAACCCTTCCAGGCTGGTGCTGGAACTGATGGACTCCAAAATGAAGACGCTCCAGGAGATCCCGGTTAACGGCCGTTCTCTGGCCAAGGTGCGGACCGGCCAGTTCCAGACCAGCCCGGTGAGCATTTCCCGCGTGGTGATGGACCTGACGCGGAAGTCTGTTTATGAGATCTCCCGCAAGGGCACCGAGCTGGTGGTCATGTTCGGCGCGGCGCCCCGGAAGCCCGCCGCCCCTTCGATAAAAGATTCCCCTGCCGCGGTCCCGGCCGGAGTAAAGGTCATCGCTCCCGGACCCGCTTCCGGCAAGCCGGTGGAGCTGACTCTGGAGGCCTCCAAGCCGGAAGACCTTCTCCGCGAGAAAGCGCCGGTCATAGCTCCTAAAAGGACCTATTCCGCTCCCACTTCGCGCAATATCATGGACAATTTGTCCCGCGAGCCGATCACCTTCGACTACAGCGAGGCCGAGGTGCGGGAAGTTATAGACATGATGGCCGCCAAGGCAAACCTCAACGTCATCTACAGCGACGACGTCACCGGCACCGTTACGATCAGCCTGACGAAAGTTCCTTTCGAAGAGGCTTTCAAGACCCTGCTCAACGTCAAAGGCCTGGCCGCGCAGCAGGTCGGAGATAATATAGTCCGTATAGCCACTCCCTCCACTTTTATTTCCGAGCAGAAGAAAGGCCTGCAGCAGACGCGCGTTTTCTTCCTGAATTACTTCAAAGCGGCGGAAATGAAAACGCAGATAGACGCCGTCGCCGCGGCCGAGGGCCGCAGCTCCAAGTCCACCCCGGACGAGAACAATAACGCCCTGATAGTCACTGATACTTCCCTCGGACTGGACGCCACAGCCAGGCTGATCCGCAGCCTGGACCGCGTGCCCAAGCAGGTGATGATAGAAGTGAAGCTGGTGGAAGTGGCGCTCGACAACTCTTTCGACCTGGGCGTGAACTGGAACTTCAAGAACGCCGGCGGCACCACTGTAGGCGAGACCAATCTGCCCGGGCCCACGCCAACCGGAAACACTTTCGGCGGCGCCCTGACTTTCTTCGGGAAGATAAACGACTTCACTTTCAACACGGTAATAGCCGCAGCGGTCAAGAAGGGTAAGCTTAAAGTGCTTTCCGACCCCAAGGTCGCGACCCTCAATAATAAAGAGGCCACGATCGATATCACGGACCAGGTTCCCTACACCACTACGGATTCCGCGGTCGGCTCCGGCGGCGCTACCGTCACCACGCAGAAAGTGACCTATGTGCCCTCCGGCATAACCCTGAAGGTGACGCCCACCATTAATTCCGACGGTCGCATCGCAATGCACCTTACGCCCTCGGTGAGCCAGGCTTCGGGCGGGAGCGCGACCACGCCCCCCAGCACCAATGTCAGGGGCACGGA
>JAVHPG010000050.1:13566-16182 GCA_036170455.1 Elusimicrobiales bacterium
CTCCAGCGGGCCGTGCTGCTCGGCTGCCTGGCCTGGCTCTTTATCGGCGCTTACGGCTCCGGGCTGCCGCGCGGCCTGACCGAAAAAAGATTCTATCCTCTCTGGGCCGCCTCGGCCCTCTCTTTTATTTCGCTGCTGGCCAGTCCTTTCAGGGGCTATATTTTCAACGAGTGGGGAAATTATGCCTCCGGCCTGATTATTTTCTTTTCCGCCTCTTTCCTTAATAAGGAGGAACGCGGCAGGGTCGAAACCGCCGTGGTCTGGGGCGCCTGGCTGGTTTTCGCGGTGGCCCTGCTTCAGGCTTTCGCGCTGGGGAATTTTATAGAGAGGCCGCCGCTCACCAACCTGAACGCGCTGGCGCTTTACGCGGTCATGGTCATACCGCTGGCTCTGGACCGGAAAAACTGGGCGCTAACGGCAGCCATGGTGGTACTGGTGGTCTGGACGCAGTCGCTGGGCGCTGTGCTGGCCGGCCTGGCCGCCGCCGGCTTTTACGCCGCCTCGCGTTTAAAAGGCAGGGAGCTGAAGGATAATATCTGGCTGCTGGCCGGGCTGGCCGTGGTGGCTGTGCCGGTGTTTTACCTGCTGCAGGCGGATTCCGTGGCGGGGCGGCTGGCCTGGTGGCGCAGCGCCTGGGAGATGTTCGCGCTCCGGCCGCTGGCTGGTTTCGGTCACGCTTCTTTCACCTGGGCGCAGGCGGCTTTCCAGCCGGCGGGCGTTTTCAGAGAGCATGCAATTTACGCGCACAATTATTATCTTGAATTCCTCGCCGAGAACGGCCTGCCCGCCGCCCTCGCCTGGTTCTGGCTGCTCTTTTCCGCCGCGCGGGCTAAAAAGGGGCTGTTGAAATACTCGGTCATAGCGGCACTCGTCCACTCGACGATGGATTTTGGCCTCTCCGTGCCGGCGAATTTCTGGGTCTTCTGCCTGCTGCTCGGCTCTCCGTCGGAAGAGCCCGGTTTCCGGCTCCCTTCCCGGCGCGCCGCCGGCGGCGCTCTCACTCTCGCCTGCCTGCTCCTCCTCTCCCTGGCGGCGCTGGATCTCCGCAGCCTGGCCTTCGAAAAAGCCAGGGTCCGGGCGGCCGCTTGCAGTGATCTCAGAACCGCCGAAGCTGAACTGCGCCCGGCGCTTGAAACAAAGCTTTTCAGGGCTCCGGCGCTGGAGCTGCTGGGGCGCCTCGGCATCGCCGACAAGGCCGGCGGCCCCGGTTTCCGCTCTTCGGTCTATCTGGAAATGGCCCTGCTTGAAAACCGGTACAGCGCTTCGGCCTGGGGAGCGCTCAGGCGCATTTACTCCCAGCCCGGCCTGGAAACCAGGGCCGCGGGCCTCGAGCGGCGCCGGCGGGAGGTCTTTAAATGAGCGCCGCCTCCTGGAGTTTGTCGAGGCTTCGCCTCGCCATAGAAGCGGCCGGGCCCTGGGCGCCGGCTTTCTTCCTTGTGCTGGCGGTGGCGGACGGCGGCTTGCGCTCGCCCGAAGCCTGGCTGATTTTCGGCGCTGTTTTTCTGCCTTGGGCGGCGCTGTCTATACGGGGCTTGGCCGGGGCCGGCCTGACTGCGTCCCTGCTGTTTTTTTTCTGGGTCGGCGCCGCGGCGTTTTTTTCCCCGGCGCCACTCGTCTCTCTCGGCGCTTTCTCCAGGTATGTAGTTTTCGGCCTGCTCTTCTTCTTCGCGGCCTCTTCCGAAGAGGGGGATAAGGACTGGCTGGCCGCGGTATACGGCCTGGGCCTGGCCGCGGCCGCGGTTTTCATCCTGCAGAGAATTACGGGGCGGGGCCTCACCGGGCTCATAGGCGCTAACCCCAATTATTCCACCGTCTTCTGCGCCGCGGGCTTTACCGCCGCCGTCCTCGCCCTGTCGGGGACGGAAAATAAAAAAGAAAAATTTCTCTATTCCGCCCTTTCCCTGCTTCTTGCGGCCGGCATCGCCGCGGCCGCCTCGAGGGGCGCGGCGCTGGCGGCTTTCCTGAGCGCCGCCGCCGGCCTTGGCCTAGCGCGCCGCTGGAAATGGCTGGCCGGGCTTTTCGCGGCGGGCCTGGCCGCCGCGGCTTTCCTGCCGGCCTCGGGCCTGGAGATACTGTTCAAGTTCCACGACCCGCGCGCTTTCGCGCGCCCCCGCCTGTGGGGCGCGGCGCTGGAGGCCGCCGCCGCCAGTCCCCTGCTTGGCTGGGGGCCCGGCCGTTTCGGTGAAATTTTCGAAGTCTTCAAATTCCCGTATTTCTACGGGCTCTCTTTTTACGGGCACAGCACGCTGCACGCGCACAGCGAGATCCTTAACCTGGCCGCCGAGGCCGGCTTTCCCGCGGCTGTCCTCTTCCTTCTTACGGCCGGCGCGGCGCTGTCTTGCGGCGGTAAAGAAAAGCTGCCGCTTAAGCTTTGCGCCCTGGCGGCTTTTATCCAGGGCGGCGCGGACATGATATTTTATTCAGGGGCCGCCGCGCTGCTGTTCTGGGGCTCGCTAGGTTTCTCCTCCGGCGGAGCCGGGAGCGAAAGCGGAGCCGGGCCGCGGGGCGCTGCGGGCGTTCCTGCCGGCGGCAAATCCATGGCGGCCCTGTGCGCTCTTTGTTTCTTCGGGCTGGCCCTCGGCCCGGCCGCCGGGCTTTTCAACGGGCGGCAGGAAT
>JAVHPG010000051.1:0-15986 GCA_036170455.1 Elusimicrobiales bacterium
GTCGAGCGTTTTCACTGATGGCAATACCCGACTTGAGTTTGATGCTCGTTCGAAGAGCGGGGCCCTGAAGCTTTACTACGCCAAGTCCGGCGACGTCATTTCCCCCTCCGCGTCTACGGACGAAAAAACACTCAGCATGTATTTCAACAACGGCGCGCGCTGGATGCAGCTGTACGGCGACGTCAACGCCGCCGAGCACAGCGTCACGCTCGAGACCCGGCTGCTCGGCCGGTACCAGCTGCGCACGACCGAGCGCGGCGGCAGTTTCTCCGCCGACAAGGCCGGCCTTACCAACCGCCTCATCACCCCAAATGGGGACAACAAAAATGATACCATGGTCTTTGTTTTCGACAACCCGCAGGACAAGAAAGTGACCGGGAAGATTTACGATATGCGCGGGGCGCTGGTGGGCTCGATGAAGGCCGGGCCGGTCGGCAACTCGCTCATCTGGGACGCAAAGGCAGGCGGGCTGGCGGTGCCGGGCGGAGTTTATATTTATCAGATAGAGGCGGAAGGGACGGTATATAACGGCACTGTAGTGGTGATACGGTAGCGACGAGGAGTTAAGACCTATGAGAAACGCTTATGGCATTAATAAGGTCGGTAAAAGGTCCTGGAAAGCTTCGTGTTTCAGGTGCCTCGCCCTGTTTTCCCTTCTCCTGTATCCTTCCCTCCTGGCTCTTCCCGCCCATGCCGCCATCACGCAATCAATAAATTACCAGGGCTTCCTGCTCAGCAAGATCACGAATCTGCCGGTGGAAACTCCGCAGGACTTAAAATTCGTGATTTACGACGCCGCGACCGTCGGCACGGCGCGCTTCACCGAAAGCCGCTGCAACGTAAAGGTCAGCAAGGGGCGCTATGATGTCGAGATAGGCTCCGCCACGGCCGGAGGGATCCCTCCAACTCTTTTTACCGACTACAGCGCGCTGTGGCTGGAGATACAGGTGGACAGCGACGGAGACTGCTTAGGCACCTATGAAGCCATGTCCCCCCGCGTCAGGCTGCAGGCTTCTCCCTACGCTTTTAATTCTATTTTCGCCTCCACGGCTTCCGTGGCCACTTCCACTTTCAGCGTGAATATTATCGGCGCTTTGCCGAATACTACCAACGGCGCGGTGACGATCTCCACCAACCTTTTCGTCATGGGCGGCATTTCAGTGGGAGATATCACTCCCGGCTCTAAGCTCTCGGTCTCCGGAATGGTGGAAAGCAAAGGAAATTACCTTACCTGCGCCGATCCCGCGAACTACAGCTGCGGCTTTAAATTCCCCGACGGCTCGGTGCAGACCAAGGCCGCGGCCCTCACTATGTGGGACGTGGCCGGGGATAATTTGCACACGATAAACCCGGGGAATACGGGAATAGGCGACACTGGCTTGGGCAATCCCCTGCTTTTCCCGCAGGCGCGCCTGCACGTGTCCTCGGGTACCAGCGCCGCTTCTACCCTTGGCAACCTGCTGCTGGTGACGGCGGGCAATGACGAGATCTTCCGCGTGGCCGGCAACGGCGGAACCGGCGAGGTGCACGGCGGCTCCTACTACGGCGACGGGACCACCCTTACGGGCATAGTGCGTAAAGCCGGCGACACGATGACCGGCCTGCTTACCGTGACCAGCGTAACGGTCACTGCCGCCCAGGGAGTGACTTCCCCTAAATTCAAGCTGCTTGATAACGTGGAGCTCTCCTCTGCCCCCGCTTCCGCATACGGCGGCATCCGGGTCAGCACTCACATTTATCTTACCCCCTCTTCCATAATTTATGGAGACGGCAGCGGCCTTATTAATGTGACCAGTCTTCCGGACAGCACCAAGGTCTTGAAAGTCGGCGACGTCATGTCCGGGCCCCTCTCCGGGATCACCTCTTTAACGGCCTCATCCGCCACTATAACCGGCAGCGCCTTTTCGGTGTCCGGCTCCACCACTTTTTCCGTCCTGAACGGTAATACCGCGCTGGGAACCGGCACGCACCTGGCGCGCCTGACCGTGGGCGGAGGAATAATAGCTTCTTCAAGCGTTACCGCGAACGGCGGCCTCTTTACTACCACAGTTACGGCTACCAGGGCGGATTTCACCGGGCAGGTCGCCGCCCTGGACATCCTCGCGTCCACCGCCACTTTCAGAGCCTGGTCCGGGCCCGACATGAACAACAGCTACAGCATAACCACGGCGAGCGGCATCAAGGTAACCGCGGGCGTAGTGTTCTCTTCCTACGGTTTTATCGGCGACGGTTCCCGTCTCTGGAACGTCAGCGGCACCGACTCCGGCCGCGTGCTTAAGGCCGGCGACACCATGACCGGCCACCTGCTTGTAGACCGCTCCAGTATTTCCATAGTCTCTAACGGCACGCTCGATTACGCTTTGACGGTGAAAAGAGAGGACACCAACATAACTGACGCGGGCGCAACATATGTGCTGGCTGTGACTACTTACGGTAATGTGGGAGTACAGGTCTTATCTCCGGCGGCGCCTTTGGAAGTAAATGGAGAAATATTAATTTCATCCGGCGCACCGAACGCGCGCGCCCAGCTGCATCTTAAGGCTGCCGACGGGGACAGCTTTATACGCTGGAGCGATCCCAACTTTGCGAACCTGGGCGCTTTGGGGTATCAGTATGGGTACCCGGACCTTATCTACAGATCCATGGGCTCGGACCCTTATACCGGTGGCGAAGAGGTTTTCCGCATCGGGCCGTCTCAGCTAATCGCCGATCCCACCGCCTGGAAGTTCGGCATAGGAACTAAAAACCCCGGTGAGGCATTTGAAAAATTCCACGTGCTGACCAGCATGCTGGTCAGCAGCAATACCGCTGGTCAGTTCGCCGACCTCTCCAAAGTCAACCCCATCCTCTATGTCAGTACGACCTCCGGCGGAGTTTCGATAAAAACCCTTGCCCAGACCCACGCGCTTACGGTCAACGGCGGGATACTGACAGTTTCTTCCGTAACTGCGGAAGGAGGCTATTACGGGAACCAGGCTGGGCTGGTGACAGTAACCGGCAGCGATATCCATCTTAATGGCAATACAGGGATAGGTATCCCTGCGTCTCCGGGCGCGGCCCTCCAGATCGGCGAGGTCCAGGGCGCGCTTTATACCCTGGCCGTGGGTTCACATCCCTCCATTACGAATGTGCCGTTTTATACCTATGACTTTGTCGTTACGCCCCAGGGACGCGTGGGGATAGGACTTGATAATACCGTGCTCGAGCCCAGTAATAATCTGCAGGTCATGGATTCGGTAAGGATAGGCGCCGATTACGGTCCGAATCAAGCCTTTCTCTCTTTGCGCCCAACTGGAGGCCCGACTTATATCGAATGGGGAGAAGAGAGCTTTCCCAACCAAAAGTACAAGGGCGCCCTGGGTTTCGGCAGCGGCTCCAATGACTTTGTTTACAGGGCTGGTGCGAGCAATATAGGAAATGGTATCGAGGTTTTTAGGATTGCTAATGACCCTGTTGGCGTGGACTTCAACCTCTGGAAATTCGGTATCGGCACCAGCAATCCGGCAGAGAAGTTCCACGTTGCTACGAACATGCTTGTAAGCGCGACGGGTTTAAATAGTGCCGCTTTATTTGTTTCCGCTGGCAGCGGGTTCGTAGGCGTAAGCACTGCAGCGCCTCAGGCTGGCCTACATGATGCTTCTAACTTCCTGGTCGGGGCTAACCGCGCTTCGGCCGCACTTTATGTAAGCAGCATAACCGGGAATGTGGGTATAAGCACCGGCAACCCGCAGGGGAAGCTGGACGTCAACGGTTTTGCCCTGTTGAGGTCCTCTTTGTCCGTAACGGGGACCGGCCTGAGCGGCACCCAGAGCGCGTTCGAGGTCATCGGCTCCACGCTGGTGGTCAGGTACGACGGTAAAGTCGGAATAGGGGTAACCGGGGGGCCGACTGAAAGGCTGGATGTCGCCGGTAAAGTTAAGGCTGACGGGTTCGTGGCTTCCCGGGAAATAAAGAGCACGGTCTGCAACGCCGCCCCAACCTGTAGCGCCAACTGCACAGCCGGAAAGACCGTCATGGGAGGCGGTTGCTCCTACTCGGTAGGAGTCGATTCTATGACCGCGTCATACCCGTTCAGCAATACTGAGTGGAAATGCGATTACACCGGCAGCACCGGGAATATAACGGCTTACGCCATATGTTCAACGCTTGAGTAATTGGTATAATAATTTTAAGTTCTTCAGGGCGGGGCGCGATTCCCCACCGGCGGTAACCCGGAAGGGAAGCCCGCAAGCCCGCAAGGGCAGACCCGGTTAAATTCCGGGGCCGACGGTAAAGTCCGGATGAAAGAAGAACGCGGCGATAGTCAGCTTCGGCAGGACCGTATTGTTTACGGCTTGCCGTTGGCTTATCGCCGGTGCCGTGCCCTGGAGATAGACTTCAGGGCTTTTTTTATGAAAAAAAATATCAGGTTCTCCCCGGTTGAAGAGATAGTCAGGGATATCAGGCTCGGCCGCATGGTGGTCCTCACCGACGACGAGGCCCGCGAGAACGAGGGCGACCTGGTAATGGCCGGCAAGTTCGCCACCCCCGAGAAAATAAATTTCATGGCCAAATACGGGCGCGGGCTTATCTGCTCCCCGCTGGAAGAAGCCCGGGCCCGCGCGCTTAATCTTTTCCAGATGGAAAGGGACAATACCGACCCCTACAAGACCAACTGGCTTATCTCCGTCGACGCCTCGAACGGTGTGACCACCGGGATCTCCGCCGCGGACAGGGCCAGGACTATCAAGATACTTTCCGCCCCTGACTCCGTTCCCGCCGACCTTACGCGCCCGGGCCATATTTTCCCTCTTAAAGCCCGCCCGGGCGGCGTGCTGGCCCGCGCCGGGCATACCGAGGCCTGCGTGGACCTGGTCAGGCTGGCAGGGCTTGCCGGCGCCGGGGTCATCTGCGAAATAATGAATCCCGACGGAACAATGGCCCGGCTGCCCGAGCTGACGCGCTTCGCTGCGAGGCACGGCCTGAAGCTGGGCAATATCGCCGACCTGATAGCTTACCGCCGCCGGAACGAAAGCCTTGTGGAGAAACTGGCCGTTTCTACCCTCCCTACGGAATTCGGGACTTTTGATATCGCCGTCTATAAAGAGCGCCTGACAGGCCTCGAGCACCTGGCGCTTACTTTGGGAAAGATCGGGGACCCTGCACTGGTGCGCGTCCATTCTGAATGCCTTACCGGCGACGTTTTCGGCTCCCGCCGCTGCGATTGCGGCCCGCAGCTGCACGCGGCCATGCGCCTGATAGCGAAAGAGGGTTCAGGCGTCATCCTTTATATGCGCCAGGAAGGCCGCGGGATCGGCCTCGCCAATAAAATAAAAGCTTACAGCCTGCAGGATAAGGGCTATGACACGGTGACCGCCAACGAGGCGCTGGGCTTCCCCGCGGACCTGCGGGATTACGGCATAGGCGCCCAGATACTTTGCGACCTCGGCTTGCGCCGGCTCCGGCTCATTACCAATAATCCGCGCAAGCTGGCGGGGCTGGGCGGGTACTGCCTGGAAATAAAGGAGCGGGTCCCGCTTGTCATCAGCCCGAACAAGCATAATGCCCGCTATCTTAAAACAAAAGAAGAGAAGATGGGACATCTGATCGGTAAATAGGAGGATAATATGAAAGTTATAGAAGGCAACCTGACGGCCGGGAAATTGAAATTCGCCATAGTGGTCTCGCGGTTCAACGACTTCATCACCAGCCGCCTGCTGGACGGCGCCGTGGACTCGCTCAAGAGGCACGGCGCTTCCGACGGCGATATTACCGTAGTAAAGACCCCCGGCGCCTACGAGATCCCGCTGGTCTGTGAAAAGCTGGCGGCCGGAGGCTATAGCGCCATTATCTGCCTGGGCGCGGTCATAAAAGGGGAGACCCCCCATTTCGACTTCGTGGCGCAGGAAACGGCCAAGGGGATCGCCGCAGTCTCGATGAAGCACAAAGTCCCGGTGTCTTTCGGCGTTATCACGGCCGATACCCTCGAGCAGGCTATAGAGCGCGCCGGAGTGAAGCACGGCAATAAGGGCGCCGAGGCTGCGGTTTCCGCTATAGAGATGGCGAACTTGTTTAAAAATCTCTAGACATTCCGGCCGGGGGCCGCGGCTATGGCTGTATCGATAAATAATAAATTCATGCGGCGCGCTATCGAGCTCGCGCGGGCGGGCCGCTTCGGCGCGCATCCTAACCCTATGGTCGGGGCCGTGATAGTTAAGAACGGGAAGATCATCGGAGAGGGAGCACACCTGCATTTCGGCGGTCCTCACGCCGAGATAAACGCGCTCAAGGCCTGCCGCGGCGGCACGCGCGGTGCGGCTCTTTACGTTACGCTGGAGCCCTGCTCGACTTACGGGAAAACCCCCCCCTGCGCCGAGGCTGTTCTCAAGGCCGGCATAGCGGCGGTCTTCATCGGCGCCTCCGATCCGAACCCCGCCAACGGCGGAAAGGCGGCGGCCTTGCTGCGGCGCGCCGGGCTGAAAGTTAAAATCGGCTTGCTGAAAAAAGAGTGCGAGGCTCTCAACCCTGCTTTCAATAAGTTCATGCGCACGGGGCTGCCCTATGTGACCCTGAAGATAGCGCAGAGTCTCGACGGCAGGATCGCGGACGCGCAGGGCCGCTCCCGCTGGATATCCTCTCCGCGGTCGCGGCTGGAGGGGCATAAGCTCAGGGCTGAAGCCGACGCGGTGCTCGCCGGCATCGGCACCGTGCTGGCCGACGACCCGCTTCTGAACGTGCGCGGCGTTAAAGTGAGGCGCCAGCCCTGGGTAGTGGTGCTGGACTCCTCTTTCAGGGTTCCGCGCCGGGCGAAGATATTCGAAAATGAGCGCGTCATGGTGGCTACAACCCGCCGGGCCTCGTTCACGGCGCTGAAGAAACTCTCCAAGGACGTTAAAATACTGGTCCTGCCTTCCGAGAAGGGCCGGGTTTCCCTGCCTGCTTTGCTGAAAGTTCTCGGCGGGCTCGGCATCAGCCACATCCTGATAGAGGGCGGCGGCCGGGTTATCGGCTCTTTTATCAGCGAGGGCCTGGCGGACAGGTTCTTCTGTTTCGTCTCGCCCCTGCTCATCGGCGGCACGGAGTCCAAAAATTCTATGGTCTGGCCCGACGCGCTGAACGCGGCGCGCAAAGAACTGGGGATAAGGGCCAAGATCCTCTCCGCAGGCCGCGCGGGCCCCGACCTAATGCTGGAACTTGGATTTTAATTATGTTCACGGGAATAATCGAGGCGGTAGAAAAAATCAAAGCGGTTTCCGCCGGAAAGCTCCAGGTCGCGGTTCCGGCGGACTGGAAACTGCTGTCCGGAGAGAGCGTGGCGGTCAACGGAGCCTGCCTTACGGTTACGGGGTTCAAGCCCGGCCTGGCCGTCTTCGCCGTGAGCCCGGAGACGGTTTCAAAGACCACCCTGCGCCTTCTGAAGGCCGGCTCCCGGGTGAACCTGGAGCGGGCTCTGGCCGTGGGCGCGAGGCTTGGCGGGCATTTTGTGACCGGGCATGTTGACGGCACCGCGCGGCTTCTTTCTTCGCGCGGAGACGGAAACAGCTTTGTTATAGAGGTCGAAAAGACGGCAGGAGCGCTGCTGGTGGAGAAAGGCTCGGTAGCGCTGGACGGAATAAGCCTTACCGTTTACGGGATTTCGGGACCTTCTTTTAAAGCCGCGGTCATACCCCATACCTGGGAGAATACCGCTCTGAAAAATTTAAAGCCAGGCGGCCTCCTGAACATAGAGTACGATATCCTGGGCAAATACGCCGCTAAAAACTCCTCCACGGGGATTACCAGGGACTTCCTCAAGGAGAACGGTTTCTTCTAGCTTTTTTTCCGCGCGAACCTGATACTTACCGTTTCGCCTTTAATTTCCACCTTTCCCGTGCCGGGCACGGCGTCTTCCGGCAGCGGCAGGATTTTCAGGTAGCTCTGTGACGACGCCCTTTTTACCATGGTGTCCGCCGTTTTCTTCGCGGAGGAGGCCTTTGCCTCGAAAGACAGCCTTATCCGCTCCTCGGTGACGCTTACGTCGGCGGTCCTTCCCTCCAGGCCTGGCACCTGCACAGTGACCGTCACCTCTCCCGGCGTACGGGTGATCTCCGTCCTGAACTGCCCCATCAGCATCCTCTGTTCGAACCATTTGCCCCAGTAGCCGTCAAAAAGCGTCTTTTCCCGGTCGCGGAACTGCCCGGACATCTGCTTGCGCACCCGCTCCATTTCGGCAAAAGGTCCGGGTCTGCCGGCAAAAAAACTGTCTCCGAAGAAAACGTCGAAGTCCCTGTCGCTAAGAGGGAAGCCCTGGTTTATCTGCTCCCGGACGGTCCTGCGCCACTTCTCGAGTTCTTCCCATCGGGAGTCGGAGGCTTTTTCCGTATGAGCCATGCGGTGTATCTCGGGCTCGACGGGGGGCTGCTCCGTAATATCTTTCGCTACCGCTTTACCCTCGTAGATATAGCACGCCTGCCCCATCGTCAAAGCCGTGAGAACCGCGACCGCGAGCCAAAGGTATTTCTCTCTCATAGCGCCTCCACGCGACATAGTAAGCGTCCCCCGCCCCCGGCCCTGTCCCCCCGTCCCGGGGGCGGAGAACAGCTCTTACTCTACCGTCAGCCTGCTGGGCTTCTGCTTATGCATGGTCACTTTCAGGGTCCCGTTCTTGTAAACGGCCTTCGCGTCGCCGGTCTTTACCGCGGCCGGCAGCATGAAGGACCGGTAGAAGTTGCCGTAGCTCTGCTCGTAGGTCCCTGTGCCTTTATTCTCTTTTTCTTCGCGCCGCTCTCCGGAAATAGTCAGGGAATCTTCCGTGAGCTCGAGGTTTATGTTTTTTTTATCGATCGCGGACAGCGCCATGGCGACCTCTATGGTTTTGTCCGTCTCCCTGATGTCCACGGCCGGCGTATACACCAGGTTCCGCTCCGCCATGGGAAAGTTCAAGAGATCGTCGACGACATTTCCCAGGGATTCGAAAGGCCTGATCAGCTCGGCAGTGTGCGTCAGGGCCTCGGGTGTATGGGCCGGATGCTTCCTGGCCGGGACCAGATGTTTATTATGCTTATTGTGATGAACCGCGTGTTTTGAATGCATGGTTTACCGCCTCCTTGATTGTTTAAAACCCCTATCTTTATTACGACGACCCTCCCGGCCTTGTGAAAAAAACACAAGCGCCGGAAGGTTACTGATTCTAAAGTCTCAGTATTAAGTTGTGTTTACAATTGAAGTACCTGGGCCCCCTGTCCCGGGAGTTCGCTCTCTGGAAGTAATGTAGTTAATTAGCCGTCCGCGGGCAATCGGCAAATCGGGCTAGCCCGAAAAGCGTAGTGCGTACCGGTAGTGAGAAGAAAGGGCGGCTCTTGCCTGAAGTCGATTAAAACCAGCGGGAGGCTTCGGCGGCCAGTTCCAGCAGCGGGCGTGAGAAGACGCCGGCGAGGATCACGCCCGCGGCCATCATGAAGATCACCGCTTCGATAAGGCCGGGGGCTTCGGCGTGGTGCCCGTTAGCCGACGGCTTCATGTACATGACCACGGTAACCTTGAGGTAGTAGTAGGTGGACACGGCGCTCATGATTATGGCGATGACGACGAGGCTGGTATAGCCGGAATTTACCGCGCCGGCGAAAGCGTAGAACTTAGCGAAGAAGCCGGCCAGCGGCGGCACGCCGGCGAGCGAGAACATGAAAGCGGCCATCGCGCCGGCCACCCACGGCCTGGTTTTCGCCAGGCCGGCCAGGTCCTCTACCTGCGGGCCCTTTTCCTCCTTCTCAAGCAGGAGAGCCACCGAGAAGGCGCCTGTCGTGGCCATAGCGTAAACGGGGAGATAATAAAGTACGGCTTCGAAGCCCTGCCGGCCGCCGAAGAAAGCTACGGCTATGTACCCGGCGTGCGCTACGCTGGAATAAGCCAGCAGGCGCTTCAGCCCCTTCTGGGCCAGCGCCATGAGGTTCGCCGACACCGCGGTGACTACGGCCAGCCACCAGAAGATCTCGCGTATTGGCCCGCCGTTAAAGATACTGAAAATGCGCCACAGCACGATCACGCCGCCGGCCTTTACCGCCGCCGCCATGAAGGCCGAGATCTGCGTCGGGGCGCCCTCGTAGGCGTCGGGAACCCACATATGGAAAGGCACCAGCGCCGTCTTGAAGGCGAAGCCGGAGATGACCAGCAGGAAGCCGGCGAGCGCGAGCGGCTGGGCCGTGCCCACTTTGAGCGCGGTAAAGGTTATGGCCGGGTAAAGGGAGCTGAGTATCGCTATGCCCATGACCGTCATCCCGGAGCCGAAAGCGCCCAGCATGAAATATTTGTACGCCGCTTCAAGGCCCGGCTTGGAGCGCCTGATCCCTGCCAGCGCGTAGACCGGCAGGCTCAGGAGCTCGAGCGCTATGAAGGCGGTGAACAGGTCCCCCGCCGCCACCAGGACCATAAGGCCGATACTGGCCATGAAAAGCAGGAAATAATATTCTCCCTGGTTCTCTGCAGGCGCGGGCGGGCGGGCGATGGAAAGCAATATTACCAGCCCCAGGACGATAACGGTGAAAGTCCAGAGGTAGGCTGAAAGAGGTGAAAGAAGCAGCGCCCCGGTGAAGAATGAAATCTCGGTGGCCGGCGCGCGCCGCAGGAAGGTAAGTACCGCCAGCACCGAACCGATGGCTATGAGTCCCTGGGCTCCGTTAAGGCGCTTGACAAAAAGGGGCAACAGCAGGCAGATGAAGGCGGCCACGATCAGAAGGAGCGGACTAGCAAGGGCGTAGGCTGCGAAGTCTATTAAATCGGGGGTCATTCTTGTTCCTTCCCTCCGAGCGCGATCTGTACTTCAGGTATTGCGGGCGCGGTCTGGAGTTTCGAAAGCGAAATATAGCTGTTTACCGCCGGCATAGCCCTCTTAAGGAAAGGATTAGGCCAGACTCCGATCAGGACTATGAAGATCAGCAGGGGCGACAGGTATAGCCATTCCCTGACGCTCAGGTCGGGCAGCACCTTGTTCTCCGTGTGGCGCAGCGGCCCGAAAATAACCTGCTGGTACATTCCCAGCATATACACCGCCGAAAGTATCACGCCGGAGACGGCCGCCCCGGCCAGCCAAGGGTAAACCCTGAAGGAGCCGAAAAGGACCAGGACCTCGCCGATAAAGCCGTTAAGCCCGGGCAGGCCGACGGAGGATAACGTGACGACCAGGAAGACGGCCGAGAAGGCCGGCATTACCCTGGCGAGGCCGCCGTAGTCCTCTATCAGGCGCGTATGGCGCCGCTCGTAAAGCACGCCGACCAGGAGGAACAGCGCGCCGGTGGAGAGGCCGTGGTTTACCATCTGCAGGACCGCGCCGGAGACGGCGGACTGCTCAAAAGCCATGATGCCGAGCATTACCGTCCCGAGGTGTGCCACCGAGGAATATGCGACCATCTTCTTCATGTCTTTCTGCGTCCAGGCCACGAGCGAGCCGTAAATTATCCCGAACACGCCCAGCCCGGCCAGCCAGGGCGCGAATTTAAGGGCGGCGACGGGGAAAAGGGGCACCGCGAGGCGCATATAGCCGTAGATACCCATCTTGAGCAGCACGCCCGCCAGCAGCACGCTGCCCGCCGTCGGAGCCTCGACGTGCGCGTCGGGCAGCCAGGTATGGAAAGGAAAAAGCGGGACCTTGACCGCGAAGGCGAGGGCGAAAGCCGCGAAGAGCCAGAACTGGGCCTGCTCCGTCAAAGCCCCCCCGTAAAGCGCCGGCAGGGAGAAGGTCCACGCCCCGGTCGCCGCGTGGTGCGCCGAGACCACCCAGAGTATCGCCACCAGCATCAGCACCGAGCCGGCCATGGTGTAGATGAAGAACTTGAGCGCGGCGTAAATGCGCCGGGGGCCGCCCCAGATGCCGATCAGGAAGTACATCGGGATCAGCATGCCTTCCCAGAACAGGTAGAAAGCGAACAGGTCCAGCGCCGCGAACACGCCTATCATCGAGGCTTCCAGGAACATCAGGGTTGCGTAATAGCCGCGGCGGCTTTCCTTTATATAGTTGAACGAGGCCAGCACGGCGATCGGCATAAGGAGGGTGGTGAGCAGGATCATCAGCAGGCTGATCCCGTCGATGCCCAGGAAATAACTGATGCCGAAGGAAGGCAGCCAGGAGATGTTGAGCTGGAACTGCATAGCGGCCAGCGCCGGGTCGAAGCCGAAGTAAAGCTTCAGCGAGACGAAGAAGATCAGCAGCGTCGCCGCCAGGGCCAGGCCTTTCAGGGCGCCGTCTTTCCCCGGGGGCACGGCCAGCAGGGCAAGGCCTGATGCGGCGGAGAGGAGGATAAGGAGAGAAAGAGGGTTTGTTAAAAATTCCATTTAAATTACCCAGTAAAGCATCAGCGCCACGCCTATGGCGAAGATCAGCGCGTAAATATCAAGGCGGCCGTTCTGCGCTTTAGCCAGGGCCTTGCCGGCGGAGTAGGAAGCGCCGGCGGAGCCGTTCACGATGACCCCGTCGATAAGCCCCGCGTCCACCAGCTGGAACAGCACTTTGTCGGAGATAAAGCGCAGCGGCTTGATTATAAGGAAACCGTATATTTCGTCCACGTAGAACTTGTGGTAGATTAGGTCGTGCAGCTGGGGCACGGCGCGCTTGAGAGCGGCGGCGGTCTTGGGCAGCGTAAGCAGGAAGGCCGCGGCGATGCCGGACAGCCCGGCGGCTACCGAGATGTACATCAGGCGGGCGGCCTCGGGGCCGGCTTCGCCGCCGTGCGATGCCGCCGGCTCGAGGAAAGCCGGGAGCCTGTCTTTAAGCAGGAAGCCGCCGGCGAGGGCCAGGACGCCCAGCGCGGCCATAGGCAGCGTCATCAGGAGCGGAGACTCGTGCGCGTGGCCGTGGCCGCGCTTCTCGCGGAGGAAGGTGAGGATGAACAGGCGCGTGGTGTAGAAGGCGGTCATCGCCGCCGTCAGCACTCCGGCGCCCCAGACGAAATGGCCGCCGCGCTCGAAAACTTTTTCAAGGATAAGGTCCTTGGAATAGAAGCCGGAAAGGCCCGGCACGCCGGCGATGGCGAGCCAGCCCGCCCCTATCAGCAGGAAGGTGTAAGGCATTTCTTTCTTCAGGCCGCCCATCTTGAACATATCCTGCTCGCCGCCCATGCCGTGTATCACGGAGCCGGCGCCGAGGAAAAGCAGGGCCTTGAAGAAAGCGTGCGTGGCCAGGTGGAAAACAGAGGCGGAAAAAGCCCCGGCGCCGGCAGCCATGAACATGTAGCCCAGCTGGCTCACCGTGGAATAGGCCAGCACTTTTTTTATGTCTTTCTGAAGCAGGGCTATGACGGCGGCGAAGAAAGCGGTGAAGCAGCCGGTAAGCATGACGACTTCAAGGGCTCCCGGGGCCAGCTCGTAAAGGAAATGCAGCCTGGCCAGCATATAGACGCCGGCGGTGACCATGGTGGCCGCGTGGATCAGGGCGGAGACCGGCGTGGGGCCGGCCATAGCGTCCGGCAGCCAGACATGGAGCGGGAACTGCGCGGACTTGCCGGTAGCGCCGAAGAAGAGGAGGAGGCAGATCAGGGTCGGGGCGCCTATGCCGAGGACGGTGACGGAGGTAAGCAGCGGCGCCTTGGCCTCGAGCGTCGCGAAATCCATGGAGAAGACGCCGTTAAAAGCCAGAAGCGCCGACAGGAGCATAAGGCCCAGCAGGAAGCCGGCGTCGCCCACGCGGTTGGTTATGAAAGCTTTTTTTCCGGCGGTCGCCTTCTCCGGGTCCTCGTACCAGAAGCCTATTAAAAGGTAGGAGCAGAGGCCTACGCCCTCCCAGCCCACGAACATGACCAGCGGGTTGTCGGCCAGGACCAGCGTCAGCATGAAGAAGACGAAGAGGTTAAGGTAGGCGAAGTAGCGGTTCACGCCCGCGTCGCCGCGCATATAGCCGATGGAATAGACGTGGATAAGGAAACTCACGCCCGTGATTATCAGCGCCATTACCGCCGAGAGCGGGTCGAAGCGGAAAGCCGCGTCCACGCTGAACGTGCCTGTGGAGATCCAGCTGTAGAGCGTGTCGCGGAGCAGCCTGCTTTCTACGGGCAGGTTCAGCAGGTCGGAGAAAGAGAGGGCGGCGAAAACGAAAGCGACGAAGATCGCCAGCGCGCCGACGATCCCCCCGGCTTTTTCGCCGAGGAACTTTTTCCCCAGCAGGCCGTTGACCGCGAAGCCGGCCAAGGGAGCCAGCAGTATCCATTTCAGCAGAGGGTAGTAGTTTCCTTCCATGTCTTTAAAATCCCGGCGCTAGCCTTTCAGCTCCCTGATGTTCCCGGCTTCAAGCGTCTTGAAGACTGAAGCCAGGGTTATTATCAGCGCCAGGCCGATCCCGGCTTCGGCGGCGGCTATCGCGAAAAGCATTACGGCGTAAGCCTGGGAAACCGTCCCGGGCCCGAGGGCGACCAGCGCTATGTTGGCGGCGTTAAGCATCAGCTCCAGGAACATCAGCATCCGCACGAGGCTGGCGCAGGTAAGGAAGCCGGCCGCGGCGAGCGAGAACAGCACGAAGGCGGCGGAGGCCAGGGTGTAGGCGCTCATGGGGCGGTCCTCCTCTTCGCCGTCAGCGCGACCGCCGCCACTATGGCCGCCAGTATCAGGAGGGACAGGAGCTCGAACTGGAAGGCGAAGCGGCCGAAGAGGGCGGTAGCCAGGTCCAGCGTTCCGGTCTCTGAAAATTCAGCGGAGACCATGACGGCTTTAAGCGCGGCGGAGACTTTGAGCAGCTCCATAAGAATTACGGCGGCGGCGGCCAGGCCGAGGACTTTCGTAAAGCTGCCCCTGCCGGGCTTATCGCGCCAGGCCGCGGGGGTCGCGGTCAGGGCCACTATGAAAAGGGTCATGATGGCGCCGGCGTAAAGTATTATCTGCAGCGCGGCCAGCAGCTGGGCGCTCAGCGCGAGGTAGATCCCGGCGGTGGAAAGGAGCGCGCCCAGCATGAGCATCGCGGCTTTCACGGGGTCGCGCTGGAAGATCATAAGCAGCGTGGCCAGCGCGGCCAGGCCGGCGAAAAAATAGATCGCCGCGTTGAGTATCATTCTTCCCCCCGCGACTTCAGATATTCGTTGGCCAGGCGGTTGGCCGCGCCCTTGCGGGAAGGTTCGCCCGGCAGGTTCCTGAGCAGGCCGTCTTTCGTCATAAGGAGCTCCCCGCGGTTCAGCGCGCCGCCGGCGAGCTCTTCCGTATCCATGGCGATGGCGTCCTCGGGGCAGGCCTCGACGCACATCCCGCACATGACGCAGCGCGAGAGGTCGATGTCGAAAACGGCGGGGTATTTCTCCACGGTATTTTCCGTGTATTCCGCGGCCTCGATGCGTATGCAGTACGCGGGGCAGGCCGTCTGGCACATGAAGCAGGCTACGCACTTGGGAGAGCCGTCGGAGCGGACCTTCAGGCGGTGGCGGGTGCGGAACCGGGCATTGCCGGGCAGGGGTATGGTTTTCTCCGGGTACGGCACGGTCAGGATGTTCTTAGGGTTGAAAAGATTGGCGAAGAAATGGCGTATGGTGACGGAAAGGCCGCGGGCTATCTCCCAGAGGTAGATCCTCTCCAGGAGGTTAAGCGGCTTGTTGTTGACTTTCTTTACGCTGATCATAGCTTTCCTAAAAACGTCATTACGGCGCCGGTCAGTAAAATATTAAGCAGGGCCAGCGGCAGCAGGGCTTTCCAGCACAGGCTCATCATCTGGTCGAAGCGGAAGCGCGGCAGGGTCCAGCGCACTACTAGGGAGAACCAGGAGAAGAAGATGGTTTTAGCGGCGAAGGAGCCCACCTGCATGGCGGAGACCAAATAGTGGTTGAGCGGCAGCTCGGTCCCGCCGGGGAACATGAAGCCGGTTTCGTAAAGGTAGGGAACCTGCCAGCCGCCGAAGAACAGCGTGGTCAGCAGCATGGAGATCAGGACTATCTCCACGAATTCCGCGAACATGAAAGCGGCGAAGCGCATTGAGCTGTACTCCATGAAGTATCCGATTATTTCCGATTCCCCCTCCACCAGGTCGAAGGGGGTGCGCTTGTTCTCGGCGGTGGAGGCGACCAGGA
>JAVHPG010000052.1:0-3308 GCA_036170455.1 Elusimicrobiales bacterium
TAGGCTGAAGCCGCTTAGCGCTTAAGAGCGCCTTTTTCAATAAGCACCTGGTACCGGTAGCCCGAGCCGAAGTCTTTGTCTTTGGCTACCGTACCGCGGGCCGTTACCGTCTCTCCGGGCTTGGCCATCCCGGAGGTCGTAATTATCAGGTCGTGGGTCCCGGCCTTGGGATCGCCCGAGCCGTCCTGCAGGTGTACCCAGTTGCGGTCCATTATTCCTTCCGACACTTTTATCACCTTTCCCCTCACCGAGACCTGCTTGCCGTCCAGTTCTTTGCGCTTGGCGAAAACTTCGGCGACGGTATAGGCGTTCTGGCCCTCGGCCTTGGCGATCTTCACCGAGAGCTGCGAGGTTGCGGGCGCCCCGTGGTTAACGGCGACCTTGCCGGCTTTCCCCCCGTGGGCAGCGGCGGCGGGCCCTTCCGAGAAGATCAGGGTCTTGAAAGTGCGGTTCAGGGTCTTGCTGTGGAAATCAGTCATCACCATGCCCCTGGCGTAGGAGACGTCGCTGCCTACTTTTACCGCCTGCTGGGGCACGGCCACCCAGGTGGAGTCTTTACCCTCCTGGACCCTTACATAGGTATACCCGCCGGAATCCATAGTTTCGGCGGCTTTGCCCGCCACTACGTCCTGCGCCCGCGCCGCCGAAGCGCAAAGCAGGGAAAGCCCGGCTGCGAATAAAAATCGGTTCATGAGTTCCTCCTTGGAGCTGCCGCTGAAGTTTAATTCTACCCCTCTATGATACAAAAAATCAGCGCGGCGGTCATTTGCGGAAGAACTCCTTGACCATGTTCTCCCAGTTCGCTTCGTCGAGGTGCTCCAGCTCCCCGGCATAGACGGCGCCGTCGAGGCGGGCCTTCACCGCGCCGCTCCCGGCCAGCCGCTGCATGGCCGCCCGGAACTTCTCCAGGTCTTCCTGGAACAGCGCCACCGCGGATTTGCCGATCTTGAGCGCGGAGACTTCCGCGTCCAGGTTGTCGCCTTCTATGACGCAGACCCAGTTGCCGTAATAGGGCGTGAGCGCCAGCGCCCCGCAATCCTCTCCCAGGGCCTGGTTGATCTTTACCACTTTGCCGCTGACCGGCGCCTGGAACTGCGCGCTGCGGTTCTTCTGGCGGATATTGAACAGCGGCTGGCCGCGCCTGATATCCTTGTCCACCTCGGCCAGCGGCATCGTGACGTCCAGGACGCCCAGCACTACTTTTTCGCGCGGGTGCGCGTGGCAGGCGGCCGTCCAGCAGGAAGGCGCGTTGTAGATCGGGGTGATGGTGCCTAATATGCGGGAGGAGCCCGGCCCGGGGCGGAACACCCGCGTCCGGTCTTTGATCTCGAGCCGCTCCAGCGGGCGCCCGGCGGCATGACACATGTAGCAGCTTTCGCCCTTCTGGTCCACCATGCGGCCTATCTCCGCGGCGTCGGACGAGTAAATGATCCTGCCTGCCTTGTTCATCACCCGGATGCGCTGGATGCTGCGCTGGTTGCCGACGCGCCTGATGCTCTCGTGCAGGCGCTCCCTGTGGTTAAGGAGCATGTCGTATTCGGTGCTCAGGCGCACCGACTCGCTGAGCTGGTTGGCGTGGCGCTCCACCTCCGCCAGCAGGCTGGCGCTGTGCGTGCGGATGTTCACGTAGGCGAAGACGCTTATCGTAAGCAGGGCGGTGGCGCAGACCGCCAGGGTCAGTTTGAAGCCGGTCCCGGTGCTGAGCCAGATATTTTTAAGCCGGTTCTCTTTCATGCTGCGCGAACCCGTTGAAACGCGTCTAAACAGCCCCTGCCGGTATCATACAATACTAGCGGATCCTGATTCTCCCGATCTTACCCCCCGCCAGCTGCCCGGCGACGTCCGATAGAACGAGGAGCGGGATGACCTTCCAGCCGAAACCGGAGTAGATCCTCAAAGCGATGACAAAAGGGACTGGGATATGGATGGCAAGCATCCAGCGCCTGGAGTAAACGGCGGCTTTGCTCCTGACATGACCGAAGGGCAGGTTAAGGATGAAAACCGTAAGCATCAGCTCTTCTATCGACATCGCTATCATTCTACTATTATCTGCCGAAAAACATAAGTCCCGGAATGCAATTCCCTGCCAGGCAGCGCATCCGGGGCGCTTTTTCCGGTTGCGGGGCGTTTAGTTTAACGGGCATAAAATTGTATTATTGTGTCGAGAAAGGCCAGCCCCTGTTCATGAAACTATTTTCTTTGAGAAAAATATCTTTGACGCTGCTCCTCCCCGTCACTATCGGGCTCAATATAGGATTTTAGGAACTATGGAGGAACTATGAAGCCAGTATTTTACGCGATCCTGACGGCGGTCTGCTGGAGCGTGGGCGGGCTCTTTGAAAAGAAGGGGCTGCGCCTAGGGAACCTTTCGCCGGTAATGGGGATAACGGTCAGGACGGCCGCCGCGCTGGTGGTTCTTGCCGTCGCCAGTTTCCCCGGCTGGGGCACTATCGCCGCCGCGGGGATCAAGCCGCTGCTTTACCTGGTGCTGGGAGGCGGCGTGCTGGCGGGTTCGCTGGGAATGCTGTCCTTTTATACGGGTATAGCGACGGGGGAGCTGAGCCGGGTGATCCCCGTGGCTTTCGGGCTGACGCCGCTGTTAGGCTTTCTGCTGGGGGTGTTCGTGCTGAAGGAACCCGCGACGGGCTCCAAGCTGCTGGGAGTGGTTTTGACTTCGATAGGAGTGCTCTTTATAGCCGGCGGCCGCTGAAAGAACGCCTCTTCTCTCTTAACCGCGGCTCTCCGGGCGCGGGATCTTATTTCAATTCACCGTCGACCAGCCGGCGCACGCGGCGCGGATTCGTTTCGCGGAGTTCTTCCGGGAGCGAAGAGTTCGGGAAGCCCTGGAAGCATACCGGCCTTGCGTACCTGTATATAGCCGCGGTTCCCACGCTGGTAAAGAAGCTGTGGGTCGCCGCTGGATAGGGCCCGCCGTGGTGCAGGCTCGCGCAGGGCTCCAGGCCCGTCGGGAAGCCGTTGAATACGATGCGCCCGGCCTTGCGCTCTAGCGCCCGTAGAAGCCCGCCGTGCTTGCGCAGTTCGGCCTCCGTGCCGTGGATGGTCGCGGTGAGGCTGCCCGGCATGGCGCGGGCTATTGCCAGCATCTGCGCCGTGCTCCTGCAGCGGCAAATAACGGAGGAGGGCCCGAAAACCTCCTCCCACAGTTCGGGGCGCCGGGCGATAAGCCCGGCGTCGCATGTAAAAATTTTACAGACCGCCGCTTTCTGCCCGCGTTCCTGGGGCGCGCCGGCGCCGGCTAATTTAACTCCCGGAATGGACGAGAGCCGCTCCGTGCCGAGATCATACGC
>JAVHPG010000053.1:0-3302 GCA_036170455.1 Elusimicrobiales bacterium
TAAAATCGGGGCGGTGAGATTTGAACTCACGATCTCTCGCACCCGAAGCGAGCGCTCTACCAGCTGAGCCACGCCCCGATTTAAATTCGTCAAAACTTACGCTGCTTACATATTATACTAAAACATCAGGTAAAAAATCCCCGGCCCGGATTTCCGGTTCCGGACCCGGTCTTCTTACTTGTCGTTGCCGGTCAGGACCTGGATTATTTTCGCGGCGATGTCCCGCGCGGCGTGCGGGCGGGCGTGCCCGGCGAGGGCGCGCGAAGCCAGCGCCAGCGCCTGCGGGGCCGCCAGGTATTTTTTTATCAGCGCCGGCAGCTGCTCCGGCGAGGCCGCCGTTACCGCCAGCCGGTGCCGGCGGAGGAAGCTCGTGTTCCTCTCCTCCTGTCCCGGGAGGGGCGAATAAATTATAAAAGGCTTCGCCAGGGCCATGGTTTCGGCCAGGGTAACGCCGCCGGGCTTTCCTACTACCAGGTCGGCGGCCGCGTAGTAAAGCGCGGGGGAGTCGGTGAAGTCGACGAAGCGCAGGAACTTTTTTTCGTCCAGCTCTTTTTCCGCCTGCCGGCAGAGCCTGCGGTTGCTGCCGCAGAGCACCACGGCCTGGATCCGGCCCAGGAGCGGCTTTACGGCCTGCGCCGCGGAGAACAGGCCGCCCAGGCCGCGGCTGCCGCCGGTGATAAGCACGGTAAAAAGATCGGGCGCCAGGCCCAGCGCTTTCCGGGCGGCGGCCTTGGCGGGCTGGGGCCCGGTGAATTCTTTGCGCACCGGTATGCCGGTCAGGAAGATCTTTTCCGGCGGGGCGCCTTTTTCCTTCAGCGCGGCGGCCGCGGTCTTTTCCGGCGCGAAATAAGCCGTAACACCGCCGGGCGGCCAGTAGGCGTGGGCGCAGAAATCCGTAAGCACCGAGAAAAGCGGAAGCCGCGCGAGGCCCCTGTTCTTCGCGATCAGCAGCGAGGAGAAAGCCTGCGTGGAGATCGCCGCGCTGATATTCTTTTTTATCAGCAGGTCGGCCAGCTTTTGCGACGAGAAAGGGAGTATGGATTCCCTCAGGGCGCTGGCGGCGAAGGCGACGAAGTCGTTGTCGTAGACGTAATCCCAGACGGCGGGCGTCTTGCTGAGGAGCTGCAGGTAAGTCCTGGCCACGAAGGGCCCCAGGTCCGGGTAGACCTCGGAGAGGTCGACGAAGACCGGCTCTATTATGCTGGGCGGCAGGAATTCCGCCACGGCCTTGGCCGCGGCATAGTGCCCGGAGGGGCTGGCCCCGTAGATAAGCGCTACTTTTAAAGGATACCCTTTCGCCTCTGTTCCCATAGTTAAATTATAGCAGGTAAAATAAAATAAAGTAGCCTGTCCCACTTTCCAGGTGTATAATATTGGGATGAAAACCGTGATCAAAATTAAAGGCATGAGCTGCGGCGGCTGCCGCAAAAGCGTAGAGAACGCCCTTGCGAGGGTGCCCGGAGTCGTTTCCGCGGACGTCAGCCTGGAAAAGGCCGAGGCCGCCGTGGAGTTCGACGAAAACAAGGCCGCCCCCAAAGATCTGAAGGCGGCCGTCGTAAAAGCCGGGTTCTCGGCGGAGTAGTTACTCGCTCTTCGGCTCTGCCATCCTGCCCATGAAAAGTATGAGGCCGGTCTTCGCGTCTTCTATGAAGAACAGGAAAGGCCTGTCGGCGCGGAACCGGTAGAAGTCGAAAGCCATAGATTTCACGCCCATGGCCACGCCGGTGGCGGCGGCGGCCTCGGTACCCTCCTCGTTAACTTCCACGAAGGCTTTGTGGAAAGCCGTCTGTATATAAAGCTTGTTCGTCCCGTCCATCCCGGAGAAGTCGGCCGCCCCTTCGGTGAAGGCCGCCGGCATGCCCAGCTCCGACAGGGTGTCGTTCAGCGTAAAGCCGGAGCTGAAGGTGAACCGTGGCAGGAAGACTTTGACTTTCTTCTTCTCCAGGCCTTTGCGGATGGCTTCCAGTTTTTCCGCGGTCAGCGCTTTTTCGGTTTCGCCCAGGGTCTTCCCTTCCCGCGGCAGCAGCACCAGCATGGAGAGGCTGCCGCCCTGGTAAGGAAGGCGCAGGGCCTGCAGCTCCTCGCTCTCGGAATATTCCGCTTTGCGCGTGCCGGGCGCGGTCATCATTTTAACTTTCACCTTGTCGCCGCCGGTTTTAGTAAAGTCGGCTTCTTCGGTCATCTCTTTGCTGAAGGTCTCCAGCCAGGTCCCTTTGAAATAGACCGCGTTCACCAGCACCAGGCGGCTGAGCGGGTTGAGCGCGCCTTTAGGGAAAAGCTCTTTTATTTTCCCCTTCGTCTGCTTGCCGGTCCAGCTGTTTATCTCCGCCCTCGCTTCCTCGGTCCTGGCGGCGAAGTTCACTTCGCGGGCTTCCGCTTTATAATGCGCGCGCAGGGTCTTGATAAAAGCCGGGCGGAATTTATAGTCCTCCTGGGCCCAGAAGGAATTGGCCTGGGTGAAGTCCGAGCCCTTCGCGGCCTCGGCCAGGTCTTTGTCCAGGCTTTCCAGGGAGGCGCGCTGGTCCAAGGGCCCTGGCAGGAAGGAGAACACGGAAGCTATCTCCTGCGCCGTTTTTCCGCGGGCGCCGGCATAGACCATGGCGAAAGCGGTGTGGATGCTGTACGGCGAGAAAAAAATATTCCCGGGCCTGGCGGCGGCCTTCGAATAGAACTTGAACGCGATGGCGTTGGCGCGGGCCGCCGGCGCGACGGCGGGCGCGGCTTCTTTAGTTTCACCGGCCGAAAGGGAAATTGCAGACGACATCAGGATAGCCGCAAGTATGGTTCCAGGTTTCATATTGATCTCCTTGCCCCGCAGTTCTATGCGGATATTCTACAATACTTGCCGATAAAAAAAACCGGCGGCCGGCCGGTTTTTAACTCGCAGTTCGTTTGACCGGCCTCATCGGGGCGGCGGGAATCGGACCCGCAGTCTCTCGCACCCCAAGCGAGCGCTCTACCATTGAGCCACGCCCCGGTGGGGCCGGTCAAACCTCTGGTTGTGCCGCCCAAAGAGCTATGCTCTCCAAGCGGCCAAACTACTGCGTCTTTATTATAGCAAATAAGGAAAGAGGGGCGAGGAGCTACAGTTCTTTTATAAGCTGCTGCAGGTCTTTCCGGATGTCCTCGAGCAGTTCGAGGCGTGCCCGGAGCCTTGGTGTCTCTTCGGTTACGACACCATGTGTCACCGACAGTGCCAGGAGGCGTGGGCCAACCAGCTCGGCTGCACCCGGTTCCGCAACGAACTGATCAAGGCCTGCCCCGAAGCACTTTCCGGCCTTCCGGAGCACCTGAGGGATTGG